>DATATP010000024.1:0-13656 GCA_036268715.1 Rhizomicrobium sp. | reverse complement strand
TTCGAGGTTCTGAAAAGCCTGCGCCTCGCGAAAGTGCAGACGCCGGTTCTCATCCTTTCGGGCAACGCCATCGTCGAAGCGAAAGTAAAGGCGCTGGGCTTCGGCGCCGACGATTACATGACCAAGCCCTTCCACAAGGACGAGCTGGTTGCCCGCATCCAGGCGGTAGTGCGCCGCTCCAAGGGCCATAGCCAGTCGGTGATCACCACCGGCAAGCTGACCGTCAATCTCGACGCCAAGACGGTGGAAGTCGACGGCGCGCGGGTCCATCTGACCGGCAAGGAATATCAGATGCTGGAACTTCTCTCCCTGCGCAAGGGCACCACCCTCACCAAGGAAATGTTCCTCAACCATCTTTACGGCGGCATGGACGAGCCGGAGTTGAAGATCATCGACGTGTTCATCTGCAAGCTGCGCAAGAAGCTGGCTGCTGCCACCGACGGCGCCAATTACATCGAAACCGTGTGGGGCCGCGGCTATGTGCTGCGCGATCCGCAGGGCGACGAGGCTTCGCAGGTCGCCTGAAATCGCGGCGCCCGGAAGCGCCTTTCACTTCATCGTGCAATCGAGCAGCTTGCCGTCCAGCGGCGAGCCGATCAGCAGGCGCTCGCCGGCGGCAGCGGCCACCGCCGCCCCGGCGATCTCGTCTCCGTCATTGCCATAAACCTGCTCCGCCGATTGCGGCACCCCGCCCGCCAATTGCACGCGAAAAATCTGCGACGAAATGCGCGCCGCCGGGTCTTGCCCGAAGCCGCGCCAGGACAGCAGATTGGCGTGTCCCGCCACCCACAGCGTGTTTCCCTCAACGGTTATCCGGTCGGGACCTGACGGCAGGGCAAGTTGCCCCGCCTGGCTGAGATTGCCGGTAAAGGATTCGCGGCTCAGGGAAACGAGACTGCGGCCGGTGAGAGCGGCGGCGATCACATGCCCTCCATCGGCCGTCACTGCCAGGCCGCTGCCGCCGGAAATTCCATTGACCACCTCGCGGAAGGACATGCCGTTGAAATAGACGATATCGCCCCCCGGCATGATGCCGTAGCGCTGCAGCGCCCGCATCAGCGCATTGCGGCCGGTGATGCCATTACTGACATAAAAATTGTTCTGCCCGACGATCGCGATGTCCTGAGGATCGCGCAACAGGCCGCCTTCTATGGCGCCCTGCGCCGCCAGCGACAAAACACCATCCTTCCGCGTCAGCAGGAACGTATCGATGCTGGATCGGCCGCCGCTGCGATGGTTCACCGCCATCAGCAGAAGCCCGCCGGGGGTGCGATAGGTCGCGATGCCGCCGGGATGGAAGTCGGCCGGCGTGCCCGCAAGCCGGGTCAGCGCGGGCGAACCCGAAAGACCGAGGGCATAAATGCCGTCGCGCGGCCCCGGATGGCGCGCATCCCGCACCGCCAGCAACGCCAGATGATCGGCGGTGTCGATCTCTATGTCGGCCACACCCGGCACGGCCAGGGACTGGCAAGTGCCCGAAAAGCCTGGCGTTACGGACGAAAACACCCCATTGGCCTGGATCCCGCGCGCAATGATGCCGGCAAGCACGACACCGACGACGGCCGCCACGGTCAAGCCCGAGCGCAAAAAGGAATTGCGCACCCTCATGCCGCACCGCCGGCGAATTGCAGGGAGGCGAGCCGCGCGTAAAGCCCGCCTTGCGCCACCAGTTGGACATGACTGCCTTCGGCCACCACTCGCCCTTGATCGATCACCACGATGCGCGCAAGGCGTTGGATCGTGGCAAACCGATGGGCGATCACCAAAGTGGTGCGGTTCACCATCAGATTGGCGAGGGCGGTCTGCACCAGTCTCTCATTCTCGGCATCCAGGGCGCTGGTCGCCTCGTCCAGCAATAGTAACGGAGCATCGCGCAAGATGGCGCGCGCGATCGCCAGCCGCTGGCGCTGGCCGCCCGACAAAGTGATGCCGCGTTCCCCCACCAATGTGTCGAACCCCGACGGCAGTGCCTGGATGAATTCGGTCGCCGCCGCGGCGTCGGCGGCCCTGCGGATCTCCGCCTCGTCGGCGCCGTCGCGGCCATAGGCGATATTGGATCGGATGCTGCCGGAAAAGATCACCGGGTCCTGGGCCACCACGGCGATATGGCGACGCAGATCGGCCGGATCGAGCTGGCTGATATCGATTCCGTCGAACCGGATGCTGCCGCGCTGGGTATTGAAAAAGTGCAGCATCAATTGGAACACGGTGGACTTTCCTGCGCCCGACGGCCCCACCAGCGCCACTGCCTCGCCCCGTTCCACGCGCAAGGTGAAGCCGTTCAGCGCCTTATAATCGGGCCGTGAAGGATAATGGAACGTCACATCCTCGAACGAGATCGCGCCGCCCGGCCTGGCCGGCAGGGACAGGGGGCGGACGGGCGCCGCCACGGCCGGAACCTCGTGCAGCAATTCCATCAGCCGCTCCGACGCGCCCGCGGCGCGTTGCAGATCGCCCCAGGTTTCTGATAGCGACCCGACCCCGCCGGCCGCCAGCACGCCGTAGAAAATGAACTGAACCAGAAGGCCACCGGTCATGCGCCCGGCAATGATGTCATACAGTCCTACCATCAGGACCGTCGCCAGCGCCGTGAAAGCTGTGAAAATGGCAAGGATGGTCAGCAAAGCCCGCGCGCGGGTGCGGCTGCGCGCCAGCTCGAACGAACGCTCCACCGCAGCCCCATAGGCGGCGCGCTCGTAATTCTCCTGGGTGAAGGCCTGCACGGTGGGCACGGCATTGAGGGTCTCGCCCGCCCGCGCGCTGGTATCGGCGATGGAGTCCTGGCTGGCGCGCGACAGTTTGCGCACCCAGCGCCCGAACAACAGCATCGGCAGCATCACCAGCAGCACCGCGGCCACGATCAGCATGGCAAGCTTCAGGCTGGTCACGAACATCAGCACCAGGCCGCCGGTGGTGGTGACCAGGCTGCGCATCGCCACCGAGAGGGACGACCCCACGACCGTCTGGATCAAGGTCGTGTCGGCGGAGAGGCGCGACAGCACTTCCCCCGTGCGGGTCACTTCGAAAAATTGCGGGCTGAGGGCCAGCACATTGTCGAATACCGCTTTGCGGATGTCCGCCACCACCCGTTCGCCGATCCAGGTGACAAGATAGAAACGCGAGGCCGAAGACACGGCCAAAATCGCCGCAGCGGCGACAAACGCGAAATAATAGTGACTGATCGCCTCGGCTTCGCCCGCCGACAGGGGATGATCGATCAGTCCGCGTCCCAGTGCCGGCAGCACCAGGGTGGCGGCGGCTGCGACCAGCAGGGCCACAAGGGCAAGCACGATCCGCCCGCGATAAGGTTCGAGAAAGGGCAGCAGGCTGCGCAGCGGCGTCAGCGATCGGGCCTTGGGGCGCCGGGCCGCCGCACGGGCGGTCTCGCTGGTAAAACTGGTGTCGCCCCTGGCCAAAAGCGGTGCCTCTTTAACGGGTCGAGGCTGTATATAGGGCGGAACCGTCCAGATAAATGGGCCTATTGCCTCGCCCTTGCCTCTGCAAGGACCCTCCCGTATAAGCCCCGGCTCTCGGAGGGCCTGTTGGAATACGCCCGCCACCAAAAGGTTCCGTGTCATGAAAAAGGGCATCCACCCGGATTATCACTTTGTCGAAGTTCAGCTGAACGACGGCTCGACCTATAAGACACGCACGACCTATGGCGCGGCGGGACAGAAGGTCACCTTGGACATCGACCCCACCACCCATCCGGCCTGGACAGGCGGTCAGCAGCAGTTGATGGACCGCGGCGGAAGGCTCACCCGCTTCAACAAAAAGTTCGCCGGCTTCGTGAAGTCCTAAGGGAAGCGGGGTTCGCCCTTAATTTTCTGGTCGCACGCGCAACGGCTTCGCTTCGCTCGCCTGCGCAATGCTCCCGGCCCGCTTCAACAAAAAGTTCGCCGGCTTCGTAAAGGGCTAGGTCGGAAGAATTCTGCAATAAGGCGGTCCCGTCGGGGCCGCTTTTTGCTGCGTGGCGTCGGGGCAAGCCGTGCTTCGCCTACTCGCCGCCGAACGCCTGTTCCAGGCGGGAGAGATGCGCCCGCGCGCCGGGCGCCTGATCCGCCCTCTTGTCGAACAGCACTTCGTCCAACCGCGCGATGCGCCGGTAAAGGCTTTCGCTGCGTTTGAGCAGGTCACGCAAGATCACCGGAAGCAGCTCGACGCCTTCGGCGCTTCCCGCCATGCATAGTTCCTTCGAGCCCAGCCGATAACGATCGCTGAACGCCGCATCGGGCTCCATTTCCCCATCGCGCACCGCGCGCTGCACCAGAAGCCAGCTTGCCGTCTGCATCAGCCTTGTGGTGATACGCATGCTTTCACCCGCGTAAAGGATCGCCGCCTTGCGCGGCAGCGCGCGCGCCTCCACGCGGCCGGCGCCATCCAGATAGCGCGCGGTCTCCTCCACCAGCGCCATGCCTTCATCAAAGGTGCGTTCGAACAGCGCCGAAGCGATAAAGCTGTGGAAGGTCAGATCTTCGGCAATCTCGTTTTCGGTCCTGCGCATAAGGATCCTCGTTGCAAGCGGTGACGCTAGCAAGCTCTGTCGTCGGCGCAAAGCATTACTGTTGGTAAATCGCGCTAAACGCCCGGATTAACGTTGATGCTGCAGTCAGCGTTTGAAAAAACCCTCCGCCGCGGAACGTGTTGCGGTGCGGGCCTTAATCGCTTCGCGGCAGCGCGCGATCTCCTCTTCCAGGCAAGTGATTCGCGCTTGCAGTTCATGCGCCGACAGGGTGGAAATATCTTCCCCCAATACAATATCGGGCATTTTCTTTTTTCGCGGTTCCAGATCGTTGCTGTCCATCCCTCTTCTCTCGCTGTCGGGCATGAGGCTAATGTGAAACGCAAATCCGAGGCAGCGCAAGCCGGCCATGAAAGCCATCCAAATCGAGCAGCCGGGGCCCGATTATCGTCTCGTGCTGCGGGACATCGCCGTACCGCAGCCCGGCCCGGGACAAGTGCTGATTGCAGTCGCCGCCGCCGGCCTCAACCGCGCCGACCTGTTGCAGGCGCAGGGGCGTTACCCGCCGCCGCCGGGCGCGCCCGATACGCCAGGCATGGAAGTGTCGGGCACGGTTGCCGGACTGGGTGACGGCGATTCAGGTTTTTCGGTCGGCGACACGGTCTGCGCGCTTATTTCGGGCGGCGGCTATGCCGAATTCGCCGTCGCGCCGGCAGGAACCGTGCTGCCGCTGCCGCCTGCGGTCGATGCCAAGGAAGCGGCCGGTCTGCCCGAAGCGCTGTTCACCGCCTGGACCAATATCGTCGATTCCGCGCGTCTGAAACCCGGCGAGAGCCTGCTGGTCCATGGCGGCAGCAGCGGCATCGGCAGCCTGGCGATCCAGATGTTCGCGGCTCGCGGTCATGCCGTGTTCGCCACCGCGGGCTCGGCGGAAAAATGCGCCGCCTGTCTGCGTCTGGGAGCGCACCGGGCCATCGACTACAAGACAGAAGATTTTGTCGAGATCGTGCGGAACGAAACCGGGGGACACGGCATCGATGTGATCCTGGACATGGTCGGCGGCGATTACATCCAGCGCAACCTGAAGGCGGCGGCGCTGTGGGGAAGGGTCGTCAACATCGCCTATCAGAAGGGTTCGCGGGTCGAGATTGATTTCGCTCCGCTGCTGGTCAAGCGCCTGTCATTGATGGCGTCCACCCTGCGCTCCCGCACCGACGCCGAAAAGACGGCAATCCGCGATGCGCTGCTCGGGGAGGTCTGGCCGCTGCTCGGCGCGGGCCGTATCAAACCCGTGACCGACAAAATCTTTCCCCTCGGAGAGGCGCAGGCCGCGCATCGCTACATGGCCGCGGGCGGACATATCGGCAAGATTCTTCTGGCCATTTAAAGCACGCCGATCAGGCGACCGCGTATTTGTTCCCCTGGTGCAAGGTCTCAAAAGGAATGCGACGGTAGATCAGCGACTTGTCGAGGCCCCAACCCATCGAGCACGCCAGCACGTAATCCACGCCAGGATGGTTATTGGCGACGATGTCGAACACACCGTGCCAATAGTCTGGTGTCCGCACCATGATATGGGCGTCCTCGCCCGTGGGCAGGCGCGCCTGAGCCGGATAGCAGGCGATATTGCAGAACACGAAATGGCTCGCGAGCGAAAACATCTCGTTCACCACCCAGGGGATGTCGCCGGCAAAGACATGTTCAAGAACGTCGGCATTCACCACACAATCGAATTTGCGGTCCGGCAAGACATCGCCCAGGGCCGGTTCGTAGGTGTGGATTTCGATATTGTTCCAGTAGGGCCGCAACATGCCGGTATGAACGGTGCCGCCATGCTGGATGAATTGCTGCGGCTGTTTGTAGTAACGCGCCTTGCCTGCACCATAGTCGAGCAGGCTATGCGAGCCGTAGCGCAATATTTCCTCGCGGATGAAAGCCGACCACATCGGCAGGGCGTCGCCGGGAAAGGCGCTGGCGGCGGCGATTGCAACACTCTCCTCGCCGCGCTGGGCGACATAGCCGGCGGCGTGCATCTGCTTGTAGAGATCGACCAATTCATGGAACTGCCGGGTCGGGGTGTCTCTGGAATAGCGCCGGAAAGCCGTCATCGCCCTCACCTCTGGGTGGTGCGCCCGACCGGACGGGGGGGCCCGCGCCAAACCTGGCAAAAAAAGGTCAATAAAAGCTGAAATCGGGGGCAACCCGGCATCCCGGAAGCCGCCGCCGGGCTCGAATTCCCTTTCCTCGCGCGTTTCGACCCGCTAAAACACGGACCTTCCTCGAAAATTGGATCATCGAGCGAAGGGACGGCCCGAAAGGGCCGCCCGGGAAAGGAAAGAATTTTGTCATGGCCGCCGAAACCAAGCCCCTGATGCCCAAGGCCACCGCCGTCTGGCTGGTGGACAACACCTCGCTTTCCTTCGAGCAGATCGCCGATTTCTGCGGCCTGCATCCTCTGGAAGTGAAGGGGATCGCCGACGAGGACGTGGCCAAGGGGATCAAGGGCCAGGACCCGGTCGCGTCGGGACAGCTCAGCCGTGAGCAGATCGCCGAAGCCGAAAAGGATCCGAAGAAGCGCCTGAAAATGGCACCGCCCAAGCACAAGATGCCCAGTGTGCGGCTGAAACGCGCCCCGCGCTACACCCCGGTTTCCAAGCGCCAGGACAAGCCCGACGCGGTCTATTGGCTGATCCGCAACCATCCGGAATTTTCCGACAGCGACATCATCAAGCTGGTCGGCACCACCAAAGCTACCATCCACAAGATTCGCGAGCGCTCGCACTGGAATGCATCCAACATCAAGGCGGTGGACCCGGTGACCCTGGGCCTGACCTCGCAGCTGGAGCTTGATCTGGCAGTGGCGCGGGTAGCGGCCAAGAATGAGCGAACTGAGAAGCGGACGGCGAAAAAAGGCGCGAGCTTGAGGCCGGTGTCCGAAACCCTCGCAGCCCCGGATGCGCCCTCCGCCGGCGCGCCCGCGCCCGACGACTATAAGACATCGAGCGAGCTGGAGCAGGACTGATTTCCATCCGCCTCGCGAGAGCGGCTCCAGGAAAAGCGTAACGGTTTTCTGTCCGGAACCGCGACAAAACAAGACCGAGATCGCGAAGACCGTATCGGAATCGTCGGCAAGGGCCTCGCGAAGCGGGAATAGCCCAGAGCAATATCTAAAGCAGGATCACCGCCGCGATCCCCAGCACAACCGCCGCCAGGAACACGATCAGCGCGGCCTCCAGATATTTGTCCAGCAATTGCTTGGCCTGGGCGCCGAAAAAATGCACCAGCAAGCCTTCCAGCACCAGGAAACGAAAAGTGCGGGTGATGGCGGAGAACAGCATGAAGGCCAGGAAGGGCACCCCGGCCAGCCCTGAGGCGATGGTCACCAGCTTGTAGGGAATCGGCGTCAGGCCTTGGACCACGATCATATAGGCATGGGCAGCGAAGGTCTCGCGGTAATGCTCGACCTTGACCAGCGGTATATGCAGCGTCTGGATGATCCACTGGCCGGCGGAGTCCCAGAACAGCGCGCCGATCGCATAACCCAACATGCCGCCCAGCACCGACCACAGGGTACACCAGGCCGCCAGGCGGAAGGCTCTGCGGCGGTCCGCTACCATCATCGGCAGCAACATCACATCGGGTGGGATGGGAAAGAAGGACGCCTCGGCAAACGCGAACAATGCCAGCGCCGCCCAGGCATGCGGGCCAGAGGCGTTTTCCAGCATCCAGGCATAGACGGCGCGCAGGCCGCGCGGCTTGGCGATTTCCGACATTGGACTCCAACCCTTCAGGCCTGCCTTCCTAGCAATGGCGCGTGGCTTCGTCCAACTTGCTGAACAAACGTGGTTTCTCTAGCTTGCCGTGACTTTCGTTGGAGTTCCGTGTGGCCGGGCGCTCAAAAAGCAAAAAAAGCAAGAAAGTCCCGCGGCGCTCAAAGCTCGCCGCGAAAAAGCGGACGCCCAAAAAGGCGCCGATCAAGAAGACCGTAAAAAAGGCCGTGCCGCGCCTGTCCGTGGCGCCTCGCAAGCAGGCCTTGCGCCGCCGTTTGCCCGTGATGAAGCCAATCAAGCTGGGCGCCAATCCCTTCGAGATTGGGCTGGATAGAAATCCTGCCAATTACCAGCCGCTGACTCCGCTGCAATTCCTGGAACGGGCCGCGGCGGTATTCCCGACGCGGACCGCCATCATTCACGGCCGCCAGCGTTTTTGCTATGCCGAATTCTATGCCCGCAGTCGCCGGCTCGCCTCGGCGCTCGCAGCAAAGGGCATCCGCAAAGGCGATGTCGTGGCAGCGATGCTGTCCAACACCCCACCCCTGCTGGAAGCGCATTATGGCGTGCCGATGGCGGGCGGGGTGCTCAATGCCCTGAACACGAGGCTGGATGCCGCCGCCATCGCCTTCATGCTGGAGCATGGCGGGGCGAAGGCCCTCATCACCGACCGCGAATTCGCCCCCACGGTGAAGGCGGCGCTGGCGCAATTGAAAGCACCGCCCCTGGTGATCGACTATGACGACCCTGAATTTCCGCAAACCGGCGAACGGCTGGGGGATTTCGACTATGAGGCGTTCCTGGCCGCCGGCGATCCGGAATTCGAATGGCTGTGGCCCGCGGACGAATGGGACGCCATCGCGCTGAACTATACATCGGGCACGACGGGAAATCCCAAAGGCGTGGTTTATCATCACCGGGGCGCCGCCCTGATGGGCTATGGCAACATCATCGCCGGTAGCATGGGCCGCCATCCGGTGCTGCTGTGGACCCTGCCGATGTTCCACTGCAATGGCTGGTGCATGCCCTGGTCCCTGTCGGTTACGGCGGGCACACATGTCTGTCTGCGCTGGGTGCGGGCGGACGCGATCTATGAAGCGCTGGCGACGCATGGCGTCACGCATCTGTGCGGCGCGCCCGTGGTGATGTCCGCCCTGATCCATGCGAGCGAGGCAGAGCGCCGCAGCTTTCCGCAGAAAGTCACCTTCATGGCCGCTGCCGCGCCCCCGCCGGAATCGGTGTTGGCGGCAATGGCCGAAGCGGGCTTCGACGTGGTGCATGTCTATGGCCTGACCGAAGTCTATGGTCCGGCAGTGGTCAATGAGTGGCACGCGGAATGGGACACATTGGACGGTCCCGGCCGCGCCGCCAAGAAGGCCCGCCAAGGCGTGCGCTATCATGCGCTGGAGACGCTTTCGGTGCTCGATCCCGCCACCATGGACCCGGTGCCCGCCGACGGCACCTCCCTGGGCGAGGTGATGATGCGCGGCAATATCGTGATGCGCGGCTATCTGAAGAATGCCGCAGCCACCCGCGAAGCGTTTGCCGGCGGATGGTTCCATACCGGCGATTTGGGCGTGATGCATCCCGACGGCTATATCCAGTTGAAGGACCGCAGCAAAGACATCATCATTTCCGGCGGCGAGAATATTTCCTCCATCGAAGTTGAAGATGCGCTCGCCCGCCATCCCGCAGTGTTGTTCGCCGCCGTGGTCGCCAAGCCCGACGAGAAATGGGGCGAGAGCCCGTGCGCCTTCGTCGAGCTGCGCCACGGCCACGAGGTCAGCGAGAGCGACATCATCGCCCATGCCCGCCAGCATCTGGCGCGCTTCAAGGTGCCACGGCATGTGGTGTTCATCGAATTGCCCAAGACCTCCACCGGCAAGATCCAGAAATTCCTGCTGCGGCAGATGGCGCGCGACATGGCAGGATGACGGCGCAGCACTTCGCGACCGCGCAGAAATCCGCCTTGTTTGGATAACGGAGATACTGATCACCAAAGCAATTTTTCGCCTTCCTGGCATTAAATCTGCCGAAGGTGGATGTTCCGGACGACTTTAGCGCCCGGACGAAAAGCCATGCCCGTTTGAAAGGGTCCGCTCGTTTTTTGCTTGTCGTTGGGATTATCCAGACCAGGCGCGATCATTCCAACTTCATACGGACGCCCGACGAAGCCGGCACCATCTCGGATGTCGCTAAGCCTTTTATCGCGAAGGCGAGCTTAACAACTTGTTGATCGCCGACTTCAATGCGGCTTGCAGATAAGGTTTGGAGAGGCGCGGCAAATCATTTCTCTGTCCCTCCGGAAGGTCCGCATAACCCGTCGCGAGCAGGATCGGCAGGTCGGGTCGTCGCTTGCGGGCATAACCAGCAAGTTCCACACCAGTCATTCCCGGCATGGCCTGATCCGTCATCATCAGATCGACTTTCCGACCGCTGTCAAGAATTTCGAGCGCCATCTTGCCTGAGCTGGTTTCGATCACGGTGTGACCGAGGTCCTGTAGCATGTCGGCTGTCGCCATGCCGATAAGTACATCGTCATCCACCACCAGAATTGTGGAGGGTGCCGCGTCCAAACTGGCGGCTTCCGCTTCCGGCGCCGCCGCGTCGGTCCCAGGCGCGTCCGCCGCCGGAAGCCATATCGTTGCCACGGTGCCTTCATTCAGCACGCTTTCGAGCTGGAAAAGCCCGCCAAGCTGCAAGGCCAAGCCATGCACCAGCGACAGTCCAAGGCCGGTGCCCTTGCCGACTGGCTTCGTTGAGAAAAAAGGCTCGGTGGCCTTCTTCAAGGTCTCTTCGCTCATGCCTGTGCCTGTGTCGGCAATCACCAGGCGCGCATAACTTCCGGGAGTGAGGACATCGGGAACGCGGGGGGGATAATCCGTGGTGACCGTGATCGTGCCGCCATCGGGCATGGCATCCCGGGCATTAAGGCAGAGATTTAAAATGGCGAGTTCGATTTGGCCGGGATCGACCTCGACCGCGGGCAAATTCCGGGCCAGCGCGAATTTGAGCTCGATCTGCGGACCAAGTGACCTGTCCAGCAGCTCGCGCATGCCCATCACCATGGCGGTTAGGTCCACGGAGCCCGTGGACAATTCCTGCTGCCGCGCGAAGGCCAACATGCGCTGCGTCAGAGACGCGCCTCTTTGCGCGCCCTGCAATGCCCCTTCGATCAGCCGCCGCGCGCACGGGTTATCTCCGAACTGCTTCCGCAGCAGATCCAGATTACCCATCACGGCCATGAGTAGATTATTGAAATCGTGCGCCACACCACCGGTCAATTGGCCCAGGGCTTCAATCTTTTGTGATTGACGTAAGGCTTCCTCCGCCTTGCGGCGCTCATCGAGTACCTGCCCTACTCGTTGTTCCAAGTTCTCAGTGAGACGCGACAGGCGTTCCTCGCTTTCGCTCAGCGCGAGTAGGCGAGCACGGGCTTCATACTGGCGACGGCGCCCTCGAATTGCCGACTGGGTGATGCTGATTAGAGTAGTGGGATGGAAAGGGCGCTCCAGGAATGTGACGTTGCCCAACAGTTCGGCCAACCGCGTTGCGGCGGGATTGCGCTCTGGGCCACCGCCGTGATGGGTCAAAACGAGGATTGGGAAATCTGACCAGGATTCCTGCGCGGCCAGGATTTCAAAAAAGGCGTGCAAGTCGGAAGTCTTTATGGCTTCGTCGGCGATGACCGCCATTCCCGCGCCCCGGCGTATCTCTTCCACCAAGCCAGCGAGGCCTTTGGCGATTTCCGGTTTCTGTCCGCCTTCGCGCAAAAGCGAGGTCGCAATCTCAGCGTCACGGCCGGTGGGGGCCAGGATCAGGATACGTTCCGACGAGAAAAAAGGAATCAGCGCACCCTTTCTTTCAGCTGGGACGGCTCGCCGGTAAAAGTCGGGGTGCCCCGCAGGATACCGCGGAAATCGACCAAAGGCTCGCCCAATTCCAATCCTTTGCTACTGAGGACGAATTCTCGGATAGAGGTTTCATGGCGACCGGTGCGTTTTTTGATTACGGAGATCGCGCGCCGGATATGACCCATGGCTTCGAAGAGGCGCAACAGAAGTACGGTGTCGGCAAGATAGGTTACGTCCACCGGCGCTTTCATTTCACCAGTGATGCCGTGTTGCGCTACAGTCAGGAACGTGCTGGCCCCCTGGCGGTTCAGATACTGAAGCAACTCGTGAATATGCAAAATCAAGCTGTTCTCGTCCTGCATCGACGCCTGATAGCCGTTCAGGCTGTCGACAACGACAGTCCTAATTTTTTTCTGTTCCACCATGGCGCGCACCCGGTGCGAAAATTCGCCGGGCGACAATTCTGCCGCATCGATCTGTTCCACGACAAGGTTGCCTGCCTCGATGTGAGACTTGAGATCGCATCCGAGCGCCTTCATGCGCCGGAGGAACAGGCCCAGTTCCTCGTCGAACATGAAGATGGCGCCTTTTTCGCCACGCCGAATGGCGGCCATCACAAAGGTGACGGCAATGAGGGTCTTACCGGTGCCTGCTGGGCCTAGCAGGAGGGTGCTCGACCCCGCGTCAAGCCCACCGCCCAATAGCGCATCGAAAGGCACGTTGTCCGTGGATATGAGAGAACTGTCGAAACCACTGCGATGCTCAGCTGCCACCAGGCGCGGGTAAATCTGCAGTCCGCCGGTTACGATTCTAAAATCGTGGTAGCCGCCGCGATAGCCTTGCCCCCGGTATTTGATCATGCGGCAGCGCCGCCGTTCAGCGCCATAATTGGGCGAAAGCTCTTCAAGAAGCAGCACGCCGTGCGCCACGCTATGAATGGTCTTGTCGTCAATATCCGCCGTCAGGTCGTCCAGCAGCAGGACCGTGGCGCCCTGACGGGCGAAAAAATGCTTGATCGCCAAAACCTGACGGCGGTAGCGCAAGGAGCTTTGAGCCAGCAAACGAATTTCCGACATACTGTCCAGGACAACGCGACGCGGCTTGACCTTTTCCACTTCAGCAAAAATCTGCTGGGTGGCTTCCTTCAGCTCCAGATCGGAGGAGTAGAGCAGACTCTGTTGCTGATCGGAGTCCAGCAGGCTTTCAGGTGGTATGAGTTCGAACACCTTGATTTGCCCACCGATCTCCCAGCCATGGGAGGCCGCGCTGGCGCTCAACTCCGCCTCGGTCTCAGAAAGAGTGATGTAAAGGCCCGCTTCGCCCGCCTTCGCCCCTTCCAAAAGGAATTGCAAGCCCAGGGTTGTCTTGCCCGCGCCGGGCGTTCCTTCGATCACGAACATGCTGCCGCGCGAGAAGCCGCCGCACAGGATATTGTCGAGGCCCGCGACTCCGCTCCGTGCTTTGTCTGACTGGTCCATGCGTTCTCCTCGCTTTTTTGCCTTCGCAGCGAGAATTCGCCTTGGTTTATCGTCCGGCATTGGGGGGGAAAGTGCAAGCATCCTTGCCGACA
>DATATP010000023.1:0-48361 GCA_036268715.1 Rhizomicrobium sp. | reverse complement strand
AGCTGGGGGTGAAATACCCGCCGGTTCTGTTCGTCACGGCTACCAGCGACGACCGCGTCACGCCTGTTCACGCCCGCAAGATGGCCGCGAAAATGGAGGCTCAAGGCCATGACGTGCTGTTCTATGAGAACACCGATGGCGGTCACGCCGCCGCCGCCGATCACAAGCAGGCGGCGGAAATGTGGGCGCTCTCCTTCGTCTATCTGGCGGAGAGACTCGGGTTGAAATAACGCCTCGCGTTCCCGCCGCTAACCCGGCGCCGCGCCCTGAATATTGAGCCGCAGCAGATAGACCGATTGCGACGCTGCCATGAACAGCCAGTCCCGCTTGGAACCGCAGAAGCAGAGATTGGCGCAGACTTCCGGCAGACGGATGCGGCCGATGCATTTCCCGGCCGGATTCCATACCGTCACCCCCGAATAGCCCAGGACCGAGGTCGAGCCCGACCACACATTGCCGGCAACATCCACCCTGTGGCCGTCGCCGCCGCAGCGCACACCGTCCACCATGAAATCAGTGAACACACGCGGATTTGTGAGCTTGGCCCCGTCGACATCGGCGACCATCATGTCGCCGCCCCAGATGTAGTAGAGCTTCTTGTAGTCCGGCGCGAAGGCGAGGCCATTGGGAATCTTGCCGCTCAGCACCCGGTCCAGACGGCCGCTCGCGTCGATCCGATAGATCGCGGCGGGAAGGGTCTGGTGCAGGCCGCCCAGCAATCCGCTGCCCGGATTGCCGATTTTGTTGTTGGCCAGGCCGTGCGGATCGGTCGGTCCGGGGCCGTCGTCGGGATGGCCTTCGGACAGGCGGCTGCCGTAATAGGGATCGCTGAACCAGATGCTGCCGTCAGGATGGGGCGCGAAATCATTGGGCGAGTTCAGCGGCTGGCCGTCATATTTGTCGGCCAGCACGGTCATCGAGCCGTCATGCTCCCAGCGCACCACGCGGCGGGGATAGTCCTGGCCCGAAACCTGGCGTCCGATGAAATCAAAGGTGTTGCCGTTGGAATTGAAGGACGGACGGCGGAAGGGCGTGATTGCACCCGTCTCCCAGATATAGCGATATTGCACATCGCCCATCACGTCGCTGAACACGACATACTGGCCTTCGTTCGACCAGGCGGGACCCTCCGCCCATTGAAAGCCGGTGCCCAGCCGCTTGATCACGGCGTGGCTGGTGAACAGTTCGCTGGCGCTCTTGTCCAGGATCAGCACATCGGGATCGGGGTAATAATTGGGCGGGGCGCCCGGCCCGTACGTCCGGCCGTTCATGATCGAGCTCATCGGGGCAAGCTCCCGCTTGTTGTCGGCGGCGCGGGCCAGTGTCGGCACGGCGATGGCGGCCCCCGCGATCATCGTGCGTCGTGACAGAAATGGCATGATGTCCTCCCAGCATTTTCCCCAAACAGGAACCCGCTCCGGCAAGGCTGTCAATCCGCAGGCAGTTCTAAAGACCCGGGCGATCCACTTTCGCGACGCCGGGCAGGTTTCTGAGAGTGTTCTCGATTTCGGCTACCTCGTTCGGGCTTAACCGGGTGAAGGTAAGGGAAATACTCTCGAATCCTTCCTGTTCGCTGGGCTTGGCGACATAGCGGACAATCCGCCTGGCGCGATAACCGAGCGCCGCTTCCAGCCCGGCAAGCGACAGCCTGCCGGGCTCGGTTTCCAGCAGAAGTTCATGGGTTTTGTGCCGCTGCTGGAAGCGCTCCTCCAGTGGCTTGATCCCGGCCAGGATCACCATGATCAGGGCCGTCGCCGCCGCGGCCTCGACATACAGGCCACCTCCCACCGCAAGGCCGATCGCCGCCACCGACCAGAGGCTGGCCGCTGTGGTGAGTCCGCGCACCACCTCGCCGCGCAACAGGATGGTTCCCGCGCCCAGGAAGCCGATTCCCGACACCACCTGGGCCGCGATGCGGGAGGGATCGAGGATCACATTGCGCGTGCCCAGTATGTCGGAAAAGCCGAATGCCGAAACGATCATGAACAAACAGGCGCCGACGCAGACCAGCATATGGGTGCGCAGGCCGGGCGCCCAGGCCAACCGCTCGCGATCTGCGCCGACAATGCTGCCGAACAGCGCGGCGATCAGCAGACGGAAGATCAGGTGCCAGTCCAGAATCGTCATGTCAGCTTTTAGCCAGGCGCCGCGCCTTGGATATTCACCCGCAACAAATAGATCGACTGGGTGCCGCACATGAACAGCCAGTCGCGCTTGGGCCCGGCGAAGCAGAGATTGGGGCATACTTCCGGCAGCCGGATGCGGCCGATCAGCTTGCCACCGGGATTCCACACCGTGACGCCGGAATAGCCAAGGGTCGAGGTCGAACCGGCCCAGATATTGCCCAGCCGGTCGGCGCGCATTCCGTCGGGGCCGCAATGGATGCCGTCCACCATGCAATCGGTGAAGACGCGCAGATTGGCGATGCCCTTGCCCTGGACATCGGCCATCCATAGTTTTCCGCCGCGTACCAGATAGACCTTCCTGTAATCGGGCGAGAAACAGATGCCGTTCGGCGGCAGTCCCGGCTCCTCGGGCACCACCACGTCCAGCCTCCCACTCGGATCCCAGCGATAGATGTTGCGCGGCGAAACCTGCCGGGTGCTACCGATGACGCCGGTGCCGCCTTCACCGACATTGGGGTCGTAACGGCCGTCCGGATTCATCGCGCCGCCCGGCTCATCCGGGTGCCCCTCGCTGATGCTGTCGCCATAGGACGGATCGCTGAACCAAATGCTGCCATCGGGATGGGGCGCGAGGTCGTTGGGCGAATTGAGCGGCTTGCCCTGATAATTGTCGGCCAGCACCTTCAGCGAGTCGTCATGCTCCCAGCGCACCACCCGGCGCAGGAAATCCTGGCAGGAAACCTGCCGGCCCTCGAAATCGAAGGTGTTGCCGTTGGAATTGTAGGACGGGTCGCGGAAGACGCTGAGCTGACGGCTTTCCCAGATATAGCGGTATTGCTTGTTGGCTTTCACGTCGCTGAACAGGGCGTATTCGCCTGCGGCGCACCAGGCCGGGCCCTCCGCCCATTCCAGGCCCGTATGGATGCGGTGGATCATCTCCTGGCCGACTACGAGCTGGCCGAAAGCCGGATCGGTCACCAGCACATCGGGATCGGGATTCATCAGCGGCGGCGCATGGGGACCGAAATCGCGCGGCGGTTGGGAAATAACCGATGGCCAGGTGCCCAGCGCCGGCTTGTCTGCGGCATGCGCGAGGGCGGGAGCGATGGCGGCGGCACCGGCGATCACGCCGCGGCGTGATAGATCGAAAGACATGAATTCCTCCCGCAGGTTTGTCGGAATTATCTGGAACCCGCGCCGAAGGCCTGTCAATGCGTTCGACCCGCTTTCAGCCGGGAGATGCCGGCCCCTCGCTTTGGCTCGGGGCGTTCGTCGCTCGAAATGGTTCACTGGACCATTTCGTTTGTTGGCGCAAACCGCTCCTCACCCTGTCGGCGCATCGCCCTTTTAGCCGGGCGATGCGCCTTGAATGTTCACGCGCAACAAATAGATCGACTGGTTCGCGGTCATGAACAAATGGTCGCGCTTAGGCCCGGCAAAGCAGAGATTGGCACAAGGCTCGGGCAGGCGGAGGCGGCCGATCAGCTTGCCGGACGGATTCCAGACCGTGACGCCGGCATAACCCAGCGGCGCGGCCGAGCCGCACCAGATATTGCCCGCCTTGTCGGTCCGCATCCCGTCCGGGCCGCAATGGGTGCCATCCACCATGCAGTCGGTGAATGGGCGCAGGCCCCCGACTTTGCTGCCTTGGATGTCGCCGATCGAAATGCCGCCGCCGCGGATGACATAGACCTTGGTGTAGTCGGACGAGAAGCAGATGCCGTTTGGCGGCATGCCCTGCTCGAACGGTACCGCCAGATCGACCCGGCCTGAAGGATCGACGCGATAGACGGATGGCGGCAGCACCTGATGCAGGCCGCCGGCGAGCCGGATTCCCACGCCCGTATTGCCGATATCGGGATCGCGCACCCCGTTTGCGTTCATCGGCCCCGCGCCCTGGTCGGGATGACCTTCCGCGAGATTGCCGCCGAACTGGGGATCGGTGAACCACAGGCTGCCGTCCTTATGCGGCGCGAGGTCGTTGGGGGAATTGAGCGGCTTGCCTTCGAAGCTGTCCGCCAGCACGGTCATGGAGCCGTCGATCTCCCAACGGATCACCCGGCGAAAGAAGTCCTGAGTAGAAATCTGCCGGCCCTGGAAATCGAAGGTGTTGCCGTTGGTGGAAAAGGAGGGGCGGCGGAACACCGTGACCTCGCCATTCTCCCACAGATAGCGATAGAGGGTATCGTTCTTGACGTCGCTGAAGATGGCGTACATGCCGTTACTGGACCAGGCCGGTCCTTCGCACAGATGATAGCCGGTCGAGACGCGGCGGATCACTTCCTGGCCGATCAACAGGCCGCCAAAGGACGGATCGATCCGCAGGATGTCGGGATCGGGCGAGAAGGCGGGCGGCGCGCCGGGGCCGAATTCGCGCGGCGGATCGGAGATCACCGACCGGGGCGTGCCCAGGGCCGGATTGTCCGCGGCGCGGGCCAGAGCCGGGGCAAGCACGGACGCTCCAGCGATCATGCTCCGACGAGAAAGATATGGCATGTTCCCTCCCCAGTTCTTTGGACGAAACTGGAACCCGGGTCAGACGCCCTGTCAATGTTGCGTTATTTGACATTTCCCATTTTTCGGGCCTAAAACCCGCCCATTCCGGAAAGCCCTTTCGACTTTCCGGTCCCCGGCCCGGCGCCGGGGATCGCCCCCAGGCAGCGCAGGTGCGCCCCCTGGGGCGAAATCGTTTGGAATTTTCTCCTTGTCATGGCCAGCCTCTGAGCCGGCCATGACAAGAGTGGAAGGGTAGATGTTCGAATCCCTGCAATCGCGCCTTGGCGGCGTGTTCGACAAGCTGAGAGGGCGTGGTGCGCTCTCCGAAGCCGATGTCGATGCCGCGCTGGGCGAAGTGCGCACTGCCCTGATCGAGGCCGATGTCGCCCTGCCGGTGGTGAAGGACTTCATCGACAAGGTGCGCCCGCGCGCCATCGGGGAAAGCGTCATCCGCTCCATCACGCCGGGCCAACAGGTCGTCAAGATCGTCCATGACGTGCTGGTGGAGACCCTGGGCGAGAAGAACGAGGCGCTCAATATCGGCTCGCCGCCGGCCCCGATCCTGATGGTGGGGCTGCAGGGCTCGGGCAAGACCACCACCTCGGCCAAACTCGGCCTGTTGCTGCAGAACCGCGACAAGAAGCGGGTGCTGATGGCCTCGCTGGACACCACCCGTCCGGCCGCGATGGAGCAGCTCAAGATCCTTGGCGAGCAGGCCGGTGTCGCCACCCTGCCGATCGTCGCGGGGCAGGGCCCGTTGGAGATCGCCCGCCGCGCGATGGCGAGCGCGAAAGTGGGCGGCTATGACGCGGTGATCCTGGACACTGCTGGCCGCCAGCATATCGACGAGCAGTTGATGAGCGAGGTCGCCAGCGTGAAGGCGCTGGTCAACCCGCATGAAACCCTGTTGGTGGCCGATGCGCTGACCGGCCAGGACGCGGTCAATATCGCCAAGAACTTTAACGACAAAGTGGGTGTATCGGGCATCATCCTGACCCGCGTCGATGGCGATGGGCGTGGCGGCGCGGCGCTGTCGATGCGCAGCGTGACCGGCGCGCCGATCAAGTTTCTGGGCGCGGGCGAGAAGCTCGATGCACTGGAAGCCTTCCATCCCGATCGCGTCGCGGGGCGCATCCTGGACATGGGCGATGTGGTGTCGCTGGTCGAGAAAGCCGCGGAGACACTCGACAAGGCGCAAGCGGAGAAGATCGCCGCCAAGATGCGCAAGGGATCGTTCGACATGAACGATCTCGCCGGGCAGCTTGGTCAAATGAAGAAGCTGGGCGGCATGAAGGGTGTGCTCGCCATGCTGCCGGGTGTCGGCAAGATCAAGGGCCAGCTCGATGCCGCGGGGCTGGACGACAAGATCCTCACCCGTCAGGAAGCGATCATCCAGTCGATGACCAAGAAGGAACGCGGCGATCCCGATCTGATCAATGGCTCGCGCAGGAAGCGTATCGCGAAGGGCGCTGGTGTGGAAGTCAGCGAAGTCAACAAGCTGCTCAAGATGCACCGCCAGATGGCGGACATGATGAAGAAGATGGGCAAAGGCGGCCGCATGCCGATGATGCCCGGTATGGGCGGAATGCCCGGAGGTTTGCCACCCGGAATGTTTCCGGGACGGCGGTAGGAGCGTCGGCGCGAGCCGGAGCGACCAGCAAAGGAAGCGTCGGCGCGAGCCGGAGCGACCAGACAAAGAAGTTGGGTTCCCGCTTTCGCGGGAATGACAGTTGAGAAAGGACGTAAAATGGCTCTCAGAATTCGTCTGGCGCGCGCCGGCACCAAGAAGCGGCCGCATTACAATATCGTGATTGCGGATTCGCGCTCGCCGCGGGACGGCCGCTTCATCCAGAAGATCGGCTTCTACAATCCGCTGCTGCCTTCCGATCACGCCGACCGGGTGAAGCTCGATCTGGATGTCGCCAAGGACTGGATCGCCAAGGGCGCGGTCGGTTCCGACCGGGTGCACAAGATGCTGGCCAATGCCGGGGTGGTAAAACCGCGCCTGCATAACAATCCCAACAAGGCGCAACCCAAGAAGAAGGCGCAGGAGCGCGCCGCCGCCGCCGCCAAGGCCGGGGAAGCTGCTTAAAATTTTATCTCTCCATGGCCGGGCTTGACCCGGCCATCCATCTTCTTTGTTAAGCTCCTGCGGGGCTGCTGGATGGCGCGCCTACGTTGCCGCTAGGCGCCGGAGGCCGGCCATGGTGAAGTAGGTGGGTAATGCAGAAAGACATATTGCTCGCCACGATCATTGGCGCGCAGGGGCTCAGGGGCGAGGTAAAGGCGAAAATCTTCGCCGCGCAGCCGGAAGCCCTTACCGCGTACGGTCCGCTGCACGACGCGCGGGGACGTAAGTTCGAGATCGCCGCGCTGCGCCCGGTCAAGAACGGCGAAGCGGTCATCACATTCAAGGGACTTGCCGACCGCAGCGCCGCCGAGGCGCTCAAGGGCACCGAATTGTTCGTGGCGCGCGACGCGCTGCCGGCCGCCGCGGCAGAGGAATTCTATCATGCCGACCTGATCGGTCTGGAAGCTCAGGACAGCGAGGGGAGGGTTCTGGGTAAGGTCGCCGCCCTCCACAATTACGGCGCGGGCGACGTGATCGAGATCATCCGTTCCGATGGCGATTCCGTCCTGCTTGCCTTCACCCGCGAAACCGTTCCGACCATCGATATTTCCGGCGGGCGCATCCAAGTCGCGGTGCCGGAAGACGATGAAGACAATGACCATGTGGAATAGGCTTCACTCTCCCCGTCTGGCAGGCAACGGACGATGACCTGGCAGGCCACCGTCCTCACCCTGTTCCCCGGGATGTTTCCCGGGCCGCTGGGTGTTTCGCTAATCGGCAAGGCGCTCGAAAAACACATCTGGTCGCTCGATGTCCGAGATATCCGCGAGCATGGCATCGGCAAGCACCGCACGGTGGACGACACCCCGGCGGGGGGTGGTCCGGGGATGGTGATGCGCGCCGATGTCGCCGCGGCCGCAATCGACGCGGTGGAACGCGCCGACCGTCCGCTCATCTATCTGTCTCCGCGGGGCACACCGCTGACGCAAGGCAAGGTGCGCACGCTGGCGGAAGGGTCCGGGGCGGTTCTGTTATGCGGCCGGTTCGAGGGACTGGACCAGCGGGTGATCGAAGCGCGCCAGATCGAGGAAATCAGCATCGGCGATTTCGTGCTGGCGGGAGGGGAGATCGCGGCCATGGCGTTGGTCGAGGCCGTGGTGCGGCTGATCCCCGGCGTGTTGGGCGATGCCACTTCGGCTGAAGAGGAAAGCTTCGCCGCCGGGCTGCTGGAATACCCCCAATTCACCCGGCCCTCGACCTTCGAGACCAGACCCGTTCCGGAGGTCTTAACCAAAGGGAATCACAAGGAAATCGCCGGATGGCGGCGGGAGCAGGCGGAAGCCCTGACCAGGGCTCGCCGGCCTGACCTGTGGACCCTCTATGAAAAGCCGAAACGCTAGGCTATACGCCCCGCTTCCAATGCCGCGCGGAGACCGATCATGAATCTTTTGCAGACGCTCGAAGCCGAGCAGATGGCCGCCGTGCGCGCCAAGGCGCATCCCGCCTTCCGGCCCGGCGACACGCTGAAGGTCAACGTCAAGGTGGTGGATGTCACCTATGACGAGAAGGCCAAGCAGAACAAGACGCGCGAGCGGCTGCAAGCCTTCGAGGGCGTCTGCATCGCCCGCCAGGGCGCCGGACTCAACGAGAGTTTCACTGTGCGTAAAATCTCTTATGGCGAAGGCGTGGAGCGCGTGTTTCCGATCTATTCGCCGCTGGTGGATTCGGTGAGCGTTGTGCGCAAGGGCAAAGTGCGCCGCGCCAAGCTCTATTATCTGCGCGGCCGCACCGGAAAATCGGCCCGCATCTCCGAGCGCATCGAAAATCGCGGCCCCAGCGAAGCCGCCTGAGGCGGATCGCGGCCATGACAACGAGCCCGGAAATCATTGATTTCCGGGCTTTTCTTTCGCTATGCACCGGAAAACATCGATTTTTCGCGTCTTTTTGGCTTGCATCCCCTTTTCTTTGCGGAAAATGCCGTAAAATCGGGCTCATCGTTGATTCGCTAAGAGGGACCTGCCATGGCCACCAAAGCCGCCGTCAAGACCGAAACCGTTTCCACCCGCCAGCTCGCCGGCCAACTTGCCGAGAAGCACGAGCTCTCCCAGAAAAGCGCCAATGCGATGCTGGAGGATACGATCGGCCTTATCACCAAACACCTGAAGAAGGGCGCCCGCATCCGCCTCAACGGCCTGGGCATTCTGGTCGTACGCAAGCGCGGTCCGCGCATGGGCCGCAATCCGGCGACCGGCGAAGCGATCAAGATCAAGGCCTCCAAGAAAGTCGCGTTCCGCGCGTCCAAGGAGCTGAAGGAATCGATCTGACAGGCTGATGGAAGTTGGGACCGATCAAGCTCAATCGGGAAATCGATTCCGGTTGATTTTTGGGAAGGTCTCCAAGCCTTGACGGCGCGGAAACCGTTTTCAGCAATCTGGTAAGCCGCGTTTCCGCTTTAGAAAAAGAGAGACCGGGCGTTCGGCCGCCCGGCCTTTTCTTTTGCAGTTTGCCGCGGAAATTTTGCGCCGCCCCCGCGTTGCAGAGACATGACTTTCCTTGCGCGCCTGCCCGTCCTGATCCAGACCTTTATTCCCGCATGGCTGCAAGCGGTACTCATTTTCGCCGCCATTGTCGCTATTGGCATCGGTCTTCAGGGCCTGCTGGTCCGCTATGCCAATGTCAAAGCGAAGAACTGGCATCCCTTTGTGCGCAATGTCTTTCAGCGCACCCGCCGTGTGGTGCGCTTCGCGATCATCCTGCTCGCCATCGCCTTGGCGTTGCCGCTGGTGCCGCTGTCGCGGCAGGCCCAGCAGGCCGGCCATGCCATTTTCGTGGCGCTGTTCATCGTGCTGCTGGGCTGGATCGCCCTGGCGGCGGCCAATGTCGCCATGGACCGCTATGTCGATGGCCTGAAGCTGGACACGACCGACAATCTCCTGGCGCGCAAGGCCGTCACCCAGATGCGCATCCTGCGCCAGGCCGTCAACTTGATGCTCGGCCTGCTCACCGCCGGCTTTGCGCTGATGAGCTTCGATACGGTGCGCCAGTTCGGCATCTCGCTGTTCGCTTCGGCGGGTGTTGCGGGCATCGTGGCGGGGTTGGCGGCGCGGCCGCTGTTCGAAAATTTGATCGCAGGTCTGCAGCTCGCCTTCACCCAGCCGCTCAGGATGGGCGATGCGGTGGTGATCGACAATGAATGGGGCTGGGTGGAAGAGATCGGCTCGGTCTATATCGTGGTCCGGCTGTGGGATTGGCGGCGTCAGGTGGTGCCGCTCTCTTACCTGTTTCAGAATCCCTTCACCAACTGGACGCGCTCGTCTTCGTCCATCATCGGCACGGTGTTGATCTACGCCGATTACACCTTGCCGATGGGGCCGGTGCGCGCCAAGGCCACCGAGATCGTCAAGGCCTCCGCCCTGTGGGACGGGCAGGTGGTGAATGTGCAAGTCTCCGACGCCAAGCAGCAGGTTATCGAGGTGCGGGTCCTGGCCAGCGCCTCCGATTCCTCCAGGGCCTGGGATTTGCGTTGCGAGGTGCGCGAAAACCTTATCGCTTATATCCAGGAGGCTTTTCCCGCCAGCCTGCCACGCATGCGGCGCGAGGATTTCCGCTTGGCGGAACAATCGCGCGGCGACTTGCCAGCGCCGCAGCGGTTAAGCTAATCGCCTGCCATGCGACGGACGCTTTTCGCACTTGCCCTGGCTGGCCTGGCTGCGCCCGCAGCCGCCCAGGGTATGCCCGGCATGGACATGGGGCAGACGGCCGGCATGCCGATGCACGGGATGCTGGGCTCCTACGCCATGGCGCGCGAGTCTTCCGGCACAAGCTGGGAGCCTGATGCCGTGCCGCAATCCGGCATCATGCTAATGGCGGATGACTGGATGGCCATGTTGAGCGCTCGCACATTGGGCATTCTCGACAGCCAGAGCGGTCCGCGGGGCGACAGCGATGCCTTCGCCAGCGGGATGCTAATGGCGATGGCCAGCCGCGACTTCGGCGCGGACGATACGTTGGGCCTGCACGCGATGCTGAGCCTCGATCCCTTCATGGGGCGGCGCGGCTATCCATTGCTGCTGGAGACGGGGGAGACGGCGAATGGCATCACGCCCCTGGTGGACCGCCAGCACCCGCACGATTTGTTCATGGAACTGGCCGCGACCTGGAGCCATCGCCTGTCGCAGGATGACAGTCTGTTCGTCTATGGCGGCTACCCGGGCGAACCGGCGCTCGGACCCAGTGCTTACATGCATCGCGTTTCCGGCGAGGATATTCCCGACACGCCGATCAGCCATCACTGGTTCGATTCCACCCATGTCACCTTCGGCGTCGCTACTCTCGGCTGGGTGCATGACGACTGGAAGCTGGAGTTTTCGCAATTCACCGGCCGGGAGCCCGATCAGCATCGGTTCGATTTCGATACCGCCCGATTCGATTCCACCGCGGCGCGGTTGAGCTGGAATCCAAACGCCAACTGGTCGCTGCAGGTGTCGGACGGTTTCCTCAAAAGTCCGGAGCAACTGGAGCCGATGGTCAACGAGAACCGCCTGACCGCCAGCGCCACCTATTACAACAATTTTGCATTCGGCAGCATCGCCGCCACCATCGGGTTCGGCAGCAAGCATCTCACCGGCGGGCTCGGCGAAGATGCCGGGTTCGCTGAAGCCGAATTCAACCCGGCGCCCCTCTGGACCCTGTTCGCCCGCGCCGAGACCGTCGGCAGCGACGAGTTGGTTCCCGGTCCACAGGTCCGGCAAGCCGGCGAAGTGAGCCTGGGCGCGATCCGTGACTGGGCCCTCGCAGCCCATTACAAGGTCGGACTTGGCGGCCTGTACGCCTTCGATTTTGCCCCATCCTCCCCCAGCGCGCCGTATGGCGGCGGTCCCCATGGTGCGATGGCCTTCGTCCGGCTGATAGCTGATTAGACGATCTGCCGCCTTGCCCCCGGCAGCCCCAGCGGCTAGGTAGCGCTGCTCTTTTCGGACGGAAGGATTTCACCATGGCGCGCAAGAAAATCGCTCTCATCGGCGGCGGCCAGATCGGCGGCACCTTGGCCCATCTTGTGTGCCTGAAGGACCTGGGCGATGTGGTCCTGTTCGACATCATGGAGGGCCTGCCCCAGGGCAAGGCGCTGGACCTCGCCCAGTCCGGCCCGGTGGAGGGCTTCGATGCCAGGCTGAAGGGCAGCAACAATTACGCCGACATCGCGGGGGCCGATGTGGTGATCGTTACCGCCGGGGTTCCGCGCAAGCCCGGCATGAGCCGGGACGATCTGTTGGGCATCAATCTCAAGGTGATGGGGGCGGTGGGCGAGGGCATCAAGGCCAATTGTCCCAACGCCTTCGTGATCTGCATCACCAATCCGCTGGATGCGATGGTGTGGGCGCTGCGTCAATTGTCGGGCCTGCCACATAACAAAGTGGTGGGCATGGCGGGGGTGCTGGATTCGGCGCGCTTCCGGCACTTCCTTGCCGAGGAAATGAATGTGTCGGTGGAAGATGTGTCGGCTTTCGTGCTGGGCGGCCATGGCGACAGCATGGTGCCAATGCCGCGCTTCTCGACCGTGGCGGGCATTCCCATGCCCGAGCTGGTCAAGATGGGCTGGATCAGCCGCGATCGGCTCGATGCGATCATCAAGCGCACCCGCGACGGGGGAGCCGAAATTGTCGGCCTCCTCAAAACCGGGTCGGCCTTTTACGCGCCCGCGGCCAGCGCGATTGCAATGGCGGAAAGTTACTTGAAGGATAAAAAGCGCGTGCTGCCTTGCGCCGCCTATGTCAACGGGACCTATGGCATCAACGATCTCTATGTCGGGGTGCCGGCAGTGATCGGCGAGGGTGGTATCGAGCGTATCGTCGAACTCGAGTTGACTCCCGAAGAAAAGACCGCCCTGGGCAAATCGAGCGATGCCGTGAAGGGTCTGATCGAGGCCTGCAAAAAGCTTGAACCCAAGCTGGCCTGACGCATTAACCCTCTGTGTTGAACTGATTGCCTGTGACCCCGCGTATGGTCGTAATTGTCTGCGACAATTGCGACAAGTCGATACAAAGGGGTGACGGGCATCCGGAGAGGATGGCCCAAAAGGCATGGGCACCATGCGGCAATTAACCATTCCCGTGTTTCTTCAGTTCGCTTCGATGTTGGCCGTTATGCCGGTCCCGGCGCGTGCCACGGAAACATGCACCCTGACCGTTCGGGTCGAAAATGTTTCAGCCAAGGGCGGCATCGTCCGGCTTGGGCTTTATGATGCCGCCGGCTATCCCGATAACGACTCTACCCCGGTCGCCGCCACGGATGTTCCGGCGCAGCCGGGCGAAACCGTGGTCGTGCTGCACGGTATCCGGCCCGGCACCTATGCGATCGAAACCTTCCAGGACATCAATGCCAATGGCAAGATGGATACAAGCTGGTTCGGCTTTCCCGAAGAGCCATACGGCTTTTCCCGCGATGCGAGCCCGTTTCTGTCCAAGCCGCGTTTTGCGTCCGTCGCCTTCCCTATCGCGGTGGGCGGGAACGAGCAGATGGTGCGTTTGCAGAATTCCAGGTCACAGATTGAAAGCACGAACGAACCGGTAAACGGTTTCTAGCTCTTCGCTCCGGCGCATGTTAACGCTCCGGCCGCGTTTGCCCGCCTAATGTCCCGAGTCCGGGATTCGCGCGATCTCCATATCGGCGCCTGGCGAATTCGGAATCGAAGGATACTGGCAAGTAATTGATTCTAGTGTCGTTTCGGTTTCGAAGTTCGCTCGGCACGCGATATAGATGATATAGCGAACTTCGAAATCACGACACCAGCCATGAGCGACATTCCCCCTTCCATCTATCGCCCCCACGATCTGCATTTCTTCGTCGCTTCGCGGTTCGTCGCGACGGTCGCGATCCAGGTGCAGTCGGTGGCGATCGGCTGGCAGATTTATGGCATGACCCACAGCACCCTGGCGCTGGGGATGGTCGGCCTTTGCCAGTTCCTGCCGATGTTCCTGCTCACCTTGCCGGCGGGCGACATCACCGACCGCTTCAATCAGCGCCGCGTCTACAGCCTTGCCGCGCTGCTGCAAGCCTGTTGCAGCGCCATGTTTCTGGTTCTGAGTCTTTTCTTTCCGCATACCGCATGGCCCTTCTATCTGGTGTTGATGTTGTTCGGCGCGGCACGGGGCTTTACAGGTCCGTCGGGCAGCTCGCTGCTGCCATTCCTGGTGCCGCAGGAACGGCTGACCAAGGCGATGGCCTTTTCGTCTTCGGTGTTCACGACAGCGGTGATCTCGGGGCCTGCTCTCGGCGGGTTTCTCTACGCTCTGGGCCCGGCGCACGTCTATTCGATCTGCATTGCCGGTTTTGTCGGCGCGGCGCTGATCGTGACTCGGCTGGGCGGACGGCGCTTCATACCCGAGACGAGCCAGGCCAGCCGCTATGACAGGGTCGCGGAGGGTGTGCGCTTCGTGCGCTCGCGGCCGGTGGTCCTGGGCGCGATTTCCCTCGACCTGTTTGCAGTATTGCTGGGCGGGGCGACGGCACTACTGCCGGTTTATGCCCGCGACATCCTGCATGTCGGCCCGCAGGGACTGGGCGTGCTGCGCAGCGCACCGGCGGTGGGCAGCTTCACCAGCGCTTTGATCCTCACCCATCGCCCGATCCGGCGGCATGTCGGCATCAAGATGTTTGCGGTGGTGGTAGGCTTTGGTGCCGCCACCATCGCATTCGGGCTTTCGACCAACTTCTTTCTCTCCTTGTTCGCATTGAGCATGCTGGGGGTCACCGACATGGTGAGCGTCTTCGTGCGCTCTTCGCTGATCCAGCTTGCCACGCCGGACGCGATGCGGGGCCGGGTCTCGGCGGTCAATATGCTGTTCATCGGCGCTTCGAACGAGTTGGGCGAATTCGAATCGGGCGTGACGGCGGCCTTGTTCGGCACGGTCCCCGCGGTGGTGCTGGGGGGCCTCGGTACCCTGACGGTGGTGGCGATCTGGATGAAGCTGTTTCCGCCACTCAGGCGCGTCGACCGTTTCGCCGATGTCAGCGTGGCGAATTAGGAATTTTCTAGAGCGTTTTCGTGTTTCGTTGAATCACGAAAACGCTCTGTCTCTTTGTTTTGTCGGGGTTCCGGACGGAGTTGGTAGCGCCAGCGTACCAACGCAGCACACTTTTCCTGAAACCGCTCTAATAGCCCCGGCCGATATTCACCACCGAATACATTTTCTCCCCGGCCGCGAAGCGGCGCATGTTCTCGCGCACCAGCAGCCAGCGCAGTTCGTCATCGCGTTGGGCCTTCGGATTGGCGGCGGGGCCATGGGCATAACGGTCTGCGACTCCGCTTGCCGCTCCGCTCCAGGACGTCAGGATCAGATTGGGCGCCGTCCAGAGCGGGCTGTTCTTGGGCAGCGGCGCGTTGGTGGCCCAGAACAGGCCGGCGCTGCCGACCCGGCCATCCTTCAGCGCCGCGGCAAGGTCGTCAGGCACCACGATTTCGGCACGGGTGAAATCGACCAACATCGCGCCGCGCTTCATGCGCGAGAACATTGCGGAGTTGAACAGGCCGCGCGTCTGGGGCGTCAGGGGCGCAGCGATCACCACAATGTCCGCGCGTCCGATCAGGTCCGGCAATTCGTCCGACAGCCCGACATATTCGACATAGGCCGGTCCCTCATGACTGCTGGCCCGGGTGGCGATGACGGTCATGCCCAATTCGTGCGCGACGCGGGCGATCTCGGTGCCGGCCCCGCCCAGGCCCACGATCAGCATGGTGGCGCCTTCCAGTTGGCGGACCGGGCGCGTGGCGCGCACGGCGTCGAACGATCCCCGCCGCTGATTGTCCAGCGCGACATCCAGGTTGCGCGCGAGGGCGAAGATATAGCCGAAGGCGGTTTCCATCAGTCCGTCGGACTTCACCTTCTGGCTGTTGGTGAGAAGGATGTTGCCGTTCGCGAGGGCGGTCTGGGCCATGCACTGGTCGGTACCGCCGGCCCCGGAATGGAGCCATTCCAGCTTCGGCGCGCTCTTCCACATATCCGCGGTGCCACGGCCGCGCGCCACGCCGCAATCGCCGTTGGCAAGAATGAAAGCGTTCGCATCCCCCATTTCGCGCATCGCTGCCGCATTGTCGGGCACACCGACCACCGTGACACCCGCGGGCATCGCGGCCTGGAGCCATTGGGTGCGCTCGGGCCGGTCCACGATCACTACCATCCTGCTGGGAAACGTCCAGTTCGGCACCAGCTCGCGCGCCGTCCGCGCGCTCTCGGTCAGCGGAAAACGCTTGAGCGCCGTGGCGAGATCAATAGGGCCATCGACTGGGCCGGAGGGTGTCATCTCCTTTTCAGCTGCCGGCGGCTGGGCCTGGGCGCCCGCACCGGCGAGGGCGGATAATGCGATGGCGAAAGCGAAGGCACACATGCCCCGGGATGGTTTCATTTCGCCTCTTCCCCCGTCACTTTTACCATCGCTGTCGCGGCGCATTTTGCAGATTAGAACCGGTACTCCAGTGCCGCATAACCGCCACCCGGCGCATAATTGACGCCATAGCTCAATCCGCGTGGCCGGTAGCGGGTGGTGAAGATTTTGCTGAAGCCGAAGGCGAGGCCGGCGCTGGCGGCCACGTCATACCAATGATGCTGTTTCGCATCGATCCGGCTCCAGCCCACGAAGCCCGCGGCGGCATAAGCGGGCAGCCCCACCTCCCAGCCATAGCGGTCCCATAGAAACTGCGCCGGCGCGAAGGCCAACGCCGAGGTGTCGGACGGAAAGGACTGATAGTCGCTTTTGTCGGGACGCTGCTCGCGCACAATGTTCTTGAGCAGGTAGGCCGTGCCGACCGTGCCAAAGGTATCGACGCCCAGTTGCGCCACGCCGGTCCAGTCGTCCTGGTAGATGGCATAGCCACCGGCGAGCAGCGGCAACGCGATGGCGACCGCGACACCGGCAGATTCAGTCCCTTTCGCGCTGGCCGCGTTGGGAATGGCCGCAAGCAACGACAGGGCGAGGACGATGCGGCACGGGCCGGACATGGCGTTGTTCTAACCGTCGCTGGCAGGCAAAGGAAATTGGGAATTTGTGAGACGCGGACCGGTCTCAGGCCTTCACATATACGTCAACACGATCGGTGGGGCCACTATCGTCCACCCCGCCCATGGCGCGGACATCGATGCGCTCCGATGGCACACCGTCATCGATCAGAACCTGGCGGATTGCGAGGGCCCGTTTGAGCGAAAGCCGCCGTGCGTCAGAACCCTTGTCGCCCTTGGCGCCGCCATAGGCAAGAATCTGGACCCGCGAACTCGGCCCGGTCATGGCACCATTAAGCTGGGTGGCCAGAAGCTTGATGTTGCTCAGCGCCGAATCGGCCGGGTCGGCGGCGTCATGGGCGAACAGAATCATGCTTTGCTTGGAAAGCCCTGGAACCTTGGTTTCCCGCGGCGCGGGCTCGGCCTTGGCGACCTGGGTCTTGGGAGCAGGCGCAGCTTTGGGCGCAGAAGGCGGCGCGGACGGCCCGGTATAATGAAACAGGTTCGAGGCGCCCGATGGCAGACCGCTATAATCATAGTTGGGCGTATAGCCTGACGATGTCGGCTGCGTCTGGCGGGCTGGGGCGGCGGAGGCCACTTTAGGCTTGCGGGCGGGTTTTGGACTTGGGGCGGCGGTCTGCGCCTCCCGATGGACCGGGTGTCTGGTCTCAGCGGTATGCTTTGTCGGCATGTGCAGATGGATCGGGCCTTCGGTCTGTCCCGGATCCAGCAAACGCGGAACCCGGCGCATATATTGGTCGCCGGGATAAAGCAGCACCTGGCCAGACCCGCCTGCCATCGGGTTCACCTGCACTTCGCTACCATTATCAATGGTCTGGCTCGCGGCCGCCAACGCGGTCGCAAACCAAAACAGAGCGGGGAGGGAGACGGTCCTAAAACGAATCATGTGCCCGGCGCTTCGACGGCCCAACATTAGCCGGGGCCGCAGCCTAGCGCCAATCTAACGCTTTGCAACGCCTGTGGAATAGCCCCATTTTGGGGTCCGTTCCAGTGAAGGATGAGACAGGATGAAGACCCGTGCCGCTATCGCCACCGCGCCCGGTAAGCCCCTGGTCATCGAAGAGGTCGATCTCGAAGGCCCCCGGGCGGGCGAGGTCCTGGTCGAGATCAAGGCAAGCGGGGTCTGCCACACCGACGAGTTCACCCGGTCAGGCGCCGATCCGGAGGGCCTTTTTCCGGCGATCTTTGGCCATGAGGGGGCGGGTCTGGTGGTCGATGTCGGGCCGGGCGTGAGCAGCGTAAAAAAGGGCGACCACGTGATCCCGCTCTACACGCCCGAATGCCGCCAGTGCAAAAGCTGTACCTCCCACAAGACCAATCTCTGCACCGCCATCCGCGCCACGCAGGGGCAGGGGGTGATGCCGGACGGGACCAGCCGCTTCTCGTTGCACGGGGAAAAGGTGCATCACTATATGGGCTGTTCGACCTTCTCCAATTTCACCGTACTGCCGGAGATCGCGCTGGCGAAGATCCGCGAAGACGCCCCTTTCGACAAGGTTTGCTATATCGGCTGCGGTGTCTCGACCGGCATCGGCGCGGTGATCAACACCGCAAAAGTGGAGGCCGGCGCCAATGTCGTGGTGTTCGGGCTGGGCGGCATCGGGCTCAACGTCATTCAGGGCGCCCGGATGGTCGGCGCGAACAGGATCGTCGGCGTCGACACCAATCCCGCGCGCGAGGCGCTGGCGCGCCGCTTCGGCATGACCCATTTCGTCAATCCGAACGAGGTGAAGGGCGACTTGGTGCCCTATCTGGTCGAACTGACCGGGGGCGGGGCGGATTACAGTTTCGAATGCGTCGGCCATGTCGATCTGATGCGCCAGGCGCTGGAATGCACCCACAGAGGCTGGGGCGAGAGCGTCATCATCGGCGTGGCAGGCGCGGGTCAGGAAATCCGCACCCGTCCCTTCCAGTTGGTCACGGGCCGAGTCTGGAAAGGCACCGCTTTCGGTGGCGTGCGGGGACGGACGGAAGTGCCGCAGATCGTGGACTGGTACATGGATGGCAAGATCAGCATCGACCCGCTGATCACCCACAAGCTACCGTTGGAGCGCATCAACGAGGCGTTCGACCTGATGCACAGTGGCGAGAGCATAAGGACAGTGGTGGAGTTTTAGGCGCTCCGGCCCTTAATCCACTTTCACGCCCTTCAGCAGCTTCAGCAATTGCGGATGCAGATGTTCATTGGCGCAGCAGAGATCGCCGCTGGCCAGCATGTCGCTGCCGCCATTCAGATCGGTGATCACTCCGTGGGCTTCGCGCACCAGCACTACGCCCGCGGCAATATCCCAGGCCTGAAGGCCCCGCTCCCAGAAACCGTCGAAGCGCCCCGCCGCCACCCAGGCCAGATCGAGCGAAGCGGCACCGAAGCGACGGATCCCGGAGGAGACGCCCATCACCGCGGCTGTTTCGGCAGAGGCACGGGCATGCCCGGCGCGGCCCAGGAAGGGCAGGCCGGTGGCGAACAGGCTGGGCGCCATCTCCTTGCGCGCCGCGACGCGCAGCCGCTTGTCGTTCAGATAGGCGCCATGGTTTTTCTCGGCAGTGAACAGATCGTCTGTGATAGGATTGTAGATGACACCCGACACCAATAGGCCTTCGCGCTCCAGCGCGATCGAGATGGCAAAGTGGGGGACGCCGTGCATGAAGTTTGTGGTGCCGTCGATCGGATCGATGATGAAGCGGTGGGTCTTGTCCTTGCCTTCGACAGCGCCGCTTTCCTCAGCGAGAAAACCATAGCCGGGGCGCACCCGCGACAATTCCTCGATCAGGATGCGCTCGGTGCGCTGGTCGGCATGGGTGACGAAATCGGCGGGGCCTTTCATCGAAATCTGGAGATTCTCCAGTTCATTGAAATCGCGCGACAGCGGCCGCGCCGCCTTGCGCGCGGCGGCGACCATGACGTTTAGTGCCGGAGAGATATAAGCCATTTCATATCTTTCTTTGGTCGCAGAGCCGGGCGCAGAACCGTGGCACGATGCTGTTGCCGGCGACCGTCAGAGGATGACGCCGAATGCTATTCCGCGCGCCGCACATAGGAGCCGTCCTCCGTGGCGACGATTATCTTCTCGCCGGCCGCGATAAAGGGCGGCACCTGGATCTTCAGGCCGTTCTCCAGCACCGCGCTTTTGAAGGATGGGGCCGCGGTGCCGCCTTTCAGCACCGGATCGGCCTCCGTGACGGTCAAGGTCACCTGCACCGGCAGTTTGATGCCGATGGGCTTGTCTTCATACATCTGTACCAGGGTCTTCATGCCATCCTGCAGGAACTGCGCCTGATCGCCCACGAATTCGGCGGCAAGCTCGATCTGATCGTAAGTCTCCATGTCCATGAAGGTGAGCATGTCGCCCGACGCGTAGAGGAACTGGAAATCCTTCTTGTCGAGAGTGATTTCATCCACCGCCTCGTCGGAGCGAAAGCGCTGGTTGAGCTTGGTGCCCTGGATGACGTTCTTCAGCTCGACTTGATTATAGGCGCCGCCCTTGCCCGGCTTGACCTTCTGGGTCTTCACCGCGATCCACAGTCCGCCATTATAATTTATCAGGGTACCCGGGCTGATCTCGTTTCCGGTGATTTTGGCCATGTGGAAACGCCTCCCGGCGTTGGTGGATGTGCAGCAGGTTCAAAGAGCGGGCGGGTGATAGCAGGGGCAAGGCGCAATCACAACTTGTCATGGCGCCCTTGAGACGGCCATCCCATTGCGCCCTCCCGTGGATGGCTGGGTCGTGAAGTTTATCCTCGGGCCGCGCTTTGCGCGGTCCCCGGGGGCCCGCCATGGCATGATCTATTTTACGAAAAGGCCGTTAAACGCTCGCACCGCCGCGTCCGCGCCATCTTCATGTTCCCATACGCCCGCCGAAACGGCGAGGAAGTCGGCACCCGCCTCGATCAGGGCCGGCGCGTTCTCGACCGTGATGCCGCCGATGGCGACGCAGGGCACCACCATCATCTCGGCCCACCAGCGGATGATCTCGATATCGGCTTGGGTCTTGGCCTCCTTGGTCGCCGTGGGGAAAAACGCGCCGAACGCGACATAATTGGCGCCCGCCTCGCCCGCCTCCATCGCCAGGTGCCGCGAGTTGTGACAGGTGACGCCGACAATTGCGTCCGGTCCCATGGCGGCGCGGGCCAGCGCATAACCCCCATCCTCCTGGCCGATATGCACCCCGTCGCAACCCAGTTCGGCGGCAAGATCGGGGCGGTCGTTCAGGATGAAGGCGGTATCGTTCCCCTGCACGATGGGCTTGAGCTGGTCGGTAGCTCTTCGGATCTCGTCGTCGCTTGCATGCTTGAGGCGTAACTGGAACGAGGCGACGCCGCCCCCGACCAGCGCGCGCTTCAGCACTTCGGAGAAATCCTTTGCCGCGACTCGCGGCGGCGAGATGAGATAAAGGTGGCAGGTGCTCATGCTCCTCACCCTTCGACAGGCTCAGGGCGAGGAGCAGGAACAGAAATCCTCATGCTGAGCCTGTCGAAGCATGAGCCTGCAAGTCCGTTCAAGCCGCCTTCTTTTCGTCTTCCGGCTTCCATTGGCCCATGGCGGCCAGGCCGTTCATCCGGGCGCGATGGGCGAAGGCCTTCTGGCCGGCCGCCACATTCTCCGGCTTGCCGGCCCAGGCGTGCTGCGGCGCATGCTGCAAGGCGCGGCCATAGGAGAAGGTCAGCGGCCAGGGCAGGGCGCCCAGCGCGTTCATTGCCGCCAGGTGTGCGGTGGCGTCTTCGTCCGACTGTCCGCCGGACAGGAACGCGATGCCCGGCACCGCCGCGGGGACGCAACGCTTCAGCACCTTGACGGTGCGCGCGGCGACATCGGCGACGCTGTTCTGCTTGGCGCATTTCATGCCGGGCACGATCATGTTGGGCTTGAGGACGATGCCTTCCAGCTTCACCCCCGCATAATATAATTCCTGGAACACTTCCTTCAGCACCCACTCGCTAACGCCTTCGCAGCGCTCGATCGTGTGGTCGCCGTCCATCAACACTTCCGGCTCGACGATTGGCACGATGTCGTTTTCTTGGGCCAGCGCGGCGTAGCGGGCCAATGCATGGGCGTTGGCATGGATGGCATCGTGGCTGGGATTGCCCGGGCCTATTTCATAGACGGCGCGCCATTTGGCGAAGCGGGCGCCCAGCTTGTAATATTCGATGAAGCGCCCGCGCAGGCCATCCAGCCCCTCGGTGATGGTCTCGTTCGGGGCGCCGGCCAGCTTCTTGGCGCCGGCATCGACCTTGATGCCCGGCACCGCGCCCGCCGCCTCGATCAATTTCACCAGCGGGGTGCCGTCCTTGGCATTCTGCCGGATGGTCTCGTCGAACAGAATCACGCCCGAGATATGTTCCTTCATCGCCGGCGTGCGGAACAGCATCTCGCGATAGTCGCGACGGTTCTCTTCGGTGTTGGCGACGCCGATCGCGTCGAATCTGTTCTTGATGGTGGAGGTGGATTCGTCGGCGGCGAGCAGGCCTTTGCCTTTCGCCACCATCTTGTTTGCGATTGCGTTCAGCGCTTCGAGATTCATTGTTTCCTCATTTCGCAGTCAGGGCTTCGACCCCCGGCAATTGCCTGCCTTCAAGCCATTCCAGGAAGGCGCCGCCCGCCGTGGAGACATAGGTGAAATCTGCTTCCACCCCGGCATGGGCAAGCGCGGCCACCGTATCGCCGCCGCCCGCTACCGAGATCAGTTGGCCGGCGCGGGTGCCGGCCGCCACGGCTTTGGCCGCCGCCACAGTACCGGCATCGAAGGGTTTTGTCTCGAAGGCGCCGAACGGGCCGTTCCATACCAGGGTGCGGGTGGCGACCAATCGCCTTTTAAAAGCGGCGATCGTTTCCGGGCCCACGTCCAGAGCCATCTCGTCGGGAGCGATGTCGGAGATGCGTACGGTGCGATGAGCGGCGCCTTGGCGGAACTCCTTCGCCACGACTACGTCGCTGGGCAGCAGCAGCGCTGCGCCGCTGTCAGTCGTGAGATGGATCACACGCCGCGCCGTCTCGAGATGATCTGGCTCGTAGAGCGATTTGCCCACGCCGTATCCCTCGGCGACGAGGAAGGTGTTGGCCATCGCCCCGCCGATCACCAGGGTTTCGACCTTGCCGACCAGGTTCTGCAGCAAGTCGATTTTGGTGGAGACTTTGGCGCCGCCCACCACCGCCAGCAGAGGCCGTTCGGGATTGGCCAATGCCTTGTCGAGATGGGTCAGTTCGGCCTGCATGGAGCGGCCTGCTGCATTGGGCAGAAGATGCGCCACGCCTTCGGTCGAGGCATGGGCGCGGTGGGCGGCCGAGAAGGCGTCGTTGACATAGAGATCGCCCAGGGCGGCAAGTTGCGTGGCCATCTGCGGATCGTTTTCTTCTTCACCGGGATGAAAGCGGGTGTTTTCCAGCAGCAGCACCTCGCCGTCCTTCAGCCTCGCCACGGCCGCCTCGGCCTTCTTGCCGATACAGTCGCCGGCAAAGGCCACCGGTCGACCGACCGCGCGCGCCAGCGGTTCGGCCAGCGGCTTCAAGGACATCGACGGCACAACTTTGCCCTCGGGGCGGTCGAAATGGCTGAGCACGATGACGCGCGCGCCTTTTTCCGCCAGCTCTTGGATGGTCGGCGCCTGGCGTTCGATGCGCGTGGCGTCGGTGATCCTGCCGTCGGCCATCGGCACATTGAGGTCGGCGCGCACCAAGACGCGCTTTCCCTTCACCGATAGGTCGTCCAGGGTCTTGAAGGTCATCGCCACTCCCATTCGTCATGCCCGCGAAAGCGGCATCCAACTTTTCTTCGACGCGCCAAAGGTTGGATTCCCGCTTGCGCGGGAATGACAAGTCAAGACCTTAAATCAGCTTGCCCATCGCCAGGGCAGTATCGGCCATACGGTTGGAGAATCCCCACTCATTGTCGTACCAGCTCATCACCGAAACGAAATTGCCGCCCACCACCTTGGTCTGGTCCAGGGCGAAAGACGACGAGGCGGGATTGTGGTTGAAATCCACCGACACCAGCTTGTCGGTGACGATTTCGAGCAGGCCCTTCAGCGGGCCGTTCGCGGCGGCGGCTTTCATCGCGTCATTCACCTCCTCCACCGTGGTCGCGCGCCGGGCGAGGAATTTGAGGTCCACCAGCGATACGTTGGGGGTCGGCACCCGGACCGATACGCCGTCCAGCTTGCCTTTGAGTTCGGGCAGCACCAGGCCGACCGCCTTGGCCGCGCCGGTCGAGGTGGGGATCATCGACAGGGCCGCGGCGCGGGCGCGGTAAAGGTCTTTGTGCATCTGGTCCAGAGAGGGCTGGTCGTTGGTGTAGCTGTGGATGGTGGTCATCACGCCATGTTCGATGCCGATAGCGTCATTGAGGACCTTCGCCACTGGCACCAGGCAGTTGGTTGTGCAGGAGGCATTGGAGACGATCAGATCCTCGCGCGTCAACTTGTCGTGATTGACGCCATAGACCACGGTGATGTCGGCGCCGTCGCAAGGCGCGCTGACCAGCACGCGCTTGGCGCCGGCGGCGAGGTGAGGGCTGGCCTTCTCCTTGGAGGCGAAGATGCCGGTGCATTCCATCGCGATGTCGACATCCAGCTCCTTGTGCGGCAGTTCGGCCGGATTCTTGATCGCGGTCACTTTGATCTTGTGGCCGGCGGCGATCATGGTGTCGCCCTCGACCGCCACGGTGGCGGGAAAGCGTCCATGCACGCTGTCATAGCGCAACAGATGGGCATTGGTTTCCGGCGGGCCGAGGTCGTTCACGGCGACGATCTCGATGTCCCGCCGTCCGGATTCCACGATCGCCCGCAACACCAGCCTTCCGATGCGTCCGAAGCCATTGATTGCAATGCGCAGTGCCATTCCTAATCTCCTGTCATGGCCCGCCAGCAAGCGAAGAGCAGCGCGTGCGGGCCAACCAACTTCTTTTTGCCGGGCGGCGAAGCGAAGCGGAGCGCGATCCGGCCACCCAACATCATATTCATGTCATGGCCGGGCAGCGCAGCGAAGCGGAGCGACCCAGCCACCCAACTTTTCAACCCAATAGCTTCCTCGCCGCATCCGCCGCGGCTTCGGCGGTAATGCCGAAATGCAGATAGACGTCTTTGGACGGCCCGCTCGCGCCGAAGGAATGCATGCCGATGAAGGCACTTTTCTCTCCCGTCAGGCCGCCGATATAACGGTCCCAGCCGAGCCGGGCGGCGGCCTCGATTCCCACTTTGACCGTGCCGGGTCCGAGAATGCGCCTGCGATAATCTTCCGGCTGCTGCTCGAAAAGGTCCCAGCAGGGCATCGAGACCACGCGCGCCTTGATGCCATCCGCTGCGAGCAATTCGCGCGCTTTGACCGCCATGTTCACTTCCGTGCCGGTGGCGAGGAACGTGACCTTGGCCTGCGCATCGCCGATCAACTCATAGGCGCCCTTGGCGGAAAGATTCTCTCTTGTATGGGCGGTGCGCACCGGCGGCGCTTCCTGCCGCGAGAAGGCGAGCAGGCTGGGGCGGCGTGCAGTCTCTATCGCGATCTGCCAGCACTCGGCCGTCTCAATCCCGTCGGCCGGGCGCATCACCATCAGATTGGGAATGGCGCGCAGCCCCGCCAATTGCTCGATCGGCTGATGGGTCGGCCCATCCTCGCCGACGCCGATGGAATCGTGGGTCATCACAAAGATGGTGCGGATGCCCATCAGCGCCGCAAGCCGGATTGAGGGCCGGCAATAGTCCGAGAATATCAGGAAGGTGCCGCCATAGGGAATCACCCCGCCATGCAGCGCCATTCCGTTCATCGCCGCCGCCATACCATGCTCGCGGATGCCATAATGGATATAGCGGCCCGAGTAATCGCCGGGCTTGATCTCGTTCAGCCCTGGCGTGCGGGTGTTGTTGGACGGGGTCAGGTCGGCCGAACCACCGATGGTGTTCTTCAGTTGCGCGTTGATGATTTCCAACGCCTTCTCGGAATATTTACGCGTGCCGGCGGGCTTCTCGCCCAGCATCTTCTCTTTCAGCGCCGTCAGCGCCGGCGCGAGCGAGTCGGGCAGCACGTCATTGACGGTATCGTCGAAGTCCTTGGCGTTGCTGCTGGCGGCAAGCCGCGCCGTCCAGGCATCGTGCGCGGCCACGCCGCGCTTGCCAATCGCCCGCCACTGGTTCAGCAGATCGTCCGGCACCACGAAGGGCGGGTAATCCCAGGAGAGTTCTTTCCGCGCGCCGGCGATCACGTCTGCGCCGGGCGCGTCGCTATGCGCTTTCTGGGTGCCTTCTTTGCCCGGTAGGCCGAAGCCGATGATGGTGCGGCAGGCGATCATCACCGGCGTGGTCGCGGTTTGCGCCCGGGTCAGGGCGCGGAACACATCTCCCGCGTCGAGGCCATCACAGGAATCGGTAGTCCATCCCGCCGCCTTGAAACGCTGCTCCATGTTGCTGGAATCCGACAGTGCGGTAGAACCGTCGATGGTGATATTATTGTGGTCCCACAGCACGATCAGGTTCTTCAGCTCCAGGTGCCCGGCCAGGCTGATGGCCTCGTGGCTGATGCCTTCCATCAGATCGCCATCGCTGGCGATCACGTAAGTCTTGTGATCGACCAATTCGTCGCCGAAGCGCGCGTTGAGGATGCGCTCCGCCAGCGCCATACCCACCGCATTGCCAAGGCCTTGGCCCAGGGGGCCGGTGGTGGTCTCGATGCCGGGCAGGTCGCCATGTTCGGGATGACCGGCGCAGGGGCTGCCGACCTTCCGAAAGGTCTCGATGTCTTCGATGGTGATTTTGGGATAGCCAGTCAGCCACAGCAGCGAATAGAGCAGCATCGAGCCGTGACCGGCCGACAGCACGAAACGGTCGCGGTCTGGCCAGCCGGGATCGGCGGCATCGAATTTGAGGAAACGGCTGAACAACACCGTCGCCACATCGGCCATGCCCATCGGCAGGCCGGGGTGGCCGGATTTTGCCGTCTCGACCGCGTCCATCGACAAGGCGCGAATGGCGTTGGCGAAGCGGCGAATCTGCGTCTGGTCGGGCGGAGCTGAAACCGCGATCATGGAACAATTCCCAAAAGGCAGGAAGCCCTACCCCGTCGACGAGGACTTATCAACAAGTCAACAACGCGGCCGGTTGACCGGATTTCCCCCGCAAGCCTAAGGTCAGCCAGATTTTCCTGGACGCAAAATGCCAATTTTGCTCCAGATATCCATGACAGCGCGATTTTGCCGGGAAACCGCTGCACACTTTTCCGGATCGTGCTTAGGAGGTTCCGATGAGCCGATTGGATGAGGCAGCGGACCGCTTTCAGGCCGCGCTGGAACGCCTTGAGAACAGTGCCATGCCGCTGCCGCAGAACGGCCATGAGCAGGCTGCGAAGGTGGTTGACCTTGAGGCGGAGCGCGAGCGGCTGTTGGCGAAAATCGCCACCCTGGAGGAGGAGATGGGCGTCCTCACCGAAATCACCGAGGAAGTCGAAGGCCGGCTGGACGGAGCGATTGGCGAATTTCGTGCCGCACTATCCCGTTAAGGAGTTTCCCGGATGCCCCTGGTGAATGTGATGGTGAATGGCCGGGCTTATACGCTCGGCTGTGACGAGGGCGAGGAAGAACATGTGAAGCAACTCGCCGCCAAGGTCGATGCCAAGGTGCGTGAGGCGCTCGGCATGGTTGGCCGCAATGCTGCCGACACCAAGCTGATGCTGATGGCGGCGCTGCTTCTGGCCGACGAGCATGACGAGATCAGTCGAAAACGGGGCGTTAAGGCGGCGGGTGATCCGGAAGGAGAGCGCGGACCCCTGCATTTGCAGGAGGACGAAGCTCAGGAAATGGCTGCCGAGATGCTGGAAGCGGCCGCGCGCAGGATCGAGGACATTGCCGACCGGCTCGCGGCGGCCTAAGTTAAGCGTGGACGGATACTGGCTCGTTCGTCAGGTTAGCGATGCCCAGGGGCCTTAATGGTACTCACCGGGAGCTGTCCCTGGCCCGGATCGTGGTCTTGGTCATATGGCGCCCACCTGCACTTGCAGGCCCGTGAGGATCCAAAAACCAACGGCGAGATCGGTTCCGTCCGCTTTAGAACTTGTCATGGCCGGGCAGCCAGCGTAGCGAAGCGCGCCCGGCCATCCATGACAGACACGCCCGCGAAATCCGATCTTCGCAAAGCCGCCCGCGAGAAACGCGCTGCCCTGGCTGCCGACCGGCCGGGCTTCACCGCTATACTGGCGCACCACGCGGAGGCGCTTCAGATCGCACCCGGCACCATCGTCGGCGGCTATCATGCCTTGTCGGGCGAGGCTGATCCCACGCTGCTGCTGGAGCGGCTGGTCACGCTGGGCTGTCACGTCGCATTCCCCCGTGTCGCGGCGAAGGACCGGCCTCTGCAATTCCATCCGGTGCCTGGCGGCGAGGTGCTGACACCCGGTGCATTCGGCGTTCACGAACCCTTGGCACATTGGCCAGCAATCAGCCCCCGGGTGCTGCTGGTGCCGCTCCTGGCCTTCGATGCCGAGGGATACCGGCTAGGCTATGGCGGGGGCTTCTACGACCGCACGCTCGCGGCCCTGCAAGCGCGCGCCATCGGCATCGCTTTCGCCGGGCAGCGTGTGGACTTTCTGCCCCGTGACGCGCATGACTATCCGCTGGATGCCGTCCTGACCGAACAAGGATTTACGCGCTTTCGATGAACATTCTCTTTCTCGGCGACATTGTCGGCAAAGCCGGGCGGGACGTGGTGGCAGCCGAATTGCCGACGCTGCGGAATCGCTTAAGAATCGATCTCGTCATCGCCAATGGCGAGAACGCCGCGGGCGGCTTCGGTCTCACCCGCGCCATCGCCCAGGATTTCTTCGCCGTCGGCATCGACGTGATCTCCACCGGCAACCATTGGGCCGACCAGAAGGAAATCTTCACCTTGATCGAGGAGGAAGATCGCATCATCCGGCCCTGCAATTATCCGCCGGGCACGCCGGGTCGGGGCGCCACCCTGGCGAAGACGCCGTCGGACGCGCATGTGCTGGTCATCAACGCGATGGGCCGCGTGTTCATGGATGCGCTGGACGATCCCTTCGCCGGAGTGGACCGCGAACTCAACGCCTGCCGCTTACGCGAAGGCGCCGACGCCATTGTGGTGGACATGCATGCCGAGGCGACATCCGAAAAGATGGCGATGGGCCATTTTTGCGACGGCCGCGCCAGCCTGGTGGTGGGCAGTCATCAGCATATTCCGACCGCCGACGCGCAAATCCTGCCAGGCGGCACGGCCTTCCAGGCCGATGCCGGGGCCTGCGCCGATTACGATTCGGTGATCGGGATGGACAAGGCCGAGCCCCTGCACCGCTTCACCCACAAGCTGTCCACCCAGCGTTATTCGCCCGCGCTGGGGCCCGCGACCTTGTGCGGCGTGTTCGTGCAGACCGGCACCAAGGGTCTTGCCACCCGCATCGAACCGGTGCGGGTCGGCGGGCGGTTGAAGCCCGCGATGCCGGAACTGTAACCTTTGATGCGGCGATTGTGCCGCAATATCCCTGCTCGCGCCGCGGTTGAAACAAAGCGTTCGCATGCCGATGCTTTAAAGGCGGCCCAACACGGATTGCGTCATGGAATATCGTCTGCTCGGCCGTTCGGGATTCAAGGTGCCGGCGCTCACATTCGGCACAGGCACCTTCGCGGGCCGGGGGCAGTTCTTCAGCGCCTGGGGCTCGACCGATGTGAAGGAAGCGACGCGGCTGATCGATATCTGCCTTGACGCGGGCCTCACCATGTTCGACAGCGCAGACATCTATTCCGGCGGCGGCGCGGAGGAAGTGCTGGGCGGCGCGATCAAGGGCCGACGCGACAAGGTGCTGATCTCCACCAAATGCACGTTCCGGGCGGGCGGTGGCGCCAATGATGTGGGATCGTCGCGCTTTCATCTGCTGAAGGCGGTGGAGGGCTCTCTGAAGCGCCTCGGCACCGATCACATCGACCTGCTGCAACTGCACGGCTATGACGCGCTGGCTCCGGCGGAAGAGGTGCTGTCCACTCTCGACACGCTGATCAAGGCCGGCAAGCTGCGCTATATCGGGGTATCGAATTTCTCCGGCTGGCATCTGATGAAGGGGCTTGCCGTGTCGGAGCGCTACGGGCTCGCCCGCTATGTCGCCCATCAGGTCTATTATTCGCTGATCGGCCGCGATTATGAGTGGGAACTGATGCCGCTGGCGCTCGACCAGGGCGTGGGCGCGGTGGTGTGGTCGCCGCTGGGCTGGGGACGGCTGACGGGCAAGATTCGCCGCGGCGCGACTTTGCCCAAGGAAAGCCGGCTGCATGCGACCGCCGATGCCGGACCGCAGGTCGAAGACGCATATCTCTACAAGGTGGTCGATGCGCTGGACGAGGTCGCGAAGGAAACCGGCAAGAGCGTACCGCAGATCGCCCTCAACTGGCTTTTGCAGCGCCCCAGCGTAGCGACGGTGATCATCGGCGCGCGCAACGAGGAGCAATTGCGCGCCAACCTCGGCGCGGTGGGCTGGGACCTGACGCCGGAGCAGGTGGCGAAACTCGATGCCGCCAGCGAGACGCAGAAAATCTACCCCTATTGGCACCAGGTGCAGTTCAAAGACCGCAATCCGTTTCCGGTTTGATTTTTCTCCTCTGGCCGCTACCCGCTCTCGCGCAGCGGCCATCTCTTCGAAAATGCGCCGATGCTTGGGAGAGAAAGTCTGTGTGCCTTGAAAGGCCCTAAGCCGCTAGCGCGTTGAGCGCGTGGCGGATAGATGGGCCATGATAATCATGCCGCCAGGTCGGCGGTATGGGCTTCGCCGTCGAGGGTTGCGGCGACGGCATGCACCACGGCAGCGATGCGTACGGCAGTCTGGATCTGCTCGGAAGTCAACCCCGCTTCGCGCAGCACCTTCTCGTGAGAATCGATGCACACGCCACAGCCATTGATCGCCGAGACGGCCAAGCACCACAGTTCAAAGTCCGCCTTGTCTACCCCCGGCTTGCCGATCACGTTCATGCGCAGCCGCGCCGGCAAGGTCTTGTAGTCGGGCGCGCCGGCGAGATGGGTAAAGCGGTAATAGATATTGTTCATCGCCATGATGCTGGCCGCGGCCTTGGCAGCGGCAACCGCTTCTGGGGTGAGTTTGGGTGCGAATTCCGATACGATGGCCTTGCTGGTCTTCTCGTTGCGGGCGGCCAAGGCGCAGGCGATGAAGGTGCCGGCGCGCTGCTGCTCGCTGAGTGACGGCTCGGCGGCGAGGGTGGAGAGATTGAGCCTCAAGTCCCGCGCATAGTCGGGCAGGGCGTCTTTCAGGGATTCGATCGACATGGGTGCATCCTGAATGGTCCTCACCCTTCGACGGGCTCAGGGTGAGGACGTTATCTGATCTTGCTCAGGCGGCCGGCCGGATGACTTGTTCGCCCTTCTGCCAATTGCAGGGACAAAGCTCATCGGTCTGCAAGGCATCGAGCACGCGCAGAACTTCCTGCGGACTGCGGCCCACATTCATGTCGGTCACATAGACGAAGCGGATGATTCCGTCCGGATCGACAATGAAGGTGGCTCGCTTGGCGACGCCTTCCGTGGCATCGAGGACGCCGAGGCTGGTGCAAAGCGCGCGGCTTATGTCCGACAGCATGGCGAAAGGCAGGCTCTTGAGGTCGGCATGGTTCTGCCGCCAGGCCAGATGCACGAACTCGCTGTCGGTCGAGACGCCATAGATCACCGCATCGCGGTCTGCGAATTCGCGATTCAGCTTGCCGAAGCCGGCGATCTCGGTCGGGCAGACGAAGGTGAAATCCTTGGGCCAGAAAAGGATGATCTTCCATTTGCCCTTGTCGGAGCCTTGCGTGAAGTCGCGGAAGGCAGTGCTGGGGTCAGCAGAAACCACGCCTTTCAGGGAAAAATCAGGAAATTTGTCGCCAATGGTCAGCACGGAGGCACTCCTTGGAATAGTTCTAAGTTGCAACTGATACTTAGAAACATTCTAATTTATTGTCAAGGGCAAAACCCTCACCCGGCCATGCGAGAGGTCAGCCAGCTGCTATCAGATTAGGTCCACCCTCATTGGGGCAATGCGAACACATAGACCGTGTTGCCGCCCGAAACCTGGTCCTGCTCCGGCGTCAGTTGCAGCGGGCTGTTATTGTAGCCACCGCCTGCGGCCACGGCGACATACTGCCGCCCCGCGACGCTGAAAGTGACCGGCGCGCCGAACACCTGCGATCCCAGTCTGGCCTGCCATTGCACCTTGCCGTCGCTCTGGTCGAGGGCGCGCAGGTAACGGTCCATGCCGCCGTTAAACAGCAGCCCGCCCGCCGTCGCCAGAACGGGCGAATAGTTGGAAGCCCGGGTTTCCCAACTCCACAAGGTCTTTCCGGTCTCCACCGAAATGGCGTCGATCCGCCCGACCTTGTCATGGCCGTCCGCGATGACGGGCTTGGTGGTGGTGTTGTATTGCCGCGCCGGTATCGGCTCGCCATCCAGCCTTGTGCCGGTATCGGCGCACATATTCTGCAGCTGCACATAAAGAACGTTGGTCTCAGGACTATAGGCGGTGAACGGCCAGTCGCGCCCGCCGGCATGGGTGGGACACTGGTGATAGATTTTGTGCAGGTCCCGCATCGCCATCGCTTCGTTGATGGTGACCAGGCCCTTCGGATCGATCTTGGACACAAGGTTCTGCACGGCCGTGGACTTGGCCCATAGGAAATCGCCCTTGGCCTCATCGAAACTCCACATGATGGAGGTCTTGCACGGCACCCCGGTCAAGGTTCTGCGGCTGGCCGAATCCGCGCGCCGTCCGGTGGCCAGCATGCCCACCGCGCCGGCATCGGGATGCACCGGCGTGACAATGGGCAGCATTTCGAACGTGCATTCCTGGTCCCAATTGTCTTCCGGCAGCACCTGATGCTGCCAGACAATCTTGCCGGTCTCCGGCTTCACCGCATAGCGGGTGTCGGTGCCATAGAGCGACAGGCCAATCTGGCCGCGCTGGGCTTCCGAAGCCGGGCCGACGCCGCTGGAGCCATAGAAGATCAGGTCCATGTCGGGATCGTAGGTGATGGGGCCCCAGGCGCCGGTCATCCAGCGTTTCTCGAACGGCACATTGCCCCAGGTCTCGTCGCCCTTCTCGCCCTTGTTGGGGATGAAATGGTTGCGCCACAATTCTTTGCCAGTCTGGGCGTCATTGGCGGTGACGAAGCAGCCGAACGGCGCCTCCTGACAATTGCTGCCGGCAATGACGATCCCGCTCACCACGATCGGGCCAGAGGTGTTGGTGGCGAACAGGTCGCCGCCGCGATTGACCTCCCAATCCTCCTTGCCGGTGCGCGCGTCCAGCGCCACCAGAAAATTGTCCCAGGAGACGAAATAGACCTTGTCCCCATAGACGAACACGCTGCGTTTGCGCTGGCCCCAGTAATTGTGCAGCGCCTGAACGCTGGGCAGGCTGCGCCGATATTCCCACAACAGGTCGCCGCTCGCCGCGTCGATGGCCTGGATCACGTCGCCGGGATTGCCCAAGAACATCACGCCATTGATGACGATGGGGGTCGCCTCGTTGATGCCCGGCGCCATGGTGCGCGACCATACGAGCTGCAATCCCTTGACGTTGGTCTTGTCGATCTGCTTGAGCGGGGAAAATCCGTAGCCCTGATAATTGCCCCGCATCATGCTCCAGTCATTGGGACTGGGACTGCGCAGCATGGCATCCGTTACGGGGGTGAAATTGGCGATCGCGTGGTGTGTGACGGTGTCACCGCCCACTGCTCCCATCACCGGCTCGCCCGACTTCACCATGATGGGCGGTGTCGGATAGACGGGAGGCATTTGCTGCGCCAGAGCAGCTCCGGCCGTCAGACACAGGACGGCCAGCAGCAAGATTTTCCGGTGCATAAACTTCTCCCCGACTTCATGCGAGCGGTGTTTAGCCAAATCCTAACGGGAATTCGTTGCATGGCAATGCGCAATCTCCGGGAAATTTTCCCGCGATGTTACGGGGCGGGCGCAGCATGATCGGGATGGGCTTTGTGCCAGGCATTATAGGCGTCTTCGATCTTTTGGAAGTCTTCCGGGGGAAGCTGCTGGACCTCATAGTGCGGCCAGGTGCGCGGATCGGCCATGTCGCCGAGAGAACCGTCGGCGATCTTCTCCAGCAGGCACAGGACATCCAGCCCGCCCAGACAGGGCAGCATGGTCGGCGATTGCTCGCGCGCCCATTCCTCCTCCCAATGGGCTTCGTCCTTCACATGCGAACGCTCGCCCATCAGGTTGGGTGCTTGCTTGATAGCCAATCCCTCGCCCGGTTTGGGACAACGGGCGCGCTGTTCGGCGGAAAGGCCTTCAAAGGTTTGTGGCGCACAGCCGAACAAGCTGCGGCCAAGGCCTTGGATATCTGGCGGTGGTGCTGTGGAAGGCATGCTGCGTGGCGCGGCGATTTCCGGCCGGGGCACGATCAACGGCGGAGCGATGCGGGTCCGCGGCCTGCCGCGCGCGTCGATCACCGCGGGGACGGGACGAGGCAGGACCAGGCGCGGCAGCAGCAATGTGGTTTCGCGCGCGGGTCGTTTAACGGGAACAAACCGCTCAAAGGAATAGAGCAGCAGCGCCAGGAGCGCCCCATGCAGGCAAAGCACAAGGAGAGCGGCAGGAATCCGCTCGCGCCGGTAAGCCGAACCGTCCATCGCGCATCCGTCGATGCCGTGACGCTCCCCGCCGCCCGCACTTTATTCCGGACACGGAAAAAAGCGAAACCGCGTCAGCGCATGCGGGGCTGAAAACGCCGCAACGACATCAGGCCGGTCCCGATAAAGAACAGCAGCGCCACGCCCTGAATTCCGCCGAACACCGGTCCGGAGGGAGGTACCCCGGGCGCCAGCGTCTGCAGGGCGGGTATTTTCTGAAACAACTGGATGATCAGCACGAACACATTGAGCCATTGCGCCGTCAGGGCGGTGATGAGGAATGTGCCGCGCCAATGCCCCCTCAGGTTGCGGCCATAAAGCGCCAACAGCGCCACCGCCAGCAGCACCAGGGAAATCACGCCGACGACCTGGCCGGGGGTGGGCTGGGCGCCCGTCTGTTTGAAAAAGAAACCGGTCACGCTGGTCAGGATGGTGAACAGCAGGAAGACTGCCGTCACTGGTCTCGAACGGGTGCCGCCCAGCAACTGGAACAGAAAGACAAAACCAAAAACGATGGCGACCAGACTGATCGCCACATGGATATTGGTGAAAAGATCCGAACCGAAAATCATCCCCGCCTCCCCAAATTATTGCCTGTAATGCTCCGAGCATGGCCTCGGGCTGCCCAGGCCGCAAGCCCTGGGGCTTGAAACGGAAGGGGCGGCACCGCTATTGGAACGCCGACCCAAAGGTGTCACATGGCCGGCCATAGTCAATTCAAGAACATCATGTTCCGCAAGGGGCGCCAGGACAAGGAGCGCTCCAAGCTGTTCTCCAAGCTGGCACGCGAGATCACGGTGGCGGCCAAGGCGGGCCTGCCCGACCCGGCGCACAATGCGCGCCTCAGAACCGCGATCATCGCGGCCAAGACGGAGTCCATGCCCAAGGACAATATCGAACGCGCCATCAAGAAAGCGATGGGCGGGGATGCGGAAAATTATGACGAGATCCGTTATGAGGGCCGCGGCCCCGGCGGCACCGCGCTGATCGTGGAAACGATGACCGACAACCGCAACCGCACCAGCGCGGATGTGCGCGCCGCCTTCGCCAAATATGGCGGGCAGATGGGCGAGACCGGATCGGTCAGCTTCATGTTCGACCATGTTGGGGTGATCGCCTATCCCAAGGAAAAGGGGAGCGAGGACCAGATGCTGGAAGCGGCGCTGGATGCGGGCGCCGACGAATGCGTCAGCAGCGAAAGCCACGAATTCATCACCACGCAGGAGAATTTCGCCGCCGTGCGCGATGCGCTGGAGGGGAAGCTGGGCGCTCCTGCGAGCGCGGCGATCGTGTGGCGGCCGCAGAATGCCGTTCAGGTGAGCGACGAGGCGGGCGAGACCCTCGTCAAGCTGATCGAAATTCTCGACGACCATGACGATGTGCAGAATGTCTATGGCAATTACGAATTGTCCGATGCCTTGATGGCCAAGCTGGTGGGCTAAGCCTTTCTGTTCCTATAGTGGGACATGGAGCAGACCTCTCCGCTGATCGCCATTATCGTTATCGGGCTGGGCCTGGCCTTTATTTTCGGCACGGCAGCGCAGCGCCTGCGCCTGCCGCCGCTGGTGGGCTATCTGCTGGCGGGGGTCGCTGTCGGGCCGTTCACGCCGGGTTTTGTCGCCGATACCCATCTGACCCTCCAGCTCGCCGATATCGGCGTCATTCTTTTGATGTTCGGGGTGGGATTGCATTTCTCGCCGCGCGATCTCTTCGCGGTGCGTGCCGTGGCGGTGCCGGGCGCGGTGCTTCAGATGATCGCGATCGGCGCCATGGGCACAGGCGCCGGGGTCCTGTTGGGATGGCCGCCCGCGCAGGGGCTGGTCTTCGGCCTGTGCCTGTCGGTGGCTTCCACCGTGGTGGTGATGCGGGCGCTGCAGGACCGCCGCCTCACCGAGACCCGGCGTGGGCACATCGCGACCGGCTGGCTGGTGGTGCAGGATTTGATGACGGTGCTGGTGCTGGTTCTATTGCCGCCGCTGGCCGGTGTGCTGAAGGGCGGCACGGTGGATGCCGCCGTGCTGCTGCGGGCGCTGGCGCTGACCTTCGGCAAATTGGGACTTTTTGCTGCGCTGATGCTGGTGGTGGGTCGCCGGCTGATTCCGGCGATGCTGCATTACATCGCCCATACCGGGAGCCGCGAACTGTTCCGGCTGGCGGTGCTGTCGGTGGCGCTGGGGGTGGCTTTCGCGGCGGCCTATTGGTTCGGCGTCTCTATTGCGCTGGGCGCGTTCTTCGCAGGCATGATCCTGTCCGGCTCGCCGTTGTCCCAGCGCGCGGCGGAGGAATCGCTCCCGCTTCGCGACGCCTTCGCGGTGCTGTTCTTCCTGTCGGTAGGCATGCTGTTCGATCCCCGCGTGGTCGTGGAGGAGCCGTTTGCGCTGGCGCTGACCTTCCTGATCGTGCTGGCGGGCGGAATGGCCGCGTTCGGCCTGCTGCGCCTGTTCTCGGTCGCGGCACCGAGCGCTCTGGTCATTGCGATCAGCCTGACGCAAATCGGCGAATTCTCCTTCATCATGGCCGATCTGGGCATCGGGCTGGGGGTACTGAGCGAAAGGGCACGCGACCTCATCCTGGGGGCGTCGATCCTCTCGATCTTCCTCAATCCGCTGCTGTTCGCGCTGGCGGCCAAGCGCGAAGCCTCGCCGCGCGGTGCGCCCGAACCCGAGCGCGCCAGAGCGGCGCCCGAGCCGACCGCGCTGTCCGATCATGCCGTGCTGGTGGGCTATGGCCGGGTTGGGCGGCTGATCGCTCAAGGCCTGAAAGGCAAGCTGCCCCTGCTGGTGATCGAGGAAGATGCGGTGACCGATACCGGCATCGAGCATATTCGCGGCAACGCGGCGCGGGACGATGTGCTGAAAGCGGCCAATATTCCGGGGGCGCGGTTTCTCTTTATCGCTATTCCGCAGGCCTTCGAGGCGGGCCAGATCGTGCAGCAGGCGCGCAAGGCCAGTGCCGGGCTGCCGATCCTGGCCCGGGCGCATTTCGATGCCGAAGTCGATCACCTGCTGACATTGGGAGCGACCAAGGTGGTGATGGGCGAGCGCGAGATCGCGCAGGCCATGCTGAATTTCGTGGCAGTCCGATAGGAAAGACCCGAACATAAGAGGTACAAACCCCTATGCCCGGCGCGATTCGCATTCTCGGCCTCGATCCCGGCCTGGCCCATATGGGCTGGGGCGTGATCGAGGTTTCGGGGTCGCGGCTCAATCACATCGAGCATGGCGTCATCGCCACCCGGCCCGCGCTGGGACTGGGCCTTCGGCTGATGGTGCTGCACCGGGACTTGTCCGACGTGATCGCGCGGCTTGTGCCCGCCAGTATCGCGGTGGAACAGGCGTTTGTGCACAAGGACCCTTCGGCGGCCCTGAAACTGGGCCATGCCCGCGCCATCGCGCTGCTTGCGGCGGCACAGGCGGGGCTGGAGATCGCAGAATACACCCCCAACCACATCAAGAAATGCGTGGTGGGGGCGGGTCATGCCGGCAAGGAGCAGGTGCAGTTCATGGTGCGCCAGCTGTTGCCCGCCTGTGGCGTTTCCCAGGCCGATGCCGCCGATGCGCTGGCCGCGGCCATCGCCCATGCGCATCTGTCCACCAGTCGCGCCCGCATCGTTGTTTCCGAGGCGCGCGGCCGCGCGGCGGCGGTCACGCAATGATCGGCAAGCTGACCGGGGTGGTGGATTCGGTTGCCGAGGATCATGCGATCCTGGATGTCGGCGGTGTCGGCTATCTTGTGCAATGCCCTTCCTCGACCCTGTCGCGGCTCGCGGCGGGAGCGCATGCCTCGCTGATGATCGAGATGAAAGTCGGTGAGGACGCGATCCGGCTCTATGGCTTTGCTTCGCCTGAGGAGCGCGAATGGTTCCGCCTGCTGCAGACGGTGCAGAATGTCGGCGCCAAGGTGGCGCTATCGGTGCTTTCCATCCTTTCTCCGCGCGAGTTGCAGCGGGCGCTGGCGCTTTCCGACAAGGCAATGATCGGCCGGGCGCCCGGCGTGGGGCCGAAGCTCGCGCTACGCATCGCCACAGAATTGAAGGACAAGGCGCCGGCCATGATGCTGCGGGGCGAGGGTACGGCGCTGCCCGCAACCGCGCCGCGCGGACCGGAAGCCGACGCAGTGTCGGCGCTGCTGCATCTGGGCTATTCCGAAGGCGCGGCGGCACAGGCGGTGGCAAGGGCGGCGCAGGAGTTGGGCGCGGACATGGAGACCGGCATCCTCATCCGTGAAGCGCTCAAGGGCATGGCGCGATGAGCAAGGATCGCATCGTGACGCCCGAACGCAGCGAAGACGATGCGCTGGAGGCCAGCTTGCGCCCCAAGCGGCTGGCCGATTTCGTCGGCCAGCAACAGGTGCGGGAAAATCTTTCGATCTTCATCGAAGCGGCCAAGGCGCGGGGCGAAGCGCTGGACCATGTTCTGTTCTCCGGGCCGCCCGGCCTGGGCAAGACCACCCTGGCCCAGATCGTGGCCCGCGAACTGGGCGTGAATTTCCGCTCCACCTCCGGACCGGTGCTGGCCAAGGCGGGCGACCTCGCTGCCATCCTCACCAATCTGGAGCCGCGCGATGTCCTGTTCATCGACGAGATTCATCGCCTCAATCCCGCGGTGGAGGAAATCCTATATCCGGCGATGGAAGACTACGAACTCGACTTGGTGATAGGCGAGGGACCCAGCGCGCGCTCGGTGAAGATCACCCTCGCCCCTTTTACCCTGGTTGGCGCGACGACCCGATCCGGCCTCATCACCACGCCCCTGCGCGACCGGTTCGGCATCCCGCTACGGCTCAATTTCTACACGCCCGACGAATTGGTGGCGATCGTGGAGCGCGGCGCCAGGGTGCTGGGGGTTGACCTGACCCGCGACGGCGCGCGCGAAATCGCCGCCCGCGCCCGCGGCACGCCGCGCATTGCCGGGCGGCTGCTCAAGCGGGTGCGCGATTTTGCAGCGGTCGCCAAACACCCCAGGGTGGATGAGAGCATTGCCGATGCCGCTCTGACCCGGCTGGAAGTGGATGGGCGGGGACTGGACGCCTTCGACCGCCGCTATCTCGCCTTGATCGCGGAAAATTTCGCCGGCGGCCCTGTGGGCATCGAAACCATTGCCGCGGCCCTGGGGGAGGCCCGCGACGCGATCGAGGAGATTATCGAGCCTTATCTGATGCAGCAGGGCATGGTTCAGCGGACTCCGCGCGGCCGGGTGTTGACGGGCGCCGCTTATGCGCATCTCGGCTTGGCGCCGCCGGTGCGCGATCCCGCTCAGTTCGGGCTGTTTTCCGACGACGACACGCAATGATTCGCCCGATCGAGCCGCAACCCGCAAGAAACGGCTTCGCACCGCCTTCCCGACCTCCTAAAAGGTTCTGGTGCAGTGCGGTGAATGGCAATGATGGAAGTCAAAGGTTTGGGCTATTTCGTCGGCAAGGAACATATCCTGCCGCTGCGCATCTACTACGAGGATACCGACCTGTCCGGTGTGGTCTATCATGCCAATTACCTCAAATACATGGAGCGGGCGCGCACGGAATTCTTCCGCCTGGCCGGCGTTACCCAGATGGCGGACCTGGACAGAGAGGAGCCCACGGCCTGGGCGATCAGAAGCGTGGAATTGAAGTTCGTGCGTCCGGGCCGGGTGGACGATACTTTATCGGTGAGAACCTCCTGCACTTCCATTTCCGGAGCGCGGATGACCGCTTTGCAACGGGTGTTCTGTGGCGATACGCTTCTGGTCGAAGGCCGGATCGAAGCGTGTATTATCACGTTGACGGGAAAGCCCCGCCGCATCCCTCAGCATGTGCGCGATCTGTTGATGCCTTTTCTTTTGGAGCCGACGCCTTAAGCTTACCGTAAAGCCTGATAGACGTAATTTTGTTGCCAAACTTCGGCCAAGATTGGATGTGTTTTTGTCCCATTCTCGCGGCCGCCCGCGCATAAGGTTCTTCCCATGATTCGCGTTCTTATTGCCCTCGCCGCCATGCTGTTTCTGGCCCTTGGCGCACCCGCCTTCGCCCAGCGTGGACCGATCGCCGCTCCGACCGGTCCGGCGGCGGAGAGCCAGGAACTGGGCGCGCCGGCCGGTGTGGCCATCTCGAACGCGGGCCCAGGGGACGAGGCGGTCAACTTCTCGGTTGTCTCAATATTCGAGCGCGGCGGTGTCGTGGTGCAGGCGGTGCTGATCGTGCTGCTGGTCGCCTCGCTGTGGTCCTGGGGCATCATCTTCAACAAGCTTGGCCTTATGTCGGGTCTCAAGCGCAAGGCGCGGCGCTTCGAGAAAATATTCTGGTCGGGCCAATCGCTCGACGAGCTCTATCAGCAATTCTCCACCCGCAACGATCATCCCTTGGCGGCGATGTTCCTGGCGGGCCTGCGCGAATGGCGGCGCGGCGTGGAGGGCGGTGGACCAAAGGAATTCCAGATTCCCGGCATCAAGGACCGCATCGAAAAAGCGATGGGGGCAACTATCCTGCGCGAGACGGACGGAATCGAGAAGCAACTCGGCATCCTTGCCACCATCGGCTCGGTTTCACCCTTTATCGGCCTGTTCGGCACGGTATGGGGAATCATGAACGCCTTCGATGCCATCGCGGCGCGTCACGACACCACTTTGGCGGTGGTGGCTCCCGGTATCGCCGAGGCGCTGTTCACCACGGCGATGGGCCTGCTCGCGGCGATCCCGGCGGTGATTTTTTACAACCGCCTCATTGCCGAAATCGGCCGCTATGTGAATTCGCTCGATGCCTTCTCGGATGAATTCTCCACCATCTTGTCGCGCCAGCTCGATGAAAGGGTCAAATAATGGCTGTCGGCGGCGTCCATACCAGCGCGCGCGGACGCGGCCGGCTCCGGCGGCGGGCGATGAGCGAGATCAATGTCACGCCTTTTGTCGATGTGATGCTGGTGCTGTTGATCGTATTCATGGTGACGGCGCCGCTCCTGACAGTAGGCGTGCCGGTCGATCTGCCCAAAACCAAGGCCAAGCCGCTCGGCCAGGATCGCGAGCCGCTCCAGGTCACTATCGCCAAGGATGGTATTTATGTGCAGAAGCTAAAGGTGCCGGAGGATGAGCTCGTGCCCAAGCTCACCGCCATCGCCGGTGCCGGCTATGACCAGCGCATTTTCGTGCGCGGCGATCAGGCGGTTCCCTACGGCAAAGTCATGACGGTGATGGGCGAGTTGTCCGCAGCGGGCTTTACCCATATCGGGTTAGTGACCGATGTCTCAAGGCCGAAGCGCCAGCCACACTAACATCAGGATGCAGCGACTGCCCCGTCCGACCACGGGGGGCATGTCGGTGTTCGGCTATGCCGTCTCGCTGCTGTTCCATGCGCTGGTCATGGCGGCGGCGCTGATCGCCTTCCGCCACACATTCGATGTCGCGCCGGAAAGCCATGCCGTCCCCGTCGACCTGGTGACGGTGACCGAGAAGACCAACATCGCCCCCCAGGCCCCGCCGGCACCCAAGCCGGAAAAGCTCGTCATTCCACAAGAGGCGATCGAACCGCCGGCGTTGCCGCAATTTCAAGAGGCCGAACCCGCGCCGGATGTCCAGGCGCCGAAATTCAAGATCCGGCCGGAAACCAAGCACGAGCAGAGCCGTGATCTCGCCGCCCTTCTCAACAAGCTGACCGCGCCGCAAAAGGCGCCCCCGAAAAACGCCAAGGCAAGCACCCGCACCATCACCGGCATCGGGGCGATGAACGGCATGACCGCGGACCTCGCCGACGCCTTGAAAAACCAGATTTATCGCTGCTGGTCGCCGCCGGTGGGCGCCCCCAATGCCAATGAACTGGTGGTGGATTTCGATCTCCAGCTCAATCCCGATGGCTCGGTGATCAGGGCGGATTCGCCCTCGACCAGTTCGGGCAATCCCAACCGCTATAACTATGCGGCCGCGATGGCCGCGCAGCGGGCGATCTTTCTGTGCGCGCCCTATAAGTTGCCCGCCGACCGTTATACCCAATGGCGTGAGATCAATCCCTTGCGCTTCGATCCCCGCCAGATGATGGGCCAATGACGGAACCTGGGCGCGTCGAATATTTTTGGAGAATAGCATGAAGACCATCTTTGCTTTCCTTGCCGCCCTGGTTGCGCTCGCTCTCCTGTGCGGTCCGGCCAGCGCGGCGCTCCAGGTCGACGTCACCCAGGGCAATCCACAGCCGCTGCCGATCGCCATTCCCGATTTCCTGCCCGGCACGCCCGGCGACGCCCAGGCCGGCGCCAATATTGCCGGTGTGGTGCGCGCCGATCTCGAGCGTTCCGGCTTGTTCCGCTCGATCGATCCCAAAGCCTTTGTCGATCACATCATCAACATCAATGCCGCCCCCAATTTCGCCAATTGGCGAGTGATCAATGCGCAAGGACTGGTCACCGGCGAAACCACGATGCAGCCCGATGGGCGGCTGAAAGTCGATTTCCGCCTCTGGGACGTTTATGGCCAGACCCAGATGATCGGAGAAGAATATTTCACCCAGCCCGGCAACTGGCGGCGCATCGCCCATCTCATCTCGGATGCGATCTACCAGCGGGTGACCGGGGAAAAGGGCTATTTCGATACCCGTATCGTGTTCATCTCGGAAAGCGGCCCGGCCATCCACCGCATCAAGCGGCTGGCCATCATGGACGAAGACGGCGCCAATCCGATCTTCCTCACCGACGGCAGCTATATGGTGCTGACGCCGCGCTTCAATCCCACGGCCCAGATGATCGCTTATATGTCGTATATCGGCACCAAGCCGCGGGTCTATCTGTTCGATATCGATTCCGGCCGCCAGGAGCGGTTGGGCGATTATCCCAACATGACCTTCAGCCCGCGTTTTTCGCCGGACGGCAACCAGGTCGCTATGAGCCTGGAGAATGCCGGCAATTCGGACGTCTATGTGCTGGACCTGCGTACACACGCCATGACCCGGCTCACCACCGATCCGGCGATCGACACCGCGCCGTCCTTTTCGCCGGACGGGCGGCAGATTGCGTTTGCATCGGATCGCGGCGGCAGTCAGCAGATTTATATCATGAATGCGGATGGCTCGAACCAGCGCCGCATCAGCTTCGGCGCAGGCGAGAACGGCACCCCCGTCTGGAGCCCGCGCGGCGATCTCCTGGCCTTCACCAAGCAGCAGGGTTCACATTTCACCATTGGCGTGATGCGTCCCGATGGCTCGAGCGAGCGCATGCTCACCAGCGCCTATCATGACGAAGGGCCGACCTGGGCGCCCAACGGACGCGTGCTGATGTTCACGCGCATCGCCCCCAATAGCCGCGGCTCGCAAATCTGGTCGGTGGACGTCACCGGCCGCAACGAACAGCGAGTGACGACCCCGGGCGATGCCTCGGACCCGGCCTGGTCACCATTGATTCAATGAGTTGATGGGTCATCGCGCCGCGGGGCCGAGGGACAGGCCGCGGTGTTTTTCACGGCCACATCCCTTGATCCGGTAGGTTCCATTTCCTACACTGGCCACAATTGCAACACTTTCTGGCTCTTTTCGGGCAGTGGCGCGTTTGACGGATTAGGTGCATTTCCATTGTTGGGCGGACGGCGCCGTTGCACCGCGGCCTTCGCCGAGGAGATTCCAAAATGATAAGATTTTCACCTTCCGCAAGATTGGCATGTGTTGCGGCCGCGCTTCTGCTCGCCGCCTGCACCACCAAGCCTCAGGCCACCAATACCGCGCCGCCCCCGGCGCCGCCGCCGCCCCAAGAGTCCAGCGCTCCGCCGCCCATGCAGTCCAGCATTCTGCCCGGCAGCGCCCAGGATTTCCGGGTCAATGTGGGCGATACCGTCCATTTCGGATTCAACCAGTACAACGTCCAGGATACGGACAAGGGAACACTCGGCAAGCAGGCCGCTTGGCTGCAGCGCTATCCTTCCGTGCGCGTGACGATCGAAGGTCATTGCGATGAGCGCGGCACCCGCGAATACAATCTTGCCTTGGGCGCCCGCAGGGCGAACGCGGTGAAGGAGTATCTGGTCAGCCAAGGCGTCTCCGCTGCCCGGTTGGAAACGGTTTCCTATGGCAAGGAACGGCCCATCTGCACTGAATCGAACGAGGAATGCTGGTCGCAGAATCGCCGCGGCGTCACTACCATCACCGGCGGCGCGAATTCGTAACCGCCGCTGTTGAGCCGGAGGGGCGCGGGGTATCCTCGCGCCCCTTTTTGTTGCCCCAATTCTGGTGAATTCTATGGCAATGATGAGACAAAGGTTACTCGCATCGGCCCTGGCGGCGGCGATGGTTTGCGCGCCGCTCGCCGTGCATGCGCAGATTTTCGGTCCCAGCGACGAGGAAAAGGCACAGGAGGCATCGCAGGATTCGCAACTGCAGCAATTGACCAGCCAGAACCAGCAACTCGGCAGCCGCGTCCAGGCGCTGGAGGACAAGGTGCGCAACCTCACCGAGAGCCTTGCTCAGGCGACGGGAGCCAATGAAGAACTCGGCCATCGGATCGATGGGATGAATGACAAGCTGGACCGGCAGGGCCGCGACTTCGCCTATCGCCTCTGCACCTTGTCGGCACAACAGCTCGGCGCCGATCAGGCGACCCTCAATTGCAGCGCTGCGGGCTCTTCCTCTTTCGCCTCCGCGATGCCGCCGCGGGCCGGCGCGCCGCAGCAGGGCGCGCCATTGCCGCCTCTTGCCAGCAGCGGCCCCGAAAATAATGGGCAGGGGGCTGGTTATGGCCCAGGGCCCGGCCGTCCGCCGGGCATTCTCGGCTCCATGCCCGCCAATGGTGCGCCGACCCAATTGTCCAATGTCGCGCCCTCAGGACCGTCGACCACGGGCGGCGCAAGCGAATTCGACGCGGCGATGAATTTGCTTGCCAAGGCCCAATATGCCGAGGCCAGCGCCGCCTTCCGTTCCTATGCCGACAATCATCCCGACGATTCCGACCTTGCGTCCCAGGCGATCTATTGGGTGGGCGACATCGGCTATGTGCAACAGAATTATCCCGACGCCGCGCGCAGCTTCGCCGAGTTGATCAAGAAATATCCCCAAGCGTCCCGCGCTCCCGACGCCATGCTGAAGCTCGGCCAGTCGCTTCTGGCGATGGGCCAGAAACCGGAAGGCTGCACCGCTCTTGGCGCGCTCAAAACGAAATTCCCCGATGCCACGCAAGGCACGATCCAGTCGGCCGCCGATGCGCGCAAGGCCGCGTCCTGCTCCCGATAGGCTGGAAGCGGACTTCGCCGAAGCGATGGAACGGCTTGGCGGCGGTAAAACCGCCATTGCCGTGTCGGGCGGCGGCGACTCGCTGGCGCTGATGCATCTGCTCGCGGCTTACGCGAAGGCGAGGCGTGCCCCACCTCCGGTCGTGCTGACCGTCGATCATGGCTTGCGGCCGGGCTCGTCGGCCGATGCGCGCAAAGTGCTGATCTGGGCAAAAGCAGCGGGCCTCCCGGCCCATCGCCTGATCTGGCGCGGCGACAAGCCCGCGAACGGAACCGAAGCGGCGGCGCGCGAGGCGCGCTACCGCCTGATAGGAGAGTGGATGCGCAAACGCGGTTTCACGACCCTTCATGTCGCGCACAGCCGCGACGATCAGGCGGAAACCTTCCTGCTACGCCTGGCGCGAGGGAGCGGGCTCGATGGCTTGTCGGCGATGCGACCCTTGTCGCCTTGGCCGCTGGCGGGTTTTTCCGATTTGGCCGTCGCCCGTCCGTTGCTCGGAATTGGCCGGGCGGAGTTGCGGGCTTACCTGGACCGGCGAGGACAGCCATGGCTGGATGATCCGATGAATGAAGATCCGCGCTTCGACCGGGTACGCCTGCGCCGCGCCGCTCCCGTCCTGGCGGAGGCTGGGCTTTCCGCCGCCCGTATTGCAGATGCAGCGAACCATCTGGCCCGGGCCCGGCAGGCGCTGGAGTTGGCAACGGAAGCGGTGCTGCTGCGCGCTTGCCGGCGGGCAGGCGACGGATCGGACCTCCTGCTCGACCCCAGGGCCCTGGCGGCGGCGCCCCGGGAACTGGGCCTGCGGGGCTTGGCGGCCCTCCTGATGCGCGTAGGCAACCAGCCTTACCGACCGCGCTTCGAAGCGCTGGAGCGGCTTTTCGGCCACATCGCCAGCGGAACATTACGGGGCGGGGCGACCTTGCATGGCTGCCGCATCGGCCCCGCCCGGGTTACGATGCGGGTTTTCGGGCCGGAAACCTTGGTGATTAGCCGCGAAAAACCAAGAAAAAATTCTGCCAGCCGCAAGAAAGGGCCGGTTGAGAATGCCTGAGCCCAAGCCTATTTCCGTCGACAAAACTCTTAACACTTTCCTGGCTGGCAATAGGCTAAATATCGCCTATCTAGTAGGATGGCGGCTGCATCAGGTCGCGTGTCGCACACGGCCCCGCGTTGAAAGGACGGCCCTTTGAATAATCTGCGAAATCTCGCGCTTTGGATCGTCATCGCGCTGCTCTTGGTGTTTCTGTTCAATCTCTTCCAGGGCCCCGGCACACACACCACCGCTTCCCTGATCTCCTACTCCAAGTTCAATGAGCAGGTGGTGCAGAACCAGGTGCGCAGCGTCAAATTCCAGGGCGATCAGGTGTCAGGTGAATTCACCTCCGGCCAGCCTTTCGTCACCACCGTCCCCGGCAACGACGCGACCCTGTGGCCGATGCTGAAGCAGCACAATGTCGAGGCCAAAGTCGTGCCGGCCGATGACGGCATGCCCTCGATCGTCAGTATCTTCGTCAACTGGTTCCCCATGCTGCTGTTGATCGGCGTCTGGGTATTTTTCTTGCGCCAGATGCAGTCGGGCGGCGGCAAGGCGATGGGTTTCGGCAAATCCAGGGCTAAGCTGCTCACCGAGCGCCAAGGCCGGGTGACGTTCGAGGACGTGGCGGGTGTGGACGAGGCCAAGGACGATCTGAAGGAGATCGTGGACTTCCTGCGCGATCCGCAGAAATTCCAGCGCCTGGGCGGACGCATCCCCAAGGGCGTGCTGCTGGTCGGCCCTCCGGGCACCGGCAAGACCTTGCTGGCGCGCGCCATCGCGGGCGAGGCCAATGTGCCCTTCTTCACCATTTCCGGTTCGGATTTTGTCGAGATGTTCGTCGGTGTCGGCGCATCCCGCGTGCGCGACATGTTCGAGCAGGCCAAGAAGAATTCTCCCTGCATCGTGTTCATCGACGAGATCGACGCGGTCGGCCGCCATCGCGGCGCCGGCCTGGGCGGTGGCAATGACGAGCGCGAGCAGACCCTCAACCAGTTGCTGGTCGAGATGGACGGCTTCGAGGCCAATGAAAGCGTGATCCTGATCGCGGCCACCAACCGGCCCGACGTGCTGGATCCGGCATTGCTGCGCCCCGGCCGCTTCGACCGGCACGTCGTGGTGCCCAATCCCGATTTGGCCGGCCGCGAGAAGATTCTACGCGTGCATCTGCGCAAAGTCCCGCTGGCGCCCGATGTCGATCCGCGCACCATCGCGCGCGGCACGCCCGGATTCTCCGGCGCCGACCTGGCCAACTTGGTCAATGAAGGTGCCCTGCTGGCCGCCCGCCGTGGCAAGCGCGTCGTCACCATGGTCGAATTGGAAGACGCCAAAGACAAGGTGATGATGGGCGCCGAGCGCCGCTCGATGGTGATGAGCGACGAGGAGAAAAAGCTGACCGCCTATCACGAGGGCGGTCACGCCCTTGTGGCGCTGCATGTCGAAGGCTCCGACCCGATCCACAAGGCAACCATCATTCCGCGCGGCCGCGCGCTTGGCATGGTCATGCGCTTGCCGGAACGCGACCAGCTTTCGCTGACCCGCCAGAAGATGCAGGCAGATCTCGCGGTCGCTTTCGGCGGCCGTCTGGCCGAGGAACTGGTGTTTGGCCACGACATGGTGACCACCGGCGCCCAGAGCGACATCGAGCAGGCCACCCGCATGGCCCGCGCCATGGTGACCCGCTTCGGCATGTCCGACAGTCTGGGTCCGATCGCCTATGCCGAGAACCAGGAGGAAGTGTTCCTGGGTCACAGCGTATCGCGCACCCAGAATGTGTCGGAATCCACTGCTCAGAAGATCGATTCGGAAATCCACCGCATCATCGACGAGGCCTATACGCG
>DATATP010000022.1:0-2896 GCA_036268715.1 Rhizomicrobium sp. | reverse complement strand
TGTGTCTGGAGAAGCCGCTAAGATCGCAACATTGCGCAAAATACCTTTCGATTTTCACTACCGGTACAAATGCATCGGGACCCGAGGGTATCGAGATCGAGGCGCGGCATAAGATCGTCGACTGGGAGGCGGGCGCTCTCTACTGGAATTTGCGTCGAAAGCATGGCGCCCAATGGGAAACACCGTTCCGGAACAAGGTGGAGCGAGAGTTGCCGTCAAAAGACCTGACGTTCCTGATGGGCACAATCCACCGTTTTCCAGATCAATGGTTGATCATTAGCCTGATATATCCGCCTAGGCGGCAATCAGAGACAGCGGGTCAGCTTTCTTTGCTGTAAGGTGAACGACCTGCGCGCCGCCGGCGTTGGCCGCCGCCCGTGCCACAAGGCTGCGGTGGCAGAAATTGAAATCTATCTCAAAACAGACGAGACAAGCACTCGTCGTATTTGAAAATCTCGCTAGCTCCTCAACCGCTGCTTCCAACGTCGCGAGGTAGGCATTAAAAGCCTTCTCATAACGATTCCAGTCACCATCGCGCTTGTATCTGTGCCGAATGGGCCGTGGGCGACCAAACACGGGAAGATGTTTATACGCAATGCCAACCGATTCCAGGGCAGCAGCAAAACTGGTCTTTGAGAAACCCTTTTTGCGGGAAAGTGGCAACTCGCGGACATCGACGACCACCTTCACCCCGACCTCCTTGAGGCGGACAGTGAAGCTTTCAATCGAAAGTCCTTCATAGCCGAAGGTAAAAAGACTCATAGTCGTGTCCGCCTTCACACCTTCAGGATCGCATAATTACGTGGGAGAAGCGAAGTTTTTGCTAAGGGCGGAGTGCCGCAATCCTCCGGCAATCGTTAAGGGCACACTTAAACAAACGTTCGTAAGTGCTTACCACTTTTCTGGATAAACATCCTCGAATGTAGCTCCCTGAGCTGCCGACGCCCTCGGCGGTCAAAAGACACGCGCCCCGTAAACATCTACTCGTACCGCAGGGCGTGGATCGGACTAGCTCGTGCGATCAGGACGGTGTGGAAGATCACCGTGACCCAGGCAATCAGCAGGGCGATGATTCCGGCAGCCAGGAAATAAAAAGGGCTCAGCGGAATCCGGTAGGCGTAACCGGTGAGCCAGTCCTGCAGGTAATACCAGGCCACCGGCCAGGCGATCAGGTTGGCGATCAGCACCGGCTTGGAGAATTGCCACAGCAGCAGCCGCACGATATCGCGGGTACGGGCGCCATAGACCTTGCGCACGCCGATCTCCTTGGTGCGGCGTTCGGCGGTGAAGCTGGCCAGCCCGAACAGCCCCAGACAGGCGATGAAAATCGCGATGCCGACAAAGATGCCGAAGATGCGCCCTTCCCGCTCGTCGGAATTGAAGAACTTGTCGAAGCTCTCATCCTGGAAACGGCGGCGGATCGCCGTACTGGGCATGAAGCGGCGCCAAATGCGGTCGACCGCCGCCACCGCGGCCTGCGTCTGGCCCGGTTTGATGCGGACCGACAGGGGGCCCAGGCCCTTGGGCGCGTAGGAGTAGAAGATCGGCTGCATGGGTTGTTGGAGGCCGTCGAAATTGACGTCTCCCACCACCCCCGCGATGGTCATGTGGTCCAGCCCATCAAGGATGAGGGTGCGGCCGATGGCGTTCTGGACCGTGAAACCGAACTGTCGCGCTGCGGCGGCATCGATCAGGACATTCATACTGACCGCTGCCCGCTTGACACCCGGCTTCGCCTCCGGGGGATTGTAGATGTCGGTTCCGCGGTCGCGCGACAGGTTGCGCCCGGCCAGCAGCTTGATGCCATACACGCCCAGGAAATCCGGATCGATGTCCAGGTAGCGGACGGTGAATTTCTCTCCGCTGTCCGGCAGGGTGACGTTCGATACCAGAATGCCGCCGTCGAAAGGCGTCATGTCTGATTGCGCCACACCCGCGATCGCCGGGTCTGCGGCAAGCGTGCGGTCCAAACTGTCGCGCGCGGTCGGGGTAAGCTGCCCCGCGCCATTGATGACCAGAAGATTGTGGCGGTCAAAGCCGATGTTCATCTGACGCGAAAAACTGATCTGGGCGAAGATGACGATCACCGCGATGCCGAGGCCGATGGAGATGGCGAATTGCAGCACCACCAAGGTCGTGCGCAGCAGGCCCGAGCCCGAGGCAGCGGTGGCGCCAGTCCCCAGCCGCGCGGCGGGCCGGGTGCTGGACAGGAGGAATGCGGGATAGCTTCCTCCCAGAACGCCCGCCAGGATGGCGGTGCCCAGAATGAAAAGGGTCAGGGGCCAGTCGCTCAGGATGCGATAAGCGATCGGCCGGGCCAGAAGCGTGTCGAAGGCGGGCGTCAGAAGTTCGACCATGGCGACGGCGAACAGAAGCGCGATCAGCGCCATCATCACGGATTCGCCCATGAACTGGACGATAAGCTGGGAGCGGCGCGCGCCCATCACCTTGCGCAGCGAGACTTCCCGTGACCGCGCCAAGGCGCGTGCGGTGGCCAGGTTCATGTAGTTGATGCAGGCGATCAGCACGATCAACAACGCCACGGCAGCAAAGCCATAAACCGTGGTCCAGCGGCCCAGCTTGGTCTCGCCGAAGGGCGCAAGATGGACGGCGCGAAATGGGATCAGGTGCAGATGCAGCATGTCGTGGCCGGGCACGTCGACATTCAGTTGCTTCTTGGCGTCGATATGCCGGTCCAGCATCGGGCCGAGCTTTGCCTGCACGGCGGCGAGGTTGGCGTTCGGCGCCAGCTTGACATATCCGGCGCCCTGGATGTTCAGCCACGCACCCCTGCCTTCGATGGACATCCTGTCAACCTGGGACGTGTTGGGAACAACCATGTCGATATTCAGATCGGTGTTGTGCGGCAGGTCACGCAGGATGCCGGTGACGGTCA
>DATATP010000021.1:0-4323 GCA_036268715.1 Rhizomicrobium sp. | reverse complement strand
GCTGTGTGCTGGATGGGCAGCTTTATGGCGTGGATGCCGGCGAGCATCCCGGTTGGCCGATCGAAGCGAAATATGCCCAGCCGGGCTTTCCCGAGCTCAACAGCCCGAGCGGCGGCGATGTGTTCCGCATCGACTTGATCTAATGGCGACCATGCGCTGGACAATTCTGATTGCGTTCGCGGCGACCCTGTCGCCTAGCTTGGCTCAGGACTATGCCAGCCGACTGACTGCGGTCGCCTATGACGGCGCGATGCGCGCGAATGTGCAGGGCGACGGCCATGTCAGCGCTCGGCTGGACGGCAATCGGCTGACCGTGACGGGCGATTTCGTGGGCCTGCCCTCCGACGCCATCAGCGTCAAGCTCTATACCGGGCCGGGAATCGGCGTGCCGGGACCGTCTATCTATGACCTTGCGCTGGACGGCACGCGCGCCGGCCGGATTTCTGGCAGTGTGACGCTGAACGAAAAGGCGCTTGTGGCGCTGAAGCAGGGCCATCTCTATCTACAGCTCAATAGCCAAAGGGCACCGGACGGCAATCTCTGGGGATGGCTGCTGCCCCAACACGATTTCGCAGGATCTGATGTACCGGAAGCGGGTCAGGGATTCCTGCCGCAACTGGACGTGCCGGGCAACTGGACCGAAAAATAGGAACGCGTGATGCGGGAATGGATTTGGATTGGGGCCACGCTTGTTGGTCTGGGTATTGCGCCGAGTTCGGCCCAGACAGCGCAAGCTCCTTTCACCACAGCCCAGGCCGCGGCCGGGCGCACCGCCTATGCCGCTGACTGCGCCAGCTGCCACCAAGCCAATCTGTCCGGTTCGGGCGAGCAGCCTGCTTTGGCGGGCGCCAGCTTCATGGCCGCCTGGGGCCGCCGACCGATCCGGGATTTCTATGCGGACATCAGCGCCAACATGCCCTATGGCCGCGCCGGCAGCCTGGATGCGGCGACCTATCAGGCGATCACCGCCTTCGTGATGGTCGCCAATGGCGCCCATCCTAGCAGCGTCGCCTTCGATGGTACCCAAACCACGCCCATCGGCTCGATAGCCAACGGACAGATTCCCGCTGATATTGCAAAGCCAAAAGCTCCGCGCGTCGATGCGGCCCGGGCGCCCGCCATGAGGCTGGGCCAGACCTTGGTGGGCGACATCAAGAACTATACGCCAGTGACGGACGCCATGCTGGTCCATCCCGATCCCAAGGACTGGCTGATCTATCGCGGCAACTATCAGGCGCACAGCCATAGCGCGCTCGATCAGATCAATGCCGGCAATGTCGTGCAACTGCAGCTCAAATGGTCCTGGGCGATGAACGAGGGCGGCGAAAACGCCACCGGCCCCACTATCCATGATGGCGTGATGTTCCTGGCCAACACCTCCAACACTGTGCAGGCACTGGACGCAAGAACTGGCGAGCTTCTGTGGGAGAACCGCCTGGGCCCCATCGCCACGCGCGCCTATAGCGCGCTTCGCAGTCTGGCAGTCTATCAGGACAAGGTCTACATCAACGCCACCGACGCCAAGCTTTATGCACTGGACGCCAAGACTGGCAAGGTGGCGTGGGAAACCGATATCGCCCTGCCGGGTAGAGGATTCAACGAGACCGGTGGCGTAATCGTCGCCCATGGCAAGGTCATTGTAGGTCTGACGCTTTGCCGTGGGCAGATGCCGCATTGCTACATCAGCGCATACGATGCCCAGACCGGCGCGCAAGTTTGGAAATTTACCACCATTGCCGACAAGGGAACCCCCGGCGGCGACACCTGGGGTGACGTGCCCGACGACATGCGCGCCGGCGGCGAGACCTGGATCGCCGGCTCCTATGACCCAGAGCTCCACTTGACCTATTGGGGCACCGCGCAGTCGAAGCCGTGGATGCAGGCTTCGCGGCGCAGCGGCACCGCCGCCACGCTATATGCTAATTCCACCTTGGCGCTGGACGTCGATACCGGCAAGCTCAAATGGTATTTTAGCCATGCACCCGGCGAGACCTTCGACTTGGACGAGGTCTTTGAGCGCGTGCTGATCGACCATGGCGCCCAAAAGACGCTCATGACCATCGGCAAGGCGGGCATCCTATGGAAGCTCGACCGCGTCACCGGCAAGTTTATCGCCGCCCGCCAAACGGTGTTTCAAAACGTCTATGACGGCATCGACAAGAAGACCGGCAGGCTCTCCTTCCGCCCGGACGTACTGGCACAGAAGACTAACACATGGATCTCGGCCTGCCCCAGTGCCGCTGGCGGCCATGACTGGCCGCCCACCAGCTACGATCAGAAGAACGATCTGATGATCATTCCATTAGACCAAAGCTGCAACCTGATGCGGGGCCATGATGTAGCCCAGCACACCGGCTCTGTGCAGACTGAAGGCGAAGAACGGGTGTTCTTCATGCCCGGCACCGACGGCAATATGGGTCGGCTGGCGGCCTATCACACCGCCGACATGAAACCGGTCTGGTCCTTTCAACAGCGCGCGCCCTTCCTGACCGGTGTGCTTTCGACCGACGGCGACGTCTCATTCGTAGGCGATTACGACCGCGTCTTCCGCGCGGTCGAGACGACTACTGGGAAAACACTATGGACGGTGCGCTTGCCTACGGTGGTGCAGGGCAATCCCGTATCTTTCGCAGTCGACGGCAAGCAGTATATCGCCATTACCACGGGTCTAGGCGGCGGCAGCCCCTTCGCCAAGCCTAGCAGCATGCTGGGCGAGCTGCACCATCCCGACCACGGGCAGGCGCTGTATGTCTTCGCGTTGCCAGATCAGGTGAAATAGTCACCGGGTGGAATTGGCCTTTTCCAAGAACGCGAGCGACGAAAACAGGCTTGTGAGATTCGCGCGGCAAGACCGGCATCACCGATCCGCCCTTCTACAATTATCCCGACCACGGCAATGCTTTGAGCAACAATGGCTACAATCCTTTCGTCTCCAATCCGATCCGGCGGTTGGTGTCGCTAGGCTTCCGGGCGAAATTGTAAATCCGATGCCGAAGTCCTGCAGGCCGCGCAAGCGGTCTGCAGGAGCGGCCTGACTGACCCTCCGCGGTCTTCCCGCCCGCAATCATTGCGGCGCCCGACCGGCGCGGCCAGGTGTGCTTCTTCCAAAAACACGATGCGGGCAGTTTTGGCGACGCGGTCAAGCATGTCGCCATCCGCGAAAAGACGGTACCAGCGAGCCTTATCTTTTCCTCGAAAACGAAGTTGGCCTCCTGACCTGTGCAGATGGGCACGATTGAGTTTACGGCTGGGGATCACGCATGGAAGATCTAGCGAAGGCGGACAGGTTGGTTTTCGACCTGGACCCGGCAGGGGTCGACCGCGAGGTTCGCAGCTGGGAAAAGACCAGTGATCATGCTCCCACCTGGATTGACCTGAATATTCCCGCCGCCGGACACTGAAAAACCCGAAGCGGGACGAAGGCGGATGACTTGGTTAAGCGCCCCAAGAAGACGCGCGCTGCCGCTTAGGATTGCAGCAAAAATGTCAGTCCTGCGTTCAACTTATGTTATTCCCGTGAGCGCCGAGAAATGTCCGCCATCGTACTAATCGTCGAGGATGAATTGTTGCTGCGAATGAACGCGGTCCAGATCATCGAGGAGGCCGGTTTGGAGGTCGTCGAAGCCTCGAACGCTCATGACGCAATATCCATTTTGGAAACCCGCGACGATATCAGGGTCGTATTTACCGACATCCAGATGCCAGGTTCCATGGACGGTCTGGCGCTTGCTTGGGCTGTGCGAAACCGCTGGCCCCCGATAGCAATCATTATAACCTCAGGTAAAGTTCGCCCGGCAGCGCACGAAATGCGGCGAATGTAAACTATGTCAGTAAACCCTATGTTGCCGAAGACCTAGCCGCGTTGGTGTACAAACTTGCCGCGTAATATCCCTTGAAAAGCCGCTTTTTCCGCCCTTTATTTTGCCAGTTACATTGGTCTTCGGTTACCCAAAGTACTGCCGCAAGAGATTCGATGAATCATTCTGCTCAGCCAGGGGAAGCCAACTCGTTTCGTGCGGACATTGATCCCATAAGACGACTTGAGATCATGGACGCTATCGGCACCGCTATCGCAAGCAGCTCCGACCTGACTACCATTGTGCGGTCCGTCACGGACGCGGCGACGGAACTCACGGGCGCACAGTTCGGCTCGTTCTTCTAAAATGTTCTGGACGACAAGGGGGAGAGCTACCTGCTCTACGCCCTGTCGGGCGCACATCCGATGCGGCAAGAAGGCTCGGGATGAGATCAGCCGAAGGCATTCCTGGTACGGCGACGAGCGGCCCGTCCGCCAAGTGTACCCGCGCAAGCGGTGCTTGCGCC
>DATATP010000020.1:0-31305 GCA_036268715.1 Rhizomicrobium sp. | reverse complement strand
GCTGTGTGCTGGATGGGCAGCTTTATGGCGTGGATGCCGGCGAGCATCCCGGTTGGCCGATCGAAGCGAAATATGCCCAGCCGGGCTTTCCCGAGCTCAACAGCCCGAGCGGCGGCGATGTGTTCCGCATCGACTTGATCTGAATTGCGCGAAAATGAGAGACGGCTGCCGCCGTCCTGGCGCCGCGGGAGTGCCGGGACAAGTTTTGGGTTGCCGTTTCCAGGCCGGAGCGGCCATACTCGCGCGCGATAACAACAAGTCGCCAATCGCAGCATAAGGGGAGAAAATGGCGCTCGCAGCGTTCCGGGGCTGGTCCACCACCGCCAAGCATACGGTCACCGCCAGTTTTCTGGCCTGGGCGATGGACGCCTATGACTTCTTTCTGATGGTGTTCGTCTACCGGGACATCGCCGCCCAGTTCGGCACCTCCATCACCAAGATCACCATCGCCACCATGCTGACCTTGGCGTTTCGGCCGCTGGGCGCTTTCATCTTTGGCCGCTTGGCGGACCGGTTCGGCCGGCGCCCCGTCCTGATGGTGGATATTGCGCTTTATTCGGTGCTCAACTTCGCCATCGCTTTCACCATCAATCTGGAGACCTTCTATCTTGCCTGTGCCTGTTTCGGCATCGCCATGGGCGGGGTATGGGGCATCGGCGCGTCCCTCTCGATGGAGACGATTCCCAACAATGCGCGGGGCTTCGTCTCGGGCCTGCTGCAATCGGGTTACCCAGCGGGTTATCTGGTCGCCTCTCTGGTGTATGGCTTTCTCTATGCCAGCATCGGCTGGCGCGGCATGTTCATGGTGGGAGTGATCCCCGCCTTCATCCTGGTGCTTTATATCTTCCTGAAGGTACCGGAATCGCAGCATTTCAGCCGCGAGCGTGCGCGCTCGAAAGAGTCCTCGACCTTTTATGTGCTTCGGCACCACGCGAAGCTGGCGCTGTTCGCGATCGTGCTGATGACCGGATTCAATTTCTATAGTCACGGCACCCAGGACCTCTATCCCACCTTCTTGCAGGCGCAGCACCATTTCGGTCCGGCCACGGTGAAGAACATCGCCGTCATCTACAATATTGGGGCCATCATCGGCGGGCTGTTCTTCGGCTCCATCAGCCAGAGTCTGGGACGCCGGCGTACCGTGATGTTGGTGACCTTGTTGTCGCTGCCGGTGGTTTATTTCTGGGCCTATGCGGCCACGCCCGTCGGATTGGCGCTGGGCGCCTTCCTGATACAGATCTGCGTGCAGGGCGCCTGGGGCGTGGTGCCGGCCTATCTCAATGAATTGTCGCCAGCGGGTGCACGCGGCACCTTTGCAGGCACCTGCTATCAGCTCGGCAATCTGATTGCCGCGGTCAATCTGCCGCTTCAATCTTTCATCGCGACAGATTTGACGACCGGCAATTATAGTATCGCTCTGGCGATTGTGGCGGCCTGCGCCGCGGTTCTGATTTGTATTATGATGAAATTCGGGCCGGAAGCGCACAATGTTGCAATGGGACGCGAGCCGGTCGGGGAATGATCTGAAAAGAGGAATGTCATGAAGAAATTTCTATTGTCGGCGCTTTTTGCCATCGGCCTGGCGGTGCCAGCCTGTGCGCAGGGCATAACTTTGCGGGTCATCACGCCCGCCGTCACTGCCAATGCGGGGCTGCGCGACCTTGCCATGGGTTTCGAGAAGCAGCACGGGATCAAGGTCGATATTGTCACTCTCAACATGGCCAAGATGGCCGATGAACTGAAGACCGGTACGCCCGCCGCGGACGTGGTGTTTCTGCCCTATTCCTTGATGGACCAGGTGCAGGCCAATGTGGCGAGCGGTAGCCGGATCAATATCGGCCGGGTGCGAATCGGGCTCGCCATCCACAAGGGTGATCCCATTCCCGATATCTCGACGGTGGACAAGCTCGCGGCCGTGCTGAAGGCCGCAGACAGCGTGATGTACTCCAATCCCAAAAGCGGCAGCATGGAAGCCGGGATCATCGACAATATGCTGAACAGCCATCCGGAATTCGCTGGCGTGAAGCGCAAGATCAGCATGAACGGGGAGGGCGGCCAGGCGGTCGCGCGCGGCGAGGGCCAAATGGCTCTGCAACTGATTTGCGAAATCGTCAATCATTCGGACGTCTTGGCCAACGCTGGCCCGGTGCCGGACTCGCTGCATGCATGGCTCGATGTCGCGTCCGCCGTGTCCGCGCGGGCGCCGCATCCGCGGGAGGCGGCACAGTTCCTCCAATATGCCACCCAGCCGGGGACCTATTCGCTGTGGCTGGGCAAGGGCCTGGAGCGGACGCAGGATTGAGCGGTATCGCCCGAGGAAATCCAGTGCGAAGAATGCTTTTACCGCTGCTGCTTAGTCTCGGTCTCGCCGCTCCGGCCGCGGCGCAGACCGGGATTACTTTGCGGGCGATCAGTCCCGGCTTCATCTACAATGCCGGGCTGATTGATCTTGCTGCCGGCTTCACCGCTCAGACCGGCATCAAAACCACGGCCCATCCCGAAGGCATGACCCAGATGGTGCCGGATGCGGAGAATGGCAATCCATCCGCCGACCTTGTCTTCCTGCCCAACAACCTGATGGACAAGCTGGAGGCCGACAAGGCCATCGTTCCGGGCAGCCGAATTGCGATCGGCCGGGTCAATATCGGCTTGGCAATCCACAAGGGAGATCCCATTCCCGACATTTCGACGGTGGACAAGCTCGCGGCCGTGCTGAAGGCGGCGGACAGTGTGATGTATTCCAATCCCAAGGGTGGCAGCATGGAAGCCGGCATCATCGACAATATGCTGAACAGCCGTCCCGAACTCGCCGGCATCAAGCGCAAGATCAGCACGAATGGCGAGGGCGGACAGGCCGTGGCGCGCGGCGATGGCCAGATGGCGCTGCAACTGATCTGCGAGATCATCAATCATCCCGATGCGCTCAGCAATGCCGGTCCGCTGCCCGAAGAGTTGCACGCCTGGATCGACGGGTCGGCGGCGGTGTTGGCGCGCTCAACCCATCCCAAGGAAGCGGCGCAATTCCTCAAATACATCACCCAGCCGGGCACCTATTCGCTGTGGCTGGGCAAGGGGCTGGTACGCGCGAACGATTGAAGGAAGTGGGGCGGCCATGCAGAGACGGGATTTTATCGCCGGCGCAGCCGCGTTGGGCGTGACAGCAAAGGCCGGTGTCGCCGCGTCGGTCAATGACATTCCCATCATCGACACCCATTTCCATTTGTTCGACAACCGCCGGCCGCAAGGCGCGCCCTATACCGGCTCGAAAGAGTATAAAGGCGGCGTGTCACTACCTTCCATGTACCGCGCCAATTTCGCGCATTTGGGCGTGGTGGGTGCCATCGAGTTGGAGGCTAGTCCCTGGCTCGAGGACAATCTGTGGGTGCTGGAGCAGCTCCAGACCGACACGATGATGGTCGGCACGGTGGGCGATCTGGAGCCGGAAAAGCCGGATTTCGCCGAATTTTTCGACCGCTTCCGCAAGAACCCGCTGTTCCTGGGGATACGCTGCGGCAATCTGTGGGGCCGCAAGCCGCTTTCGGTGCAGGTGGACAATCCCGCCTTCATCGCCGGCATCAAAAGACTGGCCGACGCCGACATGGTGATGGACAGCGCCAATCCCGATATCGCTCTGATGCAGGCGATCGTGAAGCTCAACGACAAGGTCCCGCATCTGCGCATCGTCATCGACCATTTGCCGTCCTTCGATCCCAAGCCGGAAGAGCAGGGCGCCTATGACGCGGTGCTGAAGGATATTCATGGCCGCCCCAACATCATCGCCAAATTGTCGGAGATCCAGCATCGTGGCGAAAAGGAGCACGGCCTGACCGGCCACAAGAAACGGCTGGATATGTTCATGGATGTGTTCGGCGAGGACAGGGTGGTGTTCGGCAGCGACTGGCCCGAGAGCGTAGGCGCCGCCACGCCGGCGGAGATCGTGACCCTGGCGCGGGCTTATTTCGCCACCCGAAGCCGCGCCGCCGCCGAGAAGTTTTTCTGGCGCAATTCCATCCGGGTCTACAAATGGAAGAAGCGCGCGGCCAACCAGCCTTCGCTGTGACGCTGCCGCCAAGCCGGCAGCGTCACAGCGAAGGCTGGGACCGGCCCCGCTGCCTCATCCGGGCTGCTTGGTTGTGCGCAGATAGGGCTTTTGGGTCTTGTAGCCGGGAAACAGCTTCGCCGCGTCCTCGTTGCTCACCGCGCCGCTGATGATGACGTCTTCGCCTTGCTTCCAATCGGCCGGGGTCGCCACTTTGTGCTTGGCGCCCAACTGCATCGAATCGATCACCCGCAGAATTTCCTGGAAATTGCGGCCCACCGACATCGGATAGACCAGCATCAGCTTGACGCGCTTGTCGGGGCCGATGATGAACACGTTGCGCACCGTCGCATTGTTGGCCGGCGTGCGGCCTTCGGAAGTCCCCTGGGTGTCCGCCGGCAGCATGCCGTAGAGCTTTGACACTTTCAGGTCCGTGTCGCCGATCATCGGATAGTTCGGGGCTGTGCCTTGAGTCTCGGCAATGTCGGCGGCCCATTTGGTGTGGTTCTCAACCGGATCGACGGACAGGCCCAGCACCTTGATGCCCCGTTTGTCGAATTCTGGCTTCAATCTGGCGACCGCGCCCAGCTCGGTGGTGCAGACAGGGGTGAAATCCTTGGGATGGGAGAAGAACAGCACCCAATTATCGCCGGCCCATTGATAGAAATGCAGCGGGCCTTCCGTGGATTGGGCGGTAAAATCGGGAGCGATTTCGTCGATGGAAAGCGGCATGGGTACATCCTCGTTTCTGCGGCGCCGGAGACTAGCGCATGCGGCCCTCCGAGTCAGGGCCGCAAACTCCAAGCTTTTCTTGTGAAACGCCGCCATGCGCGCCGGGCTCTTGAGCCGGTGCTTGCGGTCGCATACGGTCGGGCCAGGTGCAAGGTTTAGGGAACGCGGTGCGATACCGCGGCTGCCCCCGCAACTGTAGCCGGCGAGCGATCGTCCAACTGCCACTGGGACTCTTCTTCGTTGAAGAAGCGTCCTGGGAAGGCGGACGAAAGCGGTGAGCCGGAAGCCAGGAGACCTGCCTCGCACCGTCGTCTTGTGTCCGGCCGGGGTGCGTCGGGGGCAGCGGGGTGAACCGCAGCGGCGACAAGATTGGAGTCGTCGCGGGGCACTGGATTGGAAATCCGAAAATCGAATCGTTTCGCGCCGTCTCCTGAAACCGGGAGAAAGCCGTGTTGAAAGCATTTTTATGGTCTTCGGTGGCGGTCGCCGCGTTTGGGTCGGCCCTGGCAGCGCAGGCCCAAGACTTCGACGATGAAAGCGTCATCGTCAGCGCGACCCGCGTCCCTACGCCGCAAGCCGAAATCGCCAGCAGTAATACCGTTATCACCGCCGCCGACATTGAAACGCGCCAGCTGCAGGACATGCCAGACATTCTGCGCAATGTGCCCGGTCTTAATGTCGTGCAGACCGGGGGGCCGGGCGGGCAGACCTCTCTCTTCATGCGCGGCACCAATGCAAACCATACCAAGGTGCTGCTGGACGGCATCGATATTTCCGATCCGTCCAATCCCAATGGCTCAGTCGATTTCGGCAAGCTTCTGGCGGGTGACATCGCGCGGGTCGAGGTGCTACGCGGGCCGCAATCGGGGCTTTATGGCTCGGACGCGCTGGGCGGGGTTGTCAGCATCACCACCAAGAGCGGGGAGGGACCGGCCAAGCTAGATGCCAGCATAGAAGGCGGTTCGTTCGATACCTTCAACGAGAGCGCATCGGTCGGCGGCTCGGACGGCGGACTGCATGTCTTTGCGGATTTGCAGCACGACACTGTCGGCGCGAGCCCTGTCACACCACTGGGCCTGCTGCTGCCGGGCGAAAAGCGCAATGACGATTTCTATGACAATCTCACCGCCAGCACCCGGTTGGGATACGATATCACGGACGATTTGGACCTGGGCTTTACCGGCCGCTATAGCGACAGCCGCTCGCGCATCACGGGCGATGCGTTCGACCCCGTAACCTTTGCATCCTATCCCTCGCCCGATCAGACCCGTATCGACGTGCTGCAATATGAAAGCCGCGCCACGGCGCACCTGAAGACCGGCCGCTTCGACCAGACCCTGGGCGTCGCTTATGGCAGCACGGTGACGGAAGATCTCGATCCCGATAATGGGCCGTTGCCCAGTTCCGGCGATCGGGTGAAGCTCGACTGGCAGGGCGATCTCGCGCTGGATGGCGCGACCCTGGTGCTGGGGGCGGAGACGGCGCGCGACGCCATTCATGTGCCGCTGTTGGCGGGCATCACCACCAATGCCGGCTATGGAGAAGTGCAAACCGCCTGGGGACCTTTTGCCGGCAGCGTCAGCTTGCGCGACGATAGCAATAGCCGCTTCGGCAACAAGCTGACCTGGCGCGTGGCGCCGGTCTGGACCATCGCCGATACCGGCACAAGGCTGAAGGCGAGCATCGGCACCGGCTTCAAGGCCCCGTCATTGGAGCAACTTTACCAGGATTTTCCCGCCTATGGCTTCTTCGCCAATCCGGACCTGAAGCCGGAGACCAGCATCGGCTATGATATAGGCATGGACCAGCGGCTCGGCGCGGCGCTGTCGGCGGGGACGACTTGGTTCCATAACGACATACACAATCTCATCAGCAACAATGCGGACTTCACGACCGACATCAATCTCGGCAAGGCGGTGACGCAGGGCGTGGAAAGCTATGTCGCCTACCAACCGCTGGCTGTTTTGTCGCTGCGCGCAGACTATACCTATACCGACGCGACCGATGAGACGACACATCTCGAGCTGATCCGCCGGCCGCGCAACAAGGCGAGTCTCGACGCAGGATGGCAGGCGATGCCGGACGTGTCGCTGGATATGACGCTGCTTTATGTGGGACCACAGATCGACGGCAACCGCGACTTTTCCATCTCGCGCCTGAAGATGCCTGGCTATACGCTGGTCAATCTCGCCGCAAGCTATCGCCTGACCGGTCAGCTAACTCTGTTCGGCAGGATCGAGAATGCGCTGGATACGAAATACCAAAATCCGGACGGATTTCTGCGGCCGGGAATCGGGGTGTTCGGTGGCATCAAGGCGGGGCTGTGAATGAAGCATGGACTTGCAGCAGCCGTCATTCTTTGCGTCTTGTGCGCAAGCGTGACGGCTGCGTTGGCCGAGCCTCAGCGCATCATGTCGCTGAAGCTCTGCACCGACGAACTGCTGATGGACCTCGCCCCGCCATCGCGCATCGCGTCGGTGACCTTTCTGAGCCGGGAAAAATCGGCCCTGCGGCTGTGGCCGCAGGCGGCGAAACTCAGGGTCAATCACAATACGGCCGAGGAAGTGCTGGCGCAGAAGCCAGACCTTATCCTGACCGACACTTTCACTTCGCCCTCCATGCTGGCGCTGATTGCCCATAGCGGTGCGCGGGTGGTGGAAGTGCCGCCCGCAGAGGACTTCGCCGGAATCCGCCGCGCCACCCGTCAGGTCGCCGCTGCCGTGGGGGAAGAGGCCCGCGGCGAAGCGTTGATCGCGCGCATGGACGCGCAACTCGGGGCTCTTGCGACCGGTCGGCCGAAGCGCGTCATCCGGGTGGCGGGCTGGGGCGGGGGCGGCTATGTGCCCGGGCGCGGCAGTCTGTTCGACGCCATCTTGCGCGCGGCGGGCGGGCGCAACATCGTCGCCGCGGCTGACGGCTATTACGATGTGGAATCGCTGCTGGCGGCACGGCCTGACATACTTGCCTTTGGTGACGACTACAACGACACCCCGTCGCTGCGTGCGGATCAGAATGACCACCCGGTGCTGATGAAGTTCTTCGCCCACCGCCGCATCATCTATCCGTCCGCGTTGTATGGCTGCGGTGCGCCGGAAAGCGCGGCAGCGGCTATACGCTTGCGCGCGAGCCTGGTGGTGGCGATGCGCCGGCCCGGAGGCGTGCCATGAGCCGTCTCATCGCCGTATTGCTTGCGCTGTTGGTCATGGCGTTCGCCGTATCGCTGCTGGCCGGACGGGTATGGCTGCCTTTGTCGGCATTGCATGAGGTCCTTTCCGATCGCCGGTCCCTGTCCGCATTGATCGTCGAGGATATCCGCCTTCCGCGTACCCTGTTGGCGTTGACGATGGGCGCCGTGCTGGGCCTCTCGGGCGCGGTGCTGCAGGGCTTCACCCGCAATCCGCTCGCCGAGCCCGCGCTGCTGGGTGTCGCCACGGGGGCGGCGCTGGGAGCCGTGATTGCCATTTATTTCGGTCTTGCTGCTGTTTCGCCGCTGACCGGTCCGCTGCTGGGCATGCTGGGCGGACTGGCAGCCTGCGCGATGACGTTTGCTCTCGGCCGCGGCGGCACCGTCACTCTGGTGCTGGCCGGCGCCGCGGTGTCCAGTCTGACAGCCGCGGGAATCGCGCTGGCGCTCAATTTCGCGCCCAATCCCTACGCCGCTTATGAAATCATGAACTGGCTGCTCGGATCGCTGGCCGACAAGAGTTGGCCGCAGGTCTGGCTGGTGTTGCCCTTCGCCGCAATCGGCAGCGTGTTGCTCGGCACGACCGGAAGGGCTTTGGACGCGCTGTCCTTGGGCGAGGCACAAGCGCAGAGCCTCGGTGTCGATCTGAGGCGGCTCAACTTCAAGGTGGTGTTCGGCACCGCGCTGGCAGTGGGCGCTGTCACATCCGTCACGGGTGCCATCGGGTTCATCGGTTTGGTGGCACCCCATCTGATGCGGCCCCTGCTAGGCTATCAGCCCAACCGCATTTTGCTGCCATCGGCCTTGGCGGGGGCGTTGCTGCTGCTGGCCGCCGACATCGCCGCGCGGCTGATCCATACCGGGCCGGAACTGAAGCTCGGCGTATTCACCAGCCTGTTGGGAACGCCGTTCTTTTTCTGGCTGGTGATGCGGCTGAGACGAACCGCGCCATGATCGCGGCCCAGAACATCACCGTCGCGCGTGGTGGGCGCAAAATCCTGGATGACGTATCGCTTGCGGCCGGGGCGGGGACCCTCGTCGCCGTGATCGGCCCCAACGGCGCGGGCAAATCGACTTTGCTGTCGGTGCTGGCGGGGTTGCTGAAACCGGATTCGGGCGAGGTCACGCTTGAGGAGGCACCACTCTTCGGCATTGCACCCAAGCTGCTGGCGCGCCGCCGCGCCTATCTGCCGCAAAATCCCCATCTGGAATGGCCCTTGCCGGTCGAACGCCTGGTGGCGCTGGGCCTGACGCCGCATTTGCCGGCCTTAGGCGAACTGCCACAGGCCTGGCGACCCGCCATCACGCGTGCCTTGGAACTGTGCGATCTCGCCGGGCGTCGCGAGCAGCCCGCCACGACCCTGTCGGGCGGCGAGTTCGCGCGCGCCATGCTCGCCCGGGCGATTGTCGGCGATCCCGAAATCCTGATTGTCGACGAACCGATTACCGGGCTTGATCCGCGCCATGCCATGAAGACCATGACGCTGCTCTCGCGCTTCGCGGCAGACGGCAAGCTGGTGATCGCTTCGTTGCACGATCTGACTCTGGCGGCGCGTCACGCCAGCCGCATTGTTGCGCTGCTGGACGGAAAAATCGCGGGGGACACCGCAGCCCTAACGCCCCGGCTTATTCGTACAGTGTTCGGAGTGAAGTCCCGTATTTCCGGCGAGGGCTCGAACGTGACAGTGGATTTTCTTGCCCCATGAAAATTTTTCTCTTTGCGAGCTTATCCACAGCACAAGACATCTTGCGGGACGGCGCAAATCACCCTCTAGATATTGCTGCCGACGTTCTCGGCACCGTCACATTTCGGGGTCAAAAAGGCGTCTTGGTGAGTCCATCCGGATTCCGCCAGCGTTTTCCTGTCCCTATTTGAAAAAAGATTTCCGAGGGGGGCGCATGTCCGCGGCTGTTAGACTGTTCGGAGACTTCGACGCCAATGGCGAATTGGTGGAAACCAGGCTCTTGCCGCCGCGAGCCGCCGACCGGCCGGTGGTCGTCACGCGCATACTGGAAGAGCGTGTCAGGCCCGCCAAAACACCCGTCAAGAGCCACCAGCCGCCGCTTCCCTATCCGCTGGCACCAAAGCCCAGGCCCGCTGATATCAGGCTGGACCGCTCCCGTGACGCCTTGCTGACCCCGTTCGGCAAGGCGACATTGGAGGACCGCTACCTGTTGCCGGGCGAATCCTTCCAGGACATGTTCGCCCGCGTTTCCTGCGCTTATGCCGATGATGTAGAGCACGCTCAGCGGCTCTATGACGCGATGAGCCGGCTGTGGTTCATGCCCGCCACCCCAATCCTGTCCAATGGCGGCACCAAAAGGGGCCTGCCAATTTCCTGTTTCCTGAACGGTGTGTCGGATTCGCTCGAAGGCATCGTCGGCACCTGGAACGAGAATGTCGCCCTGGCGTCCAACGGCGGGGGCATCGGAACCTATTGGGGCAAGGTGCGCTCGATCGGGGAAAAGGTGAAGACCGGCGCGACCAGCGGCATCATCCCCTTCATCCATGTGATGGATGGCCTGACCCTGGCGATCAGCCAGGGCTCGCTGCGACGGGGCTCGGCGGCGGTTTATCTGGACATCTTTCATCCCGAGATCGAGGAGTTCCTGGAGATCCGCAAGCCCAGCGGCGATTTCAACCGTAAGGGCCTGAACCTGCATCACGGCATCAATATCACCGATGAATTCATGCGGGCGGTGCGCGACAATCGCCTCTTCGGCCTCAAAAGCCCCAAGACCGGCGAGGTGGTGCGCGAGATCGACGCCCGCCAGCTTTGGCAGCGCATCCTGGAAACGCGGCTGCAGACCGGCGAACCCTATATTCTCAATATCGATGCGGTGAACCGGGCGTTGCCCAAGCATCAGCGCGAGCTTGGCCTGAAGGTCAATACTTCCAATTTGTGCAGCGAGATCACGTTGCCGACCGGCACGGACCATGACGGCAAGGAACGCACCGCGGTCTGCTGTCTGTCCTCGCTCAATATCGAGACATGGGATCAGTGGGAAGCCGACCCCAGCCTGGTCGAGGATGTGCTGCGCATGCTGGACAATGTGCTGACCAGCTTCATCGAGACGGCGCCCGACAGCATGAAGCGCGCCAAATACTCGGCCTTGCGCGAACGCTCGGTGGGCCTGGGCGTGATGGGGTTTCATTCCTTTCTGCAGGCCAAATCCATTCCGCTGGAAAGCGCGATGGCGAAATCGTGGAATCTGCGCATCTTCAAAAAGATACGGCGGGAAGCGGATGCGGCATCCTATCTGCTGGCCGAGGAGCGGGGCGCCTGTCCCGATGCTGCGGAGAAGGGCATGAAGGCGCGTTTTTCCCACAAGCTGGCGATCGCGCCCACCGCCTCGATCAGCATCATCTGCGGCGGCGCTTCGGCCTGTGTCGAGCCGGTTCCGGCGAACGTCTACACCCACAAGACATTGTCGGGCGCTTTTTCGGTGCGCAATCCGTACCTGCAGGCGCTGCTTGCGAAGAAGGGCCTGGATACAGACACAACTTGGCAATCGATCCTGGAGCAGGAAGGTTCGGTGCAGCATCTGGACTGCCTGAGCGAGGACGAGAAGGCGGTCTATCGCACGGCCTTCGAGATCGACCAGCGCTGGATCATCGACCTCGCCGCCGATCGCGCCCCCTTTATCTGTCAGAGTCAGTCGCTCAACCTGTTCCTGCCCGCCGACATCGACAAATGGGATCTGCACATGCTGCACTGGACGGCGTGGGAGCGCGGCATCAAGAGCCTCTATTATTGCCGATCCAAATCGATCAGCCGCGCCGGTTTCGCAGGACAGTTGGAAAAGACGGTCGGCACCAAGGCCGTCGCGGCTAAAACCGATTATGAAGAGTGCCTGGCATGCCAGTGAAAGGGCTCGGTCGGAGCGTCCGCGCGAACGGGAGCGACCTAGGAAATATCGATCCGCGTTCGCTCATCGGCACCGGGAAGGTCGGATTGCTGAAAGCAACCGGCACCTATGACATCACGCGCTATCCCTGGGCCTATGAATGCTGGAAGCGCCAGCAACAGACCCACTGGATGGGCGAGGAGGTGCCGTTGGGCGCCGATATCCGCGACTGGCAGTCGGGCCGGCTGAGCGAGGCGGAGAAAGGCCTCTTGACCCAGATCTTCCGTTTTTTCACGCAGTCCGACGTGGAGGTCGGCGACAATTACCTCAAGCGCTACATCCCCATTTTCCAGCCGCTGGAAGTGCAGATGATGATGGCCGCCTTCACCAACATGGAGACGGTGCATATCGACGCCTACGCCCTGATCCTGAAGACCCTTGGCATGCCGCAGTCCGAATTCGAGGCATTCCGCGATTATGACGCGATGCGCGCCAAGGCCGATTACATGCACACATTCGGGGTCGGAACCTGCGCCGATGTAGCACGCACCCTCGCCATGTTCGGCAGTTTCACAGAGGGCATGGCGCTGTTCGCCAGCTTCGCGATGCTGCTGAATTTTCCGCGCCACAACAAGATGAACGGCATGGGCCAGATCGTCTCCTGGTCGGTGCGCGACGAAAGCTTGCATTGCGAGGGCGTCACGCGGCTGTTCCATGCCTGGAACGAGGAAACCGGCGCCGTGACCAAATCGGTACGCGACGATATTCTCGATGTCGCAAAAACCATGGTCGGCCTGGAGGAACAGTTTATCGATCTCGCCTTCGGACTTGGCGAGATCGAGGGCATGAAGGCGGCGGACATCAAATCCTATGTGCGCTACATTGCCGATTGGCGGCTGACCCAGTTGAAGTTGGCTCCCGTGTTCGGCAATTTTGAGGAAACCGAGAGTGGCTACCGGCAGGTGAAGGCGCATCCGCTGCCCTGGTTGGTCGAAATCCTCAACGGGGTGGAGCACGCCAATTTCTTCGAACAGCGCGCCACTGAATATTCCAAAGGCGCGACGCGGGGAAGCTGGAACGGCGAAGACGGCGTGTGGGCGAATTTCGATAAGCGAAATCGCACCGCAGCCGAATAGCTCTTGCGCGTTTCGTGCCTCTGTGCCTATGCTGACTTGCCTTTCGAGAGGCAAGCCGTCCGCGCAAAGGGCTGAGCCCGCTCGCTTTATTGGTCTTACCTGACTTCCAGCCCGAACGTCGCGGACAGCGGGCGCAAGGAAGGAAGGTTTTCGATGGCCGGCAATTCCGGGAAGCGCGCGCTTCCCCAACTCCCGCACCCTCAACATCTGCGCAAACAGGCGAAAGCACGGCTCGCCATGATGAAGGCAAACGCGCCGTCCGCGCGGTTAGCCGATGCCCAGCATGTCTTGGCGCGCGAATACGGCTTTGAGAATTGGGCTGCGCTCCAGGCTGAAGTGGCCCGCCGTACCAGCGGACCCCTCGGCCAGCGCGCCCATGTCCGCCGCGTCCATGTTGCGCCGCTCTATCCCGAACGATACCGGCAGGACGGCCTCATCGATCAGGAGGCGGACATCGAAACCACCGCTGCGTTCTTTCGAACCGGCGTGGCGGCGCAGATCGGTTTTCTGTTCACCGCGCTGATCGGGGTGTCGCTGCTGTTTCTCTCCCGGGAACAAATCCATGCCGCCGATGCGGTGCTGCAACGCCTTGCGCTGCTGGCGCACACCATCCTTTAGGAGAAACCGATGAATACGATCAAATGGGGTCTTGCGGCCCTGATCCTCATGTCGGCGCATACGGCTGCGGCCCAATCCGTTCCATCTCCAACACAACAGACCGCCATCGTCATCGATCCCCAAAGCTTCGACCGCTATGTTGGCTACTATCAGGTGGGTCCACGGCTTGCGGTGCGTCTGTGGCGTGAGGACAATCACTATTATTTTGGCACCGTCGGCACGCCGCAGCGCATGGAAATTTTTGCAGCCAGCCCGACCCGGTTTTTTCTCAAGAATGTGCCGGTGACCTTCACCTTCTCTCCCGGGCCTGACGGAAGCGTGAATGGCATGACGGTGAATCAGGCTGGGCGCGATATTCAGGCACTGCGCATTGATGACGCGAAGGCAAAAACCCTTTCCGTCTCGGGCGCGGCTCACGGTCATCCCATGCCGCGCACTTGGGCCGTCCTGAACCTCACGTCTCGGGCGCTCACTTCCCAGCAGGATGGCAGCATGGATTATTGGCCGTGCTTTTCGCCGGATGGCAAAACGGTGCTGTTCAGCCGCACCCTGGACGGCGGCAAGACCTGGTCCTTATTTCGCGTGCCGACATCCGGCGGTCCAACGCAACGTTTCATCTCTCCGTCGGGCTCTGCGACCCGGGCAAGCTGGTCCGCGAATATCAACCGAATTACGTTCGATTTGGACGGTCAGAACGGCAGCCATGCCATCTGGGTAGTCGACGGAGATGGCACTGGCGCTCATGTCGTGACGACAGCCGGATCGATTTTACCAGGCTATCCGTCCTGGGATGCCACTGGCAAAAACATTGTCTTCACAGATTTCGCGAAGAATATTCTGCTGCGCGTTCCGGTAGACGGCGGCGAAGCCGTCACCATCACGGACCAGAAACAGGTGCTGGCCGGAATGGCGAGCGTTTCGCCCGATGGCAAATGGATCGCCTTTGCCGGTCAGAAAAACAGTGGACAGGCCTATAACCAGGAGGAAAACCAGATATGGCTGGTGGACGACAGCGGAACCACCAGAACGCTGGAGACGGCGCCATTGCCCGGGCGCACGCCCTCATGGTCGCCAAATGGGAAGCGCATCGCGTTTGAATCCGATCGCGGTAGTCCGGACGGCCATTATGCCGCTTTCATTATAAACCGTGATGGCACAGAACTCATGCAAGTCACCGACTATGCGCTCAATGCCAGCCATCCTGTTTTTTCGCCCGACGGGCGAGAACTGGTATTCGCAATGGGCAACCCGGAGCGCGGACAATCCAATATCGGAATCGTCGATCTCCCGTAATTTCCCAATGTCGTGGCACTTTTCAAAGTGCCGTCAACAGCGGCCCGCATTTGCCGTCAGGCCCCGATGCCGCTGTTCGGCGCCGCAGCTTGGGTATAGCCCAACCCATGTCAGACGGAAGGCGCAAGCCGTTTCAAGGCTTCGGGCATTGCGGGCGTGTCGGCGGGCACGCAAAGGCGTATGCGGCCCTTCAGGTGCGGCAGCCGGCCCACGTCCATCGCCGCCGCCAGCGCGCGCATGTAATACAGTTCTTCCTTGGTCGCGATGTCATAGGCGGCGAACTGGCGCCTGCCATCGGCAAAATCGCGGTCGCTGACCGCATCCTCGAACATCGCTGTCCAGTCGGTGCGTTCCGAGGCGATGCCCGCGCCTTCGTCGAACTGAACCTTGCGACGGTTTCGGATTTCGCGCGGCAGGGCGTCCGGATAAAGGTCATAGATCGCGCGCAGCGGCTGCTTGCCCTGGGGCCGGCCGTCCACCATGGCGAGCAGCGCTGTGGCATCCAGCTGCGCGGCGTGCTCCACCAGATTCAGGTCGAGGAAAGGCTCGCGGATTTCGAGCTCGAAACGCATGCTGCAACGATCCACGCGCTGCAGGTTGGCGCGGTGCATGAAGCTGAGGCATTGCTCCTGCACATGGCGGCCCAGGGTGTTGCCTTGCGCGAATGTGTGTTCGAGCGGCCCATAGCCCGCGAACAATTCATCCGCGCCTTCGCCGCACAACGCGACGCGGAAGCCGTCGCGATGGATGCGTTCGGAAACAAGATAGGAATAGAGGCCTGGCCGCACCACGGAAGGTTCGAAGCTTTCGCAGATTTCAACCACAGTCCGCAGCAGCGCCAGCATCCCGGCTCCGCGCGGCGGTGGGGTTACTTCGCGCATGTCCATGCCTGTTTGCTCGGCATAGGCGCGGGCATATTTGTAGTCGGGCGCATCAGGCTCGCCGATGAAATAGCCAGGCATTTCGGGGCGAATGCGGCGCGCATAGTGCATCATCAGCGTGCTGTCGATGCCGCCGCTGAACAAGCCCGCCACCGGCAGATCGGGCGGCAGCCGGCTTTCCACCGCCTCGCGCAAAATCTTGTCCAGCGCGTCGGACGATGACGCGCCAAGCTGGGTGGGCGCGGGCAGGGTATAGAAGCGGGTGCAGAAGTTGCGCGTCAACAAATGGCCTGGCGGTAGCAGCATCACATCGCCCGTCCCGGCCGCCTTCAGCAGTGGGCGGATTTCAGAACAGAACAGGAAGCCGGTGCCCGCCTGCACGAGGTAAAGCGGCTTGACGCCGAAGGGATCGCGCGCCGCCAGGAATTCGCCGTTTGTGACATCATAGGCGACAAAGGCATACATCCCCCTGAGGCGCTTCAGCGCCTGGGCACCCCACGCGCGCAACGCATTGGCAAGAACCTCGGTATCGGATCCGGTCCGGAAGCCGATACCCATCGCCTCCAGTTCCGCGCGTAGTGCCAGATGGTTGTAGATCTCGCCGTTAAACGAGACCAGCAGCTTGCCGTCGAAGGACGGTTGGGGCTGTGCGCCATGCGCGGCATCGACAATGCGCAGGCGGCGGGTGCCCATCGCCACATTGGCGCGGGGCGTGGCGATATGGTCGCTGATGTCGCCGCGATGCAGGACATCGCCGATCAGGCGCTGGACATGGGCATGCGCGTCTTCCCAGTCGATCGCAACCGCTATGCCGCACATGGTCATGGCTCCCCGAAGACAAGCAAGCCTAGGCCGGGGAGGGTTAACGGCGGCTAACCATGCGGCCCGGGCGCCAGCGGCAGCCCGCCTTCCCGCCAGGCCTTGATGCCGCCGTCCAGCGCGGCGGCCTGGGTATAGCCAAGCTCGCGCAAGGTCGCGGCGGCGAGAGTGGAAATGTGTCCGAACTCGCAGCACACCAGGATGCGCTGGGTCGGATCGGGCAGTTCCTTGTTCACCCGCAATTCCAATTGCCCGCGCGGCAGGTGCTGGGCGCCGGGGATATGGCCCGCGGCGAAGGCGTCCTTCTCGCGCACGTTCAGCAGGATGAGGCCGAGATCGTCCTTCTTCACCCGCTCCGCCAGTTCATCCATCGACACAAAGGGCACCCGCGACCCGGCATCCGACAGAAGCTGGGCTACTGTCTTGCCGCCGCTCATATTGGTGCGCAGCGCTTCTGTCAGGTGGGTTGGTGCTTCCAGGTTCAATTGCCGCATCATTTCCACGAACGCGGCGCGTTCGCGTTTCTGCAGCCGCGGATTGCTTTCGATCTCTGCGCCAATACTGGAATGGCTGCGGCCTTTGTAGTCATGCGCGGGATAGACCTGCAGCCTGGGGTCGAGTTTCAGCACCACGCCAAACAGGCTGTCGAACAGCATGTCGGGATCGCCGGTCGGCAGGTCGGTCCGGCCGGTGCCGCCGATCAGCAAAGTGTCGCCGGTGAACACCCGGTCCTCCGCCACCACGCACATGGAATCGTGCGTGTGTCCCGGGGTGTGCAGCGCGCGAAGCCGCATGTTGCCGACCTTCAACATCTCTCCGTCCGCGAGGCGGAAATCGGCGAAGGGCGCGGGCGACAACCGGTTCATCGCCACCTGCGAGCCCAGGGTCTTACCCAACTCTTTTGCCGCCGAAAAATGATCGGCATGCGTGTGGGTGTCCATCACATAACGGATGCGCAAACCGTGCTGCGCCGCCAGCCCGATATAACGATCGATCTGCTGCATGGCCGGATCGATCAGAATTCCGGCGCGCGTGTCGTCGCAGCCCAGCAGATAGGATTGGCAGCCCCCGGTGGCGATTTGTTCGAAGATCATGCCATCCTCCCGTCCCCGTGCGATTGTGCCAGAAAATCGCTGCGCCTTCTATTGCGCTCTCAACCGGGCTCGGAAGAGACGGTCGTGCTTCAACGCATATTCGCGCTTCATAGCGCCACGGCGGGTGCGGTGCCTTTCGGCGTAGACCAAAAGCCAGGCCCGTCCGCGGGTGGTTTTGGCGCCCCGTCCATCGCCGGCATTATGCTCCACCAGCCGCCGCTCCAGGTCCAGAGTCCAGCCGACATAGGTCAGCGTCCGGTTGCGCGACGGTTTGGTAATCAAAACGTAAACGAACGAGGGCATTCGCCTTCTGTGCCGCGATTTGCGCAACCCTGGCAAGACGAAATTGTGGGCTTGCGCGGCGCCGATCCAAAGTGTAAATGATTGCTTAAGCAATTATTGCTAGAACAGTTATTGCCGGAACAGAACAAAAAGGGCCGGGCGATGCGCCCCTTTTACCGCGCCGACCAGTACGGCATGAAGAATTCGGTGGGCTATCTGGTCCGCCGCGCCGCCAACCTGATTCTACCCCAATTCGAGACGCTGTTCGCCAAAGAAGAACTCACCTTCTCGCAGTGGGCCGTATTGATGGCGCTCCGCGAATGGGAGGCCTCGACCTCCGGCGAGATCGCGCGCCATATCTGCCACGATGCGGGCTCGCTGACCCGCATTCTCGACCAGCTCGAACGGCGCGGGTTGATCGCCCGTCTGCGCAGCGACGCCGACCGGCGGGTTATCACCCTTACCCTGACACCACAGGGCCTGGAATTGGTGGAAAGCCTGATGCCGCGGGTCGCCGATTTCTGGAACAGTCTGCTGAGCGATTACAGTCACGCCGAGATCAAAACTCTGATCCGGCTGCTCACGCGGCTGGTCGATGCCGCGGGCGGCGCGCGGGACGAAACCGGCCTTGGCCGCCGCCGCAGGGACGAGCGCCACGAACACGATCGCCATCATGATCCTCATCGCCGACGCGGGAGATACGGATGAGAAAACCACTTTTACTGCTTTGCGCCGCCCTGCTATCGACCTCCGTCCTTGGCGGCTGTGTCGATACGCCGCCAACGGCGCCTCAGCTCAAGTCCATCCAGGATTCAAGTCTTGGCTTGAACGGCGTTGCGGCACCGCAAATTTCCAGCGAATGGTGGAAGGCATTCGGCGACCCACAGGTCGATCGGCTCGCCGCCCTGGTGATGGCGAACAATCCGACCTTGCAAGGGGCGCTGGCCCGCATCCGCGCGGCTCAGGCAGAACTGGCGGTCGACCGGACCGGCGAATATCCCCAAGCCACGCTCGATGGCCAGGAGCAGCGGCTGCGGTTCAGCAAGGATTACATCATTCCGCCGCCTTATGCCGGCACCTATCGCTGGTATGGGCAGGTCGCGGCCAACCTGACCTGGGATCTCGATTTTTGGGGCAAGCAGGCCGATTTGATCGAACAGGCGCGGCAGAACGCCAACGCAGCGGCGTTGGACGCGGCGGCCGCGCATCTGGCCATCGCCGGAGCCTTTGCCCAGACCTATATCGATCTGGTGCTGGCCTATGAGGATGGCGATATCGCCGACGCCAATGTGCGCGAGCGCGGCGACATTCTGAAGCTTACCGAGGACCGCGACGCCCAAGGCCTGGAAAGCGATGCTGCGGTCGAGCAGGCCAAGGCGCTGCTGGCAATGGCAAAGGAAGATCAGATCCGCGTCACGGCCCAGCGCGAGACCATTGTGCATGCTTTGGCGGCGCTGGCTGGGCAGGGCGCGGATGCCTATGGCGGCATCACCAAGCCTACGCCGCAACTCGATGCCGCGCTGCCGTTGCCGGAGAAATTGCCGGTCGATCTTCTGTCGCGTCGGCCCGATATCATCGCGGCCAAGGCCCGCATCGCCGCGGCATTGGCGGGGCGCGAAGCGGCACATGCCGATTTCTATCCCGACATCAATCTGACGGGGTTGGTAGGCTTTCAGGCGATTGGCTTGTCCAACCTGATCGGTGCAAACGCTTTTACCTATGGCGCGGGGCCGGCCCTGCATTTGCCGATCTTCGATGCCGGCAAGATCAAGGCACGCTATGCTGGAGCTACGGCCGGGCTGGATTCCGCCATAGCCGATTACAATAATACTGTGCTGACGGCGGTACGCCAGACTGCCGATGCGTTGACCCAGGTGCGAAGCCTCACCGAACGGCGCAAGCAGGAGGCCGATGCGCTTGCCTCCGCGCAACGTGCGTTCACCCTGGCGCAGTCGCGCTATAAGAGTGGACTTGCTACCGAAATCGTGGTGCTCACCGCCGAATCCACCTTATTGGCGGCACGCGAACAGATGGCTGCACTGATCGCTCAGTCGGCGGTCGAGCGGGCAACTCTGCTTTTGTGCGTCGGCGGCGGGTTCGAACCGCCTGCGGCTGCAAAGACGGACGCAACCGACGCAGCAAAACCAGAGTCTCTCGCAACGAACTAGAAATAAATCGGGTATGCTGTCATGAGTGCAGAAGGAAAAAATCACGCCCGGCGCCGCTGGCTTTCAATTCTCGCCGCTGTGGTGGTGATAGGCGGCCTGTTGTATGGCGCGTGGTGGTTCTTCGTCGCCCGCTATTATGTCAGCACCGACGACGCCTATGTCGGCGGCAATGTGGTGACGGTCACCAGCCGTGAGCCGGCTACTGTAATGACCCTGCATGTCGACAACACCCAGACGGTGCGCCGGGGCCAGTTGCTGGTCGAGATGGACCCCGCCGTGGCGCGGGTGAACATGCAGGCGGCCGAGGCCAATCTCGCCCGCGCCGTGCGCCAGGTGAAAGGCCAGTTCTCCAGGGCTGATTCCTACCGCGCCCAGGTGAACCAGGTGCAGATCGCGCTGACCCAGGCCGAAGCCGATTATAAGCGCCGCGCCACGGCGGATCGCGGCGCTGTTTCCGGCGAAGAGCTGTCCCATGCCAAAGACGCCGTGACTGCGGCGCGGGCCAGCCTGAATGCCGCCCACGGCGGCCTGCAGCAGACCCTTTCCAGCATCCAGGGCGCCGATATAGCGCACAATCCGGATGTGCTCGCAGCCGAGGCGCAATTGCGCAACGCCGCCCTGGCGCTCGGCCATATGCGCATCGTCGCGCCGTTGGATGGCATTATCGCCCAGCGCAGCGTGCAGGTTGGCCAGCAGGTTTCGCCCGGGCTGCCGCTGATGGCGGTGGTGCCGCTGAACGATGTCTGGGTGGACGCCAATTTCAAGGAAGTCCAGCTCGCCGATATGCGGGTGGGTCAGCCGGTTGCGGTCATCGCCGACATCTATGGCGGCGCTGTCACCTATCATGGCCGCATCGAAGGCGTGGGGGCCGGCTCGGGCAGCGCCTTCGCCCTGCTGCCGCCGCAGAATGCAAGTGGCAACTGGATCAAGATCGTCCAGCGCGTGCCGGTCCGCATCGCGCTCAATCCCAGGGAGCTTGCCGAACATCCGTTGCGCATCGGGCTTTCCGTCACGGCCGAGGTCGATGTGCATGACCGGAATGGTCCGCTCGTCACCAGCAAGGTCGGTCAGGGCCCGACCACCGCCGACACCGGCGAGGACAATCAAGCCGCGACAGACGCGCTGATCGGCCGTATCCTGCGCGAGAACGGGGCCGCGCCTTGAGCCCGCCCGGTGGCCCCGCGCCATTGCGCGGCGCCCAGCTTGCCATCACCGCCATCGCGCTGGCGGCGGGCACGTTCATGCAAGTGCTTGACTCTACCATCGCCAATGTGTCGCTGCCAACGATCGCAGGCAATCTCGGCGTTTCGCCCGATCAGGGCACTTGGATCATCACCAGCTTCGCCGTCGCCAACGGCATCGGGGTGCCGCTGACCGGCTGGCTCATGGGCCGCTATGGCGTGGTGCGGACCTTCGTGTTCTCCGTCGTCGCCTTCACCGTCGCTTCGTTCCTGTGCGGCATCGCCTGGAGCCTGTCATCGCTGATCTTCTTTCGGGTGTTGCAGGGGGGCGTATCGGGGCCGATGATCCCCGGTTCCCAGGCACTGCTGATCTCGGTCTTTCCTTCCGACAAGCGCGCCACTGCGCTCGGCATCTGGTCGATCACCACCCTGGTTGCGCCGATCTGCGGACCGATCCTGGGGGGATATATTTCGGACAATTATCACTGGGCATGGATATTTCTCATTAATGTGCCGGTCGGGTTGGTCGTCTCCTTTCTATGCTGGGCCAACCTCAAGGACCGCGAAACGCCAACGCGCAAGCTGCCGATAGACACGTTGGGCCTGGGATTACTGGTGGTCTGGGTGGGGCTACTGCAGATCATGCTGGATACCGGCAAGGACGCGGACTGGTTCGCCTCTCCGCAGATCGTGGTCGAAGCAATTGTCACCGCGATCGGATTCCTGGCGTGGCTGATCTGGGAACTGACCGATGAGCATCCCATCGTGGATCTCTCGCTGTTCAAAAACCGCAATTTCGCGCTCGGCACCTTGGCTTTTCTGCTGGGCTATGCGGTGTTCTTCGCCAACAATCTGCTGATGCCGCTGTGGTTGCAGACCCGGGTCGGCTACACCGCCACCTGGGCGGGGTTGGTCGCGGCGCCGACGGGGGTCATCGCCGTGCTGCTGACGCCGCTGTCGGCCCGGCTGATGGGCCGGATCGATGCGCGCATTCTCGCCACGGTGGCTTTTATCGCGTTCGGCGTGTCATTCCTGATGCGGGCGAATTTTACTGCGGACGCGGCCTTTGTCGATTTCATGGTGCCACTGCTGGTACAGGGCATTGCGATGGCAACCTTCTTTCTTGCCATGATCACCATCCTCCTGGACGGAGTGCCGCCGGACCGCATTCCGCTCGCCTCCGGCCTTTCCAATTTTGCGCGCATCACCGCGGGTGGCTTCGCGGCTTCGATCGTTACCACCATGTGGGACCGGCGAGAGGCGCTGCACCAGAGCCGCATGGCCGATTACACGACCCTGTTCGATCCTGCACTGACCCATGCGCTGGCGCGATTGCATACATTGGGATTGTCCGACCTCGCGGCAAAGGCTGCGGTCGCCCGCACCATGACAAACCAGGCTTATCTTATGGGGGCGGACGATATCTTCTGGGCCTCGGGCTGGATCTCGCTGATCCTGATCGGGATGGTCTGGCTCTGCCGCAAGGCGCACCCGTCCGGTGCAGTCCACGCGGCGGCGGATTGACAGATTCCGCGCCATGCGCGGTAGTTGTGCATGGATTTCAGGTCTCCGATTCGGCGGTGTCTCGATATTGCGTTGATTGTGCTGTCTGCCGCCGCAGTGGCGGTGGGCGGTAGCGCGGCGCTATCGGGTGCAGGCCTGTTCGCCGCCAGCCTGTTGCCAGGTATGGCCCAGGCGAGGCAGCCGGCCGGCGATTCCGTGCGTCTCACCATTGCCGGACCTATTGCAGCCAGCCGCTATGCTCCGCAGGTGCTGTTTCCTGTTACCGCTTCGCCATTCCCCAGGTGGATGCAGATGGCACCGCAAACGCCGCTGACGCGCTTCACGCCCCCGGCCACTGTCAATTATCCCATGCTCGTGCGCCGTCCGGCGGCCGCGCGCCCCGCCATTGCCATCTGCATCGACGATCTGGGCGAGGACCTGGCCGGCACGGACCGCGCGATGGCTTTACCGCAGCCGGTGGCGCTATCATTTCTGTCTTTCGCCGAAGCGACGCCGTTCCTGGCGGGCGAAGCGGAACGCAAGGGCCATACCGTTCTCGCGCATGTGCCGATGCAGCCTCTCGGCCGGATCAATCCCGGGCCGATGGCACTGATGACCGGTATGACGCAAGCCGAGATTGCACGGCGGATCGCTTGGAACATTGCGCGCGTGCCGGGCCTTGCCGGGATCAACAATCACGAGGGCAGCCGCTTCACGGCCGATGTGGTGGGATTGGCACCTGTGGTTGCCGCGCTGAAGGCACGGCATCTGTTCTTTTTCGATTCCCGCACCGGACCAAATTCCAGGATCGCTGCCGTAGCGCATGCCGCGGGCGTGCAAACCGCCGGCCGCGACATTTTCCTGGATGACGATCCGAGACCGGCGGCAATCAAGATGCAACTGGCGCTGCTGGTGGCGACAGCCGACCGCAATGGCGTCGCTATCGCCATCGGCCACCCCCATGACACAACGCTGACAACGCTCGCCGCGTGGCTGACGAAGGATCACGGCGTGACCCTGGTGCCGCTGGAAGACGCGATGCAGTTGAAGCAGGCGCGCGAAGCGGCCCTGGCGGCGCGTTAGAGCGTCAGTGGCGTGCGACCGACAATCGAGCGAAATGCCTGAAGAGCAGCGCGCCCCGTGTCATTGCCCCCGCGTTGCGCTTGACGCAAAGCGCATCGCCTCTTCGGCGGCGGCGAAGAGCGCGCGGGATTTGTTGATCGTCTCCTGATATTCGGCCTCCGGCACGCTGTCCGCAACGACACCGCCGCCCGCCTGGACATACATCATGCCGTCCTTCACCAGCGCAGTGCGCAGGACGATGCATGTGTCCATCGAGCCGTCGGCGGCGAAATAGCCGACCGCGCCGGCATAGGCCGCGCCCCTTTTTTCCTTCTCGAATTCGTCGATGATCTCCATGGCGCGGATTTTCGGCGCGCCCGTCAGGGTGCCCGCCGGCAGGCCGGCCGCCAGCGCATCCACGGCATCGAGACCTTCGCGAATATCGCCTTCCACATTGGAGACCAGATGCATCACATGGCTGTAGCGTTCGATGAAGAAGCTATCCGTCACCTTTACCGTGCCGGTCCGCGCCACCCGGCCGACATCGTTGCGGCCGAGATCGACCAGCATCAAATGCTCGGCACGTTCCTTGGGATCGGCGATCAGCTCCTCGGCCAGGGCCTTGTCCTCGTCCGTCGTACTGCCGCGCGGCCGCGTTCCGGCGATGGGGCGGATGGTGACCTTGCCGTCGCGCAGCCGCACCAGAATTTCCGGGCTCGATCCCACGATCGCAAAGCCGGGAAACGACAGATGATATAGGAAGGGCGAGGGGTTCAGCCGCCGCAGCGCACGGTAAAGCGCAAAGGGCGGCAGAGTGAAAGAGCGCCGAAAACGCTGGCTGGGTACGACCTGGAACACGTCGCCCGCAAGGACGTATTCCTTGGCGCGCGCCACCACGTCCAAATATTCCGCTTTGGTCATATTGGACTCGACCGGCACGCCCGCCGGAAGGTCGGGGGGGACTTCCGGCACGGGCGGGGCCGGCCGCTCCAGATCGGCGACTGCCCGCTCCAGCCGCTCGCAGGCGCGCGCATAAGCCGCGTGGGCGCCGATCTTCGCATCGGACCATACGGGGGTGACGATGATAATCTCGTCCCTCACACTATCGAAGATCGCGGCGATGGTCGGCCGCAGCATGATCGCGTCGGGCAAGCCAAGCGTGTCCGGTGGCGGATTGGGCAGCCGCTCGATCTGGCGCACCATGTCATAGCCCAGATAGCCGAACAGCCCCACGGCCATCGGCGGCAAGCCGGTGGGCAAGGTCATGCGCGTTTCGGCGACCAGTGCGCGCAAGGATTCGAGCGGCTTTTCTGCCAGGGGCCTGAACGTGTCGCCGGTCAGTGCGGCGCGGTTGATTTCCGCCGACCCATTCCGGCAGCGCCAGACCAGATCGGGTTCGCGGACAATGATGGAATACCGACCGCGCGATTCCCCGCCTTGAACGCTTTCCAACAGGAAAGCGTTATCCCGCCCCTCGCAAAGCTTGAGAAAAGCCGAGACCGGCGTCTCCAGATCGGCGACCAGTTTTGTGTAAAGCGCCGTGGTGCGACCGCTGTTGTAATCGCGCGTGAAGCTGTCGAAATCAGGCTGGATCACGACCCCCCGCCGATCGCGGATTGCAGCATCTTCTGGTTGACCCTGACGCCCTGCTTTTCGCGCGCCGCGTTGGCAAGCGCGGCGGAAAAGTCGCTCGCGGTGTTCTGGGACAATTGCTCCACCCCTTCGCTGAAGCCTGGTGAACCGGGAAGAATTTCGGGATGGGAAACGCCGGTCAGGCGGGCAACGATGTAGCTGCCCGAAGGCTCCTGCGATCCCGAGACGATGCCGCCAGACTTGGTCTCGAATAGTTGCTGCACCAGATCGGCGGAGAACGTTGCATCGGCGGTATTGCGCGTCAGCGCCGGACTATGCTGTACCGTCGCTTTCAGTTCGCGGGCGATACCGTCCAGCGAATTCTGCTTCTGCGCTTCGGCGGTCAACTGTTTGGCTTTTTGCGCAAGCAGCTTGGCCCGCTGCTCGGCTGTCCAGCCGGCGGTCGCCTCGGGCCGCACCTGGTCGAGGTTTTCGAGCTTGGGCGGCGTGTGGCCGTTCACCTTGACCACATAATAATAACCGTTCTTGGCCTGGAAGGGGTCGTTGTCTTCGCCGTCCTCCGCATTGACCACGGCGGAAAGAAATTCCGGGTCCTGGGGCGCAGCGGCCGGGCTGCCATCGGGCGTCTTGCCGCTGGCGTCGATCGCCGCAACATGGCCGTACTTCATGCCGGTCTTCTTCGCCGCCTGGGCAACGGAGGCGCCGCCGCTGCGCGCATCCTCGAAAGCATTGGCGATGTCGGCCAGCTTGCCCGCGGCGATCTGAGTCGCAAGGGCCTTGCGGATGTCGTCCTTCACGTCGGCAAAATTTTTATTGTTGCCCGGCTCGATCTTGGTCACATGCAGCAGCACATAGCCGAAGCTGCTCTTGACCGGATCGCTGACGCCGTTCAGCGGCAGCGCGAAGGCGGCATCCGCCACACCGGCGGGAAGATCGCTCTTGGCCGCGCCGGTGCTGGTGATGTCGGCGGACTTGAAACCGCGCGCCTGGATCAGGGAATCGAAGCTCGTGCCGGCGGCGAATTTGGCCTTGGCGGCGGCGGCATCGGCCTGGTTGGGGAAGGGCAGTTGCTGCACGTCGCGCTTTTCCGGCGTCACATATTGTGCCTTGCGTGCCTCGAACTCCTGCTGCACTTGTTTGTCTGTGACCTGAGACTGATTGGCGATGTCCTCCGGCCCGATCTCGGCATAATCGACATCGCGGTATTCGGGGGTCGAGAAGCGGGTCGGGTTGGCCTTGATATAAGCGGCGAGGGTGGCGTCGTCCGGCGGTGGGATGGGTCCGAGCGAATCCGGCGAGACGATCACATAATCCGCGGCGCGCCTCTCATTGAGGAAAAGGAACAGCGCCTGGGCGTATCCGGCAGGAATGACGAAATTGCTCTGCACCGCGCTGGTCAGCTGGTCGCGGGTCAGGTCGCTACGCACTTCCTCGAAAAAATCCTGCTCGCTATAGCCGGCATTGTCGATTATGCGCAGGAAAGTCTGGCGGTCGAACCCCGCCACGCTACGGAAAGCGGGGATGCTCTGAATATTGTCGGCCACCGCGCGGTCGGGCGCGGTCAGGCCCAACCGATCGGCTTCGTTGCCGAGCGCGACGCTGCTGAGCATCTGCTGCAGCGCGGCCGCAGGCAGGCCCATGCGCTGCGCCATGTCAGGCGTAATGTCCTGATGCTCCTGCTGGCCGACATTGCGCAGGAAGTTCCGGTAAAAGCGGCTGAACTGGGGCTCGCCGATTTCGGTCGATCCCACCGTGGCGAGAGACGATGCGCCCCCGCCGGTGAACACGTCGGCAATACCCCAGACCACAAAGCTGAGCGCCAGGCCGCCCATCAGAAGGCTGGCCAGCCAGGAGCGGGAAAGCTGGTGCATCCATTGAATCATGACGGGAAGGTTCCGCTAATGTCGGCCGCCGGCCTCGAGAAAAATGAACCGCAGGCGCGCCCGCGTCCCATTTCTCCCGGCCCATGCGCCTTGGCTTGAAAAGGCGGCGGATGATAGGGAGGGGGCGCTTGGACGGCAAGCCGCGATTCCACCTGGAAATAGCGGCAAAATGGGAGGGACGATGCGCCAACTCGTTGCGGGCAATTGGAAGATGAACGGCCTGGGCGCCGATCTGGCCGAGCTTGCCGCGGTAAGGACAGGTTTGGCTGGGGTCGTCTGCGATGTGCTGGTTTGTCCGCCCGCCACCTTGATTTACCGGGCGATCGCCGAGGCGCGGGACGCTTTCGCCATCGGGGGGCAGAACTGCCATTCCGAAGCGAGCGGCGCTTTCACTGGGGAGGTCTCGGCCGCGATGCTGAAGGACGCCGGAGCGGCCTGGGTGATCCTGGGTCATTCGGAGCGGCGGCACTATAACGCGGAGACCGACACCATGGTGGCGGCCAAGGCCGGGGCGGCCTGGCGGTCTGGCCTGAAAACGATCATCTGTGTGGGCGAGACCTTGGCCCAGCGCGACGCGGGTCAGGCGCATGGGGTCTGCCACAGCCAGATCACGGGCAGCGTGCCGAAGGAGGCCATGGCCGCCAACACGGTGGTCGCCTATGAACCGATCTGGGCGATTGGAACCGGCCGCACGCCCAGTTCCGATGATATCGTCGCGATGCATCGCCACATTCGCAAATGCCTTGTCGAGCAATTGGGAGCGGCTGGAAAGGACGTCCTCATCCTTTATGGCGGCTCGGTGAAAGCCGCCAACGCGCCGGAGATTCTCGCGTTGCCGGAGGTCGGCGGCGCATTGGTCGGCGGGGCGAGCCTGAAAGCGGCAGACTTTCTGCCCATCGCCGCCGCTGGCCGGTAAGTTTCTCAGATATACCCCTCTATGGGAGTTCCTTAACCAAGTCGGTCGACGCTTCATTAACGCCGCGGCTTCATTCTGTGCGGGAAAAGCCAGGGGTATTCCGCAACGCATGGGTAGGCTGTCCTTCGACAGTGTGGATACGCTGATCTATGATCCGGTGGCGGCCAACCGCACCGCGACGCGTGCAGCGTTGTACACGCTCGGTTTCCGCAAGACCGAAAGCGTCGCCACTTTGGAAAGCTTTGTCGAAGCGATCCAGAAGCGTCCGCCCGATCTGGCGCTGTGCGAGGCGCAGGGCGCGGACGAGGAATTGTGCCGGACCATCCAGCAACTGCGTCAGGGCGCCGGAGGCTACAATCCCTTCGTCGTAGTGATCGTTACGGCTTGGGAGAAGACCACGGGCCTGATCAACCGGGTGGTGTCGTCGGGCGCGGACGATCTGTTGCTGCGGCCTTTCTCGACCGCGCTGCTGGGCAGCCGAATCGAGGCCCATATCGAGCGGCGCAAGGGTTTCGTCATCACCACTGAATATGTCGGCCCCGACCGCCGCAAGGATGTGGTGCGCGCCAGCAATATCGAGCTGTTCGAGCCTCCCAATTCGCTGAAGATGAAGGCCAAGGACAAATTGTCGGCCGATGTCATCGCCAAGCGGCTGGACAGCGAATTGAAGGCGGCGCGCGACAAAATCTCCAGCGAGAAGTTGAGGCGGGATTCCTTCCAGGTCTGCATTCTGTGGCGGCTGATGCAGGAGGCACGCGGGGAAGAGGGCGGGCAGCCCGCCGAACTGGAAAAGCTGCATGAGTTGACCAAGTCGATAGCCCGACGTTGCCGTGAGGCGGATGTGGACAATGCGCTGGAATGGTGCGATTCCATTCTTGCGGCGGTCGAAGGACTTAAGCTGGGAGTGGACCGCAACGCCTCCATGCACCTTTTGGGCCATGCCGCGCTCAGCCTGCACCAGACCTTCCATCCCGAGAAATCCGCCGCCGACCAGCTCGCCGAAATCGACGCGACGGTGGCGATCATCCGGGCCCGCAATAACAGCGAGGCGCTAGCCTCTTGAATGCGTGCGGGTTGGACCGGCGTGTCTTCCACGCTGCGCGTCAACGCATAGCGGCTAGAGGGGGAAAGTAAGCCCCGCTGCGCGAGAGTGCATAGGGGCCGGAGGGAACAAGGCATGCTTTCCATTTGGGGCCGGATGCTCTAAAAAGCGCCGCGAAAGCCGGATATCTCCATGCAAACTCTGCTCCTGGTCCTCGAATTGATGATCGCGATCGCGCTGGTCGTCTTCGTGCTGCTCCAACGCTCCGAAGGCGGCGGCTTGGGCATCGGGGGCGGCAGCAGCATGGGGGGCCTGTTCACCCCCAGGGGTGCGGCCGATACCCTGACCCGCACGACTGCGATCCTGGCGGTGCTATTTTTCGTGACCTGCATCGGGCTCGACCTGTTGTCGGGCCAACCCGGGATATCCACGCCCGAATCGCTGCTGAGCGGACCCGGCACCGCGCCGGTGCAGCAGCCGGTGCGCCAAGTGCCGGCGCCCGCCGGGCCCCAGGTTCCGAAACCCCAATAGGTTCTGTGTGTTACGAGGGCTGTTAACAGCCGAAAATTTTTGCGAATTTGCGCTTGAGCAGGCCCGCTTGTTTCGCCATGTTGGCCCCTCATGGCCCGGTTGATCTTCATCACCGGCGGCGTGGTCTCTTCCCTGGGAAAAGGTCTTGCGTCCGCCGCTCTTGGCGCGTTGCTTCAGGCACGCGGCTACAAAGTCCGGTTGCGCAAGCTGGATCCCTATCTCAACGTCGATCCGGGCACCATGAGCCCGTTCCAGCATGGCGAGGTCTATGTCACCGATGACGGGGCGGAGACCGATCTCGATCTCGGCCATTATGAGCGCTTTACCGGTGTCTCGGCGCGCAAATCCGACAATGTCACTTCGGGCCGCATCTACAGCCAGGTGATCGAGAAGGAACGCAAGGGCGGCTATCTCGGCCGCACCGTACAAGTGATTCCCCATGTCACCGACATGATCAAGGAGTTCGTGCTGGCCGACACGGACGGTCTCGATTTTCTGCTGGTCGAGATCGGCGGCACGGTGGGTGATATCGAGGGCCTGCCTTTCTTCGAGGCGATCCGGCAGTTGCACAACGATCTGGGGCGCGGGCAAACCGCCTTCATCCACCTTACCTTGGTGCCCTATATCGAAGCGGCGGGCGAGCTCAAGACCAAGCCGACCCAACATTCGGTCAAGGAACTGCGCGCCATCGGCATTCAGCCCGACATTCTTTTGTGCCGGGCATCGCATCCGATCCCCGACGAGGAGCGCCGCAAGATCGGGCTGTTCTGCAATCTTGCCGCCGAACGGGTGATTCCGGCGCTGGATGTGAACACGATCTATCGCGTTCCGCTTGCCTATCACGAGGTTGGGCTGGACACCCAATTGCTCAAAGTGTTCGGCATCGAGAATGCGCCGCCGCCCGATTTGGCGCGCTGGCGCCGTGTGGTGGAGCGGGTCCACAACCCGGAAGGCGAGGTTCGCATCGCCGTAGTCGGCAAATACATGCAAGTGAAGGACAGCTACAAGTCGCTGTCCGAAGCGCTGGATCATGGCGGCCTCGCCAACAATGTGAAGGTGCATCTGGACTGGATCGACAGCGAAGTGTTCGAACGTGACGACGCGGCGGCCTTCCTGGAGAATGTCAATGCTATCCTGGTACCGGGCGGATTTGGCGAGCGCGGCACCGAAGGCAAGATCGAAGCCGTCAAGTTCGCCCGCGAACGCAAGGTGCCGTTCCTCGGCATCTGCTACGGCCTGCACATGGCGGTGATCGAAGCGGCGCGGGACCTGGCGGGGCTCGAAGGCGCGGGCACCACCGAGATCGGAAGCCCTAAGCATCCCGTGATCGGGTTGATGACCGAATGGGTGAAGGACACCCAGGTCGAAACCCGCGCCGCCGATGGCGACCTGGGCGGCACGATGCGGCTGGGCGCCTATCCCGCCATGCTGACGCCGGGCTCGCGCGTGGCCGAAGTCTACGGCGCCACGGAGATTTCCGAGCGTCATCGTCACCGCTA
>DATATP010000019.1:0-19287 GCA_036268715.1 Rhizomicrobium sp. | reverse complement strand
AATGCGGTTGCTTCAAGCTGGTTATCACAACCGCTCCCTGGCTCTCTATTTCAAGCTGGGGTTTGACGCGCGCGAATACGTGGTCTGCCTGCAAGGCCCTGCAATCGGCAAGGCGGTACCGGGATGTTCCGTGCGTCCGGCACGTTTGGACGATCTGTCCGCCTGCAACAGCTTATGCTTTCGAATTCATGGACATGATCGCGGCGGCGAGCTGGTCGACGCCATCGCCCAAGGCACTGCAAGTGTGGTGGAGCGCGCGGGCCGCATCACGGGTTATGCCACGCCGGTTGCATATTTCGGTCATGCGGTGGGCGCAACCAACGACGATCTCAAGGCGCTGATACGAGCCGCGCCGGCATTTCCCGGCCCGGGCTTTCTTCTGCCCACCCGCAACGGCGAGATGATGCGCTGGTGTCTTGCCGAAGGCTTGCGCATCACGCACACCCTGACCTTGATGACCGTCGGACTTTACAATGAGCCCGGAGGAGCCTGGTTGCCGTCCATCTTGTATTAAGCGCGGCTCAACCGGGTAAAATTTGCAGGACGATGTCGGCCTCGGACAATCCCGTTCGTCATTCCGATGCCTGCCTCTGAGGCCGGCTAAAGAAGGAGACCGACGATGCGTGTGATAGTGCTTGTGAAGGCGACCGAAGACAGCGAAAAAGGCTTTGTCTCCACGCCCGAGACCATGGCGATGATGGAGGCGATGGGCAGGTTTAACGAGCAGTTGCGCGAGGCCGGCATCCTGCGTAACGCCGACGGCCTCAAGCCGTCCTCGGAAGGAAAGCGCATTGCGTTCAATGGGCCAAGTCGTGCGGTCATCGACGGACCTTTTGCGCAGCCCCGCGAGTTGGTCGCCGGCTTCTGGCTCTGGGACGTTAAGAACATGGACGAGGCGGTCGCCTGGGTGAAGCGCTGTCCCAATCCCATGCCCGGACCGAGCGAGATCGAAATCCGGCCGCTTTACGAGATGGCGGATTTGCGATGAGAATCTCAGATCGGGATTCAGCACCTTCCGTTACATTTTGGCGAGGTCTTGGATTTCCAGCGGAATTTGGTCGTCTCCCAAAATGCCGCCGTTGAAATTATCCGCTACGTACAAGTCAAAGGCGGTGTTTGCGTTCATCTGGGCGCCCCTACGCCACTATAGACGCCAGCGGCGTTCGGCACAGGAACCACTCCAGCCGACCCGTTCACATTCTTACAGGCGTTTGTGAAGTTCACGTAGAAATCGGCAAAGAAGTACGGCCAACCCCGTGCCGAGGCACCCATCGCGCCTCATGAACAACTGCCTTTACAGCGCGCCGATTATTTCGCGACGGCGGCTGCCGAATCCGAACGGGCGCGGCGAGTTGTTTTTTTTGCTGGAACGGCGACCAGAGCATCATTCGCGGGTTTTTCCGCCAAGATCCTATGGGGTACTTCCACCAGACGGGCTCGGGCCAAGCGGGTCACCGCCTGCTCGGTACGGTGGATCACGTTTTCGCTGCGCTTGCGAGGCGCCCCCCCCCGCGCCACCACCGGTGGGGGGATCGGCGGCGCGAAGCTCCGCAAACGGCCCAATTCCCGACGAGCCACATAGTCTGCAAACCGCTCCGCGGCCATTGCCTCTGCGAAGACCGCACGGCGAGCCCAGGCTTCCTCGATCTGCGCGCGCCGATCCAGTTCCGTCATAAAGCCGACCCCGCCAAAATCTTCACGCATTTTTTACCTTTTCTTGATTTTCCGCCCGCGTTTGATTTTCGTCAAGCCATCAGCCTGTGAGTTCCCGCATTAACTTTTCGGGGCGGCTCTAGAGGTGGCGCATAACCGCCCGACGAATTTGGCTTGAAACGCATGCACTTGATATGCCCCCCGCGATCGAAGCTGGAAGGCCGCGGTAAATTTCCTCGGTCGCAAGTGCGGAGCGGCGTCTGCAAATGGCCACAATCGTGTCCGAAACCCTATTTCGGACGGAACGTTATCTAAAAGAATTTCAGCGGGTTGGGGGCCTGGAGAAGCCAGATGCCGACCGCTTTCTACGATGAAGTTTTTGCACTTCCGGTGGCCTGTAAACGTTCCAGGCACCGAATTGCAGCCTCACGGATCTCGGAAGATCTCGAGTTTAGCGAATATGGGCGCTCACCCCGGATTCCCGCGGGATGGTACCTGGCGCCGGTACTGTTGGCGTGGCCCGTCCTTTTGGCGGTGCTTCTACTTTGAACTGCCTGAGCAATAACTCGACACGACTATAATGGCATCAGCGTGTGCCAAGGCACCATCGCTGTGGCATCGGGTTTTAGCGCGTGGCGCGTATGCTGCGCCGCGCCCTATCTTCATAGCGCGGCCGGCATTAGCGCGGCTACACCGGTCAAGGTTGATGTGAGGAAAGGTAGGCGGCGATAGCGACCATGTCGGCCAATTTCAGGCGGGCGACTTCCGGTTTCATCGGCTCGACGGCTGGTCCACTGCGCGAACCGTGCTGGATGTCGTACATCTGCCGCACTAAATAGCTGGGGGAGCGGCCCGCCAGCGCCGGGGTTCCGGCCAGGCCCCGGAAATCCGCACCATGGCAAGCGGCGCAGGGCTGGGCGCCGGCGCCGCTGTCTACCAGCTTCTTGCCGCGCGCGACGCTGCCCTTCGGCACATAGGCGACAAAGCCCGAGCGGGGATCGCGCAAGTCGGTGAGGGCCGCGTCTTCCGGCACCTCTATAATGCGATCGCCGATCTTATCCTTCGTGCTGTCGGGCATGGCGTTCAGCATGCCAGTGCCGTCCGGCGCGGTCTTGGGCACCATCTCTGCCTCCACCACCCTGATCCATTGGTGGTAGTGCAGCCCCGAAAAATAATCGGCTGCAATCTTCACTTCGGAATCATTGGTGTGCTTGGCCAGCGCCAGCATCGAGGCCGGCGGACCCATCTGCGGCACCGAGGAATGGCGGCGGCCTTCGCGCATGGCGGCGACCTGTTCCACGATATAGTCCGCGGGCTGGCCGGCGAGGCTGGCATTCTCCGGACGTCCTTCGCCGTTGGGCAGGTGACAATAGCCACAGGCCGGAATCTCCGACTTATGCCCATGCATCACGAAATCGGGCATCTTGGGATGATCGCCGGGGTACCAGTCCGCGACACTGAAGCGGTCGCGCACCTGCGACAGCGTGAAAGCGGCGGAAGAGCCAGGCAAATGCACGATCTGGGGACCGCCTGTGGGCCGGGGCGTTCCAGGAGGTGCGACGGGATAGGCCCAGGGCGGCGGTGTTTGGACCTGTGCTGCGGCCAAGCCACCCACGGCGACCGCCGCGGCAACCATCATGCTTGCCTGCCAATGTCGTACCACCCGAACCTCCAGTTAATTTCGGGCGCATGGTCCACAATTCGATGAATGGGGCAAGCGGCGGAAATGCGCGGCTTTTCATCCATCTCGCTTGACCGGAGCACAACCTTATGCTGCACCTGCGAATAGATTTGCTAAGAGGTGTTTGCATGCGGGTCGATCAGATCGCGACGGGAAAAAATGTCCCCGAGGACGTCAATGTGATCATCGAGGTGCCGATTGGGGGCGAACCGATCAAATATGAGCTCGACAAAGCCTCGGGCGCGTTGGTGGTGGACCGGTTCCTCTACACCTCGATGCGCTATCCCGGCAATTACGGGTTCATTCCGCACACGCTGTCGGGCGACGGCGATCCTTGCGACGTGCTGGTTGCCAACTCGCGCGCCATCGCGCCTGGGGCAGTCATCAGTGTGCGCCCTGTGGGCGTGTTGCTGATGGAGGACAATGCCGGCCAGGACGAAAAGATCATCGCGGTCCCGTCGGCTCATCTCACGCAGCGTTATGAGGGGGTGCATAATCACAGCGATCTGCCAGACATCACCTTGCGCCAGATCGAGCATTTCTTCGCCCATTACAAGGATCTGGAGCCCGGCAAATGGGTGAAGATCAGCCGTTGGGGTGACGCGCAAGAGGCCAGGAAGCTGATCCTGGAAGGAATCGTGCGCGCGAAGAAATCCTAGGCGCTTTCTCGGATCGGCAGCATGCGCTGGAGAATTTCATCGCGGCGCACGAAATAATGAAACAGCGCGCCCGCGACATGCAGCGCGATAAATCCCAGCAGCACATAGACCAGGATATCGTGGATATCGCCTGCCTCATGCGCCCAAGGCGTGCCTTTCGCAGCTAGTGCGGGCAGGGGAACGACCCCGAGCAGCTTGACCGTCCAGCCGCGGTAATTGGCGGCCGCCCAGCCCAGCATCGTCATCACGAACACCAGCAGGTAAAGCGCCCAGTGGGTCAGATAGGCGAGCCGCCTCTCCCAAGGCGCGATGGAGACGGGAATGGGCACCGGATGGCGCAACCGCCACAGGAAGCGCAACACGATGACCAACAGAATTGTTGCCCCAATCGACAGATGCCAGGTGACCCAGCCTTCATCCGTAGTCTTGCGTCCGATATGGGGCATGATCGAGCCGACCGCGTATTGCGCGACCAGCAGGGCAAAAATCAGCCAATGAAAGCCTTTGGCGACGGGCCCGTAATGCGTGGCTTGCGTGTTCATCGCGATTCTCCCGAACCGCATGATTACGATAGGGCCCACGCGGCGGAAAACATAATTCGCGCCAACGTTCGAGTAAGGCGCATTCCAAATCGCCGGTACGAGGCTGGGGTGCCTCGCAACCGGATGTTTTAGGGCGAGGCTTCTAGCTCAAGGTCCGCTTGAACAGCGCCAAGGTTCGGCTCCAGGCAAGGTCTGCTGCTTCCTTATTGTAGCGCGCCGCATTGGTATCGTCGTTGAAGGCATGCTGCGCGCCGGAATAGAAATTGAGTTCTCCGTCGAGCTTTCCTTGCGCCTTCAGCGCCGCTGCCCAGCCGGGCGCCAGTTCGCCGTTGCGCTTGTCCAGCGCCGGATCGGCGTAATTCAGCAGCAAAACCGCATGAACCTTGGAGGCTTCTTCCGGCTTGGGCGGGGTGCCGTAATAGACCGCGCCGGCATCCAGGGTCTGATCGTTGACCGCAAGCTGGTTGATTACCCCGCCACCCCAGCAGAAGCCGACCGCGCCGATCTTGCCATTCACCTGCGGAAGGCTGCGAAGATATGCCACCGCCGCGACGGCGTTGGCGGTCGTCTGTGCCGGATCGAGTTTGGCGAACATCTGCATCGCCGCGTTCTCGTCCGCAGGTGTGCCCCCCAGCGGAGAGAGGAAATCCACGGCGAGCGCGACATAACCTTCCGTGGCGAGGCGCCGGGCGATATCCTGGATGTGGGGATTAAGGCCGCGATTCTGATGCACGACCACCACGCCGCCATGCCGGCCTGTTCCCTTTGGCTCGGCGAGATAGGCTTTCACAGGACCGGTCGCGCCGGGAAATTCGACCCATCGCGCAGTAATGCGCGGGTCGTCCTCCTTGACGGTTTCGGCTAAAGCATAATTAGATTGCAACAGTGGCAGAAGCGCCAGCGCCGCGGACATGCCGCCCGTGTATTTCGTCAGCCGGTCAAGAAATAGACGCCGGTCAAAATGATGATGCACATAATCGTCGTAGAGATCGATGATGGTCTGGTCCATGGCTCTCTCCCTTATTGTCGTGCCATGGAAGATTAGATTATTTCTGTTTCGAATGCGATGTCTGCGAAAATCATGTGGCGAACGGTATTGACGGGCGCGCTCCTGCTTGCGGCGGGGGCGGCGAAGGCACAGGAGAGTTGGGCGTTGCATGGCCAGGCGACGTTCCTGGACCAGTATCATCCCGCCTTTCACGCCGCCTATAACGGCCCCGACAGCATGGATCCGGGAAGTCGGGGTAACGAAACCTTCGACGCCACCCTGTTCGCCGGGGTGTCGCCCTGGGCTGGCGGCGAGGCCTAGGCCGATCTGGAGGTAGACCAGGGCTTTGGCCTTAGCGACACCGTGGGTATCGCCGCCTTCCCCAGCGGCGAAGCCTACAAGGTCGGCAAATCGGTGCCTTATCTGCGGCTGCAGCGCCTGTTCTTCCGCCAGAGTTTCGATCTGGGTGGGGAGCCGGAGAAGTTGGACTCTGCCGCCAATCAGCTTGCCGGTACCCGGACCGCCGACAATCTGGTCATCACGGCGGGAAAATTTTCGGTGACCGACATCTTCGACAGCAACAGCTACGCTCACGATCCGAAAGCAGATTTCATGAATTGGGCAGTGATCGACTCCGGCGGGTTCGACTACGCCGCCGATGCCTGGGGATATAGCTATGGTCTAGCAGCAGAATGGAATACGGGCCCCTGGTCGCTGCGCGCAGGCCTGTTCGATCTGTCAAAAGTGCCGAACACGACGGAGTTAGAAACCGATTTCCGGCAATTTGAACTTGTCGCCGAGCTGGAGCGGCGCTACGCGCTGGGCGACCGAGACGGCAAGATCAGACTGCTCGGCTTCGTCAATCGCGGCGACATGGCCGATTACAGGGACGCAACGGCGCTTGCGGTCGCTACCGACATGCCGGCTGACGTGGCGCTGGTGCGGCACTATCGCTCCCGTCCCGGGGCCGCATTGAATATCGAACAGAGTCTTTCTGCCGATCTGGGTGCCTTCCTGCGCGCCAGTCTCAATGACGGCAGCAAGGAAACCTATGAATTCACCGACATGCAGCGCAGTCTCGCCGTCGGCCTATCGCTGAAAGGCACGTCCTGGCAACGCGAAGACGACACGATCGGCCTGGCGGTGGAGACGAGCGCGATCTCACAGGCCGCCCGGACCTATTTCGATCATGGCGGACTGGGACTTCTGGTTGGCGATGGGCAACTTTCGCATTATCGCGACGAGGCCATTGCGGAGACATATTACGACGTTGCCGTTGGCAACGGGGTCAATCTGGCGGCCGATTATCAGTTCGTCGCCAACCCCGCCTACAATGCCGATCGCGGGCCAATTTCCGTGCTGGGCTTTCGCTTGCATACCGCTTTGTGACTTTTCAATCCTGCTCCGGCATGCAAGATTTCTCTTGTAAATCAAAAGGGGGAAAGCATGAAAAAAATCGTACTGCTGGGCTGTGCCGGCATTCTTGCGACGACCGGTGCCGCCTTGGCTGGTCATGGCAAGGCCGGCTTGTGGAACGTCACCACCAACATGACAATGGCGAACATGCCGCAAATACCGCCGGAAACCTTGGCGATGATGAAGCAGCGCGGCATGCAGATGCCTGGCATGGGCCAGCCGATCGCTACCCAAATCTGCATGACCCAGCAGGAAGTCGATTCCGACCTGCCGCTCCATATGGGCGACCGGGAGATGCAGTGCGACAGCCATGTCACCAGCAAGACCGCCAGTTCGATCAGCGCCGATATGGTATGCAATGGACGGACGCAGGGAACCGGCCATCTGCAAGTTTCCTATTCGGGTGCGCAGCATTACGCCGGCAGTTACAGCTTCAAGGGCACCAGCGAAGGCCATCCCGCCGACATGACCACCAGCTTCAAAGGCGATTGGGTGAAAGCCGATTGCGGCGCCGTGAAGCCGTTCGTCCACTAGTGGCACGGTTTCGACGTTCGCAGCATTACCGATTTCAGCGCCAGCCGAACTACGGCCTGACGGGTGCTGCATCGGCTTGCCTGTTCAGGCTTTATAAGCGGGTCATGTCCCCTTATATATGGCCCAAGCGATCCTGCGAATCCCCACATCCGGAGTAATGAATTTGCGCCGCGCCGACGAGGAACCCGAAGAGAAAGACGACGAGAAGTCAAAGCCGCCGGAGCCGCAATCCTCCGAAATCGCCAAGGCGCTGTTCAAGTCGCGCACCGTGCTGATTTTCGGCGAGGTGGACATGAAGATGGCCGAGCGGGTTACGGCCCAGCTCCTCGCCTATGCCGAAAGCGAGGGCGATATCCGGGTAATCGTCAATTCCCCCGGCGGCCACGTGGAGTCCGGCGATACCATCCATGACATGATCCGCTTTGTGGGCAACCGGGTGAAGCTGATCGGGACCGGCTGGGTCGCCAGCGCCGGGGCGCATATCTACCTGGGCGCGAAGCGGGAAAATCGATTTTGCCTGCCTTTCACGCGTTTTTTGCTGCACCAGCCCCTGGGCGGCGTGCGCGGCCAGGCCAGCGACATCACCATCGAGGCGGAAGAGATCCTCAAGATGCGCGCCCGGCTCATCAAGGAGATCGCGATCGAGACCGGACAGCCCTATGAAAAGGTCGTCACCGACACCGAGCGCAATTTTTGGATGAGCGCTGAAGACGCGGTGAAATATGGACTGGTCAACAGGATCGTCTCCACCGCCGGCGAGGTTTAGGTCGTGAGCGGGCCCGGCCGCTCGTCCACGCTCACGGAATCGCCCAGTCGCAAACCAGCGGACGCTTCGCCATGGTGGAAAGGCGCCGTCGTCTATCAGGTCTATGTCCGCAGTTTCTGCGATAGCAATGGAGACGGCTTTGGCGATTTCGCAGGCCTGATCGGCAAGCTCGATTACATCGCGTCGCTGGGCGTGGACGCGATCTGGCTATCGCCGATCCATCCATCGCCCAACCGGGACTGGGGCTATGACGTTTCCGATTATGAAGGCGTGCATCCCGACTATGGCACGCTCGTGGATTTCCAGACACTCCTCGCCGCCGCGCACAAACGGGGACTGAAACTCGTCCTAGACGAAGTGCTGTGCCATACCTCGGACGAGCATGCCTGGTTCGCCGCCAGCCGGGACGGCGATGTGCAAAAGCGGGACTGGTATGTCTGGGCCGATGCCAAGGACGACGGCACGGCGCCCAACAATTGGCTTAGCGTGTTCGGCGGTGCGGCCTGGTCTTATCATCCGGCACACCGGCAATATTATCATCACAAATTTTTGCGCCAGCAGCCCAAACTCAACTGGAATACGCCCGATGCGCGCGAAGCGGCACTGAAGGTGCTGGATCTGTGGCTGGCGCGCGGCGTGGACGGCTTTCGCCTGGATGTCGCCAACGCATTCCTGCATGACGCGAAATTGACGGACAATCCCGCCATCCCCCCTGCCGCCCGCGGTTGGGTGGAATGGCTGGAGGCCGCCAACATGCAACGGCACTGGTACGATTCCAATCTGGAGGAGAACCGGGTCGTCCTGGATGTTATCCGCAGGCGGGTTGAGCAGATCGCCGGCAAATTTGTCTTTGGTGAATTCTCAGAGGAATTCGAGCGTGCCGGCTGTTATCTGCCCTCGGACAAGGGCCTTCATGGCGGCTATAATTTTGCGCTGCTGATGGCGAGCGGACCCCAGGAGATCGCGGCGCATCTGAAGACACTGGCGGCGCATCCCGATCACTGGCCGGCGATCGCCTTTTCCAATCACGACGCGATCCGCACCGTGACGCGCTTCGGCGGCGATGGCGCAACCCCGGGCCTGGCCAAGGTGATGTTGGCCCTGCTGTTTTCGCTACGTGGCACGGCGCTGCTTTATCAGGGAGAAGAACTCGGCCTGCCGCAAGTCGATCTTCAGCGCAGCCAGTTGCGCGATCCGGTCGGTGATCTCTATTACCCACTGTTCAAGGGCCGGGACGGCTGCCGCACGCCGATGCCATGGGACGCCAACGCTCCCGGCCTGGGCTTTAGCAGCGGCACGCCTTGGCTGCCGCCCGGACCGGCTCATGCGGCGCTCGCCATCTCGCTGCAGGAAAAGGACACAGCGTCGCCGCTGAATTTTGCCCGCATGATGCTTAAAGCGCGTAAGGATCACCCGGCTCTGCGGCTGGGCACGCTGAGCCTGTTGCAAGCGCCGGAATGGCTGCTCGCTTTCAGCCGCGAACAGGACGGCGAACGCATTCTGTGTGTGTTCAATCTGAGCGACGAACCGCGCGTTTTCGAATATGCCGGAATCGGCAAGGCGCTTGATTTCGGCACCGGCGAAACCAGGCGCGACGGGGACAATCTCGAACTCGGGCCGCTAGCGGCCTTCTTTGCCCTGATCTAAGGCGGCGAGCGCAGCCTCGAACGGCAGCAGCACACATTTGTGACGGCCGGCATGGCTTGCCACCCCGTCGAATGCGCCATAGGCGGGGCGGGGCGGTTGGGCGCCGGTCTTCAGCATGGCCTCCACGTTCGCCGCCAGCGCTGCGATGCCCCCCCGGTCGAGCCCCGGTGCAGCGTCCGCCAGGATCGCGGCCGAGGCTTGGGCCAGGACACAGGCATAAGTCCGGTGGGCAAACGCCGTGATGCGACCGCCTCGGAGCGCCAGATCGACCGTTACCTTGTCGCCGCAGGTCGGATTGTGCGCAGTGGCGGTGGCGTCCGGCGCTTCCAACTGACCGGCCCCGATGGCATCGGCGGCCAGCCGCAACAGGTCCTTGCGGTAGAGCGGATCGCCGATTTCGTTCACGCAACCGCCTCATAGGCGGCCAACGCTTCGGGCGTGTCGATATCGGTCAATGGCGCGTCGTCTTCAATCTCGACCTCGCATACCTGTTCGGGGTGGCGGACGAGGAGGGCACGCGCTCCCACATCACCTTCCAGCGACAGCATTTCGGGGAAGAAGGTTTTGGACCACAGCACCGGATTGCCCCGCCGGCCCACATGTGTCGGCACGCAGATGCTGCGGTTCTCTGGCGGGGCAAAGGCCGCGATCAGCCTGTCGAGCAATGGCGCTGTCACGCCGGGCATGTCACCCAGCAGAATCAGCGCGCCATCGCTATCCGGCGGGAGAGCCTTGATGCCGCAGGTGAGAGATTGGCTCAAACCTTTTGAATAATCTGGATTATCACGAAATTCTACCGGCAGTCCGGCCAAAGCCTGGACGATCTTGGCCTTCTCGTTTCCAGTGACAACAATCACCGGATCGGCGGCGCTCGCCAGAGCCGCTTCGACGGCGTGGCGCAGCATTGGCTTGCCATCGACCGGTTTGAGCAGCTTGTTGCTTCCCATCCGGCTGGACAGGCCCGCCGCCAGCACCACAGCACCAATACGGGCCAGCCGGGGCGCTTCCGCCTCGCGGGGTTGGGGCCGGCTGACGATGTCGGTTAGGAGGCCTCCCAGGCCCATTCCCGCAATCTGGTCCCGCCCGACGGGCAGTCCTGCCAGCAGCCGCCAGAGCACGAAATCAAAGCCATTCTGCTTGGGCGAACGGGCGCAGCCTGGCAGACCGACCACACGTCGGCCGCCGAGTTCACCCATCAACAGCAGATTGCCGGGATCGACCGGCATACCGAACGCCGTCACCCGCCCGCCCGCCAGCTCGACCGCGGCGGGGACTACGTCCCGCCGGTCGGAGATCGCGCTGGCGCTGAAGATGAGGATCGGGTCGCATCCCGCAGACTCCGCATCGCGGATCGCCGCGGCGAGGGGCTCGCTGTCATGCGCGACCCGGCGCTCGAAGGCGATGGATGAGCCGAGCGGCTTCAGGCGCGCCTCCAGTGCTGCGCGGTTCTTGTCGAGGAGCCCAGCCTTCGCGCCGGGCAGCGAGGTCGAAACAAGCGCCGCGCGATGGGGCCGGAATTGCGCCACGCTGATGAGCGGCTCGCTCTGCAGAAGGGCTTCGGCGCGCACCACCGATTTTTTCGGTGCCGCGAAAGGAATGATCTTCACCGTCGCGAGCATCTGGCGTGGGGCGACCCGGGCAAAGGGCGTCAGGGTGGCACACGTGATGGCCTCATCCAGGCGGTTCAGCCTGTCGATCCGCGCCGCGTCGATCAGCACGACACCCGCCTCCAGCGCATAAAGATTGGCGCGGCCCGTGAAGGCTGCACCGAGCCGGACACCGTCTCCCGCCGCGGCCCCCGCGATGCGGCGCGCAGCGTCGTCCTCCCGCACATCGCCCGGTTCGAGCCGGGCGATGGTGAGTGCTTCGATTCCAGCAGCCGTCAGTGCCCCAATATCGGCCTCCGACAGCAGCCGGCCCTTGCGATAGGACAAATCGCCGGCGCGCACGCCATGCGCCAGAATCGCCCCCGCGCAGCCGGCGGTCGGATGAGTTTCAAACTGCATAAGCGGATGTTAAGCGCTTGCTGCCATGCGCGGCAAATGCAAGCGGACGCGCAAGCCTCCCCCGGGCCGGTTTTCCAGGGTGACGGCCCCGCCATGCCCCTCGGCGATCGCCTTGACCAGGGTCAGGCCCAGGCCCGTGCCGCCGGTCTCCTCGTTGCGTGAACTTTCCAGCCGTACGAAGGGCTCGAACACACGCTGCCGGTCGTCTTCGGGAATACCAGGGCCTTCGTCTTCCACCAGAATCTCGTAACCGTCGCCTGAATCGGCGATGCGCACATCGGCCCTGGCGCCATAGGCGACCGCATTTTCCACCAGGTTGCGGACCGCACGGCGGATCTCGTTTGGGCGGCAGGAGACCGGCGCCGGGGCATGATTGACCCAGCTCACCGGCTCCCCGATTTCATCCATGTCGGTGCACAGACTTTCCACCAGCGCGGAAAGATCGACATTGCGCTTGATCTCCCCGCCCGTACCGCGTGCCGCCGAAAGGACCTGCTCGGTCAGCGCCTGCAATTCGTCGAGGTTGCGCAAAAGCCCTTCGCGCAGATCGTCGTCCTCGACGAATTCCAGGTTGATGCGCATGGCGGTGATGGGGGTGCGCAGATCATGGCCCACCGCCGACAGAAGATGGCGCTGACTTTCCAGGGTGCGGGTGACCTTGCCCGCCATCGTATTGAAGGCGGCGGCGGCCTTGCGCACATCCTCCGGTCCGTTCTCGGCGACATGGGGCGCACCGCTTCCGCGCGCCACCGCCGAGGCCGCGTCGGTCAGTTCCGACAGCGGCCGCACAATGCGGCGCGCCATGAAGGCGCCACCCGCCGAGGCGAGCAGGATGGCGACCACCGTGGCGACGATGATTTCCACCGGCCAAGGCGCCGCCGGACGCAGGAATACCGTATTGAGCATCGTGTTCTTGTCCACCGGAACCAGCATCCGCACCATGCCGGTATGGGGAGCCGGATTTTCCGGAATCTGGCTGCGCGACACGGTATTGACCGGCTCGTCGAGCTGAACCTCGATTTTTCTCTGGTTGGGAATGCTGTCGGGAAGCTGTTCGTCTATGCGCCGCGCGAGTCTTACCTCCGCGTCGGTCATGGGCAGCATTTTGGAGGGCGTGGGGATCTCGGTGAATCTCCAGATCCGCGAACTCATTGAGTCCATCAGCACTTGCCGGGAGGACGAGGGGATCGAGGAAAGCGTGGTGGCGACGGCGGTGGCGCGGTCGAGCACCCGCTCGGTCAGGGCGCTCTCGCTCTGCAGTTCGTTGCTGTATTCGAACCAGAAGGCGACAGCGATGTTGGACAGGGCCACGGCCGCCGCCGTCACCGCGATAAGCTGCACCGCCAAGGTGCTGGGCCAGAATTTAAACCGCCGAACCATTCCCATGTCCTGCCGGCCTAATGGCCCGATTCCGAATTTCCATGATCTCCCGAAGGCACCTGGCGAAATTCAAAATCACAACCTTCAAGCCAACTCCGGATCCATCGCGAAGATGTAACCTCCACCCCACACGGTCTTAATATAGCGGGGATTTTTCGGGTCCGGCTCAATTTTTTTGCGCAACCGGCTGACGTGATTGTCGATCGAGCGGTCGAACAGATCGGCGTCCCGCCCTTTGGTGAGATCAAGCAGCTGGTTGCGGGTGAGGGCGATCTTGGGCCGCTCCAGCAGGGCCGACAACAGCCGGAATTCTCCGGAAGAAAGGGGCAGCGCCACGCCGTCGAGTCCGATCAGTTCGCGCTGCCCGGTATCCAGCATCCAATCCCCGAACTTCACCCGTTCCGCCTGAGGGGCCTTTTGGCGGGGCGGCAGGGCCTGGGTGCGGCGCAGCACCGCCGCGACGCGGGCGATCAATTCGCGGGGACTGAACGGCTTGGCGATGTAATCGTCCGCGCCCATCTCCAGCCCGATGATCCGGTCCACCTCCTCGCCCCGAGCGGTGAGCAGAATCACCGGAATCTGGGAGGTCTCGCGGATGGAACGGCAGAGCGACAGCCCATCCTCGCCCGGCATCATGATGTCCAGCACCACCAGGTCGATGGCGGCGCCCTTCATCACCTTGCGGGCGAAGGCGGCGTCGGGAGCGGTGGTGGAGCGGTAGCCATGCTCGCGCAGATAGCGGGCCAGAGGCTCACGAATGTCCCGAGCATCCTCCACCAGCAGCACATGTGGCTTGGCTTCGTCTTTTATCATTTGGGGCGATTTTGCCTTCACGACAGGTCCTCACGCAAATCCGACTTGTCGCAAATTCTATCAGACCCGCAGGACTTCCGTCATTTGCGCCAAAATGGAAATGGCGATCTCGCCGGGGCTGCGCGCCCCGATGGGGAGGCCGACCGGCCCATGGATGCGGGCGAGAGTTTCCACTGTAAAACCAACGTTTTTGAGCCGATCGAGTCGCGCGGCATGGGATTTCCGCGAACCCAACGCGCCGATATAGAAAGTTTCGGATTTCAGAGCGGCGATCAGGCCGGGATCGTCGATCTTGGGATCGTGCGCCAATGCCACCAGGGCGGAGCGGGTTCCCAGCGAGCCAGCAGCCAGCACTTCGTCGGGGAATGCACAGGTCACGGTACAACCGGGAAAGCGCGCCGGGGTGGCGAACGGCGCGCGCGGATCGATCACCGTGACCGCATAGCCTGCAAGCATCGCCATGGGCGCCAAAGTCTGGGCAATGTGCACGGCGCCGGTCAACACCAGTTGCAGAGGCGGATTATGGACCTCCAAGAACCAGAGCCGGCCATCCACCTCCGCCTCCGTGCTGGTATCGGCCCGCGCGGCGGCCGCGGCGGCGCGGCCAAGCGGGGATTGATCCGTGGACGGATCGATGAGCCGTTCCCCGCCCTCCGCGCGATCGACGGCGCGTACCAGCGGCCGGCCGGCCCCTGCATTCAGGGCTGCGAGAATTTCCGGAGTCATCGCACGGGTTCGACGAAAATCGCGATGCGACCGCCGCAGGCCAGGCCGACAGCCCAGGCTTGTTCGTCGCTGACCCCGAATTCCAAGGTCCGAGTCTTGCCATCCGCCATGGCCGCCATCGCTTCCTGGATCACGGCGCCCTCGACGCAGCCGCCGGAGACCGAGCCCGTGAAGGCGCCGTCGTCGCGAACCGCGATCTGACTGCCGGCTTGGCGTGGCGCCGAGCCCCAGGTCTTCACCACGGTGCCGAGCGCCACCTTGCGCCCCTCCGCCAGCCACGCGGCGGCGGTTTGGAGTTCGTCGCTCATGCCATTCCTGAATGATCCGCCGCCGCGTTGTCGACGGCGGATTCCACAGCACGCCGGGCCAGCACTCCGACCAGATGCGCGCGGTATTCGGCGCCGGCATGGATGTCAGAATTCAACGCAGCCGGATCGATGGCAATGTCCCGGATGGCGTCCGGCCTAAACTCATTGTCCAGCGCCCGCTCCATCTCCGGCACGCGGAACACACAAGGCCCGGCGCCGATCACCGCCACCCGCGCGCCTGCGCCGGTCTTCGCCACGAACACCCCCGCCAGCGCGAAGCGCGAGGCCGGGTTGCGAAATTTCTGATACGCGGCGCGTTCGGGCACGGGAAACCTCACCTGGGTGACGATCTCGTCCTCATCCAATGCGGTGGCGAACATGCCGGTGAAAAAATCCCCCGCAGCGATGTCGCGCCGCGTGGTCCTGACCGTCGCGCCCAGCCCGACCAGCGCGGCGGGATAATCGGCGGCGGGATCGTTGTTGGCGATCGAGCCGCCCAAGGTGCCGCGATAGCGCACCGCGGGATCGCCGATCATTTCCGCCAGACGCTGCAGCGCCGGAATCGAGGCCGCTACGACTTGCGACGTGGCGACTTCATGATGGGTCGTTCCCGCGCCGATCAGCAACGTGCCGCCCTCTCGGCGGACGAAGGACAATTCCTTGAGTTGTGAAATGTCGATCAGATCGCTGGGTGCCGCGAGCCGCAGCTTCATCGCCGCGACGAGGGTTTGGCCGCCCGCAAGCAGTTTGGCCTCGCCCTTGAGCCGGCTCTGCGCTTCGGCGAGGCTGGTTGCCCGGTGATAAGTGAAGGGGTAGGGGATCATTCGGCCACCTATGTCTTCGCGGCCATCTGTCCGGCCGCCGCCTCGATCGCCGAGACGATATTGTGATAGCCGGTGCAGCGGCAGATATTGCCCTCCAATTCGCGCCGGATCGCGGCACGGTCGCTTGCCGCCCCGCGGGCGATCATATCGACTGCGGTCATGATCATGCCCGGTGTGCAAAAGCCGCATTGCAGCCCGTGATGCTCGCGAAAGGCCTCCTGCACCGGATGAAGCTTGCCGTCCTGTGCCAGGCCTTCGATGGTGGTGACGCTCGACCCGGCCGCCTGGGCGGCGAACATGGTGCAGCTTTTCACCGCCTTGCCGTCGACATGGACCACACAGGTGCCGCACTGGCTGGTGTCGCAGCCGATATGAGTGCCGGTCAGGCGCAGATGCTCGCGCAGGAAATAGACGAGCAGAGTGCGATCTTCGATTTCGGCCGAAATCAGCCTGCCATTGACGGTGAGGGAAATTTTGGTCATCGCCTCAGTGTGCCCTTAAATCAGCAGCAGGAAAAGCGCCGCCAGGACCGCGATCACGCACACCAGGCCGAACGTCCAGATTCCCGAATTGAAGCCATGCCGCTGTGGCGGTTCCGGCGGTGGCGGGGCGGGCGCCATCACCACAACCCCGAGTTCGGCGCTTGTCGGATCCGGCTCGAGATGCGGTGTCACCAGGGCGGCGAAGCGCTCGAAGAACTGATCGGCGATCTGCTTGGCCGCGCCATCGATCAGGCGCTGGCCGATCTGGGCCAGCTTGCCGCCGACAGTGGCGCCAGCGGTATAGGTCAGTTCGGTGCCGCTATCCTTCGGGGCCAGAAGCACGGTGGCGCTGCCACTGGCGAAACCCGATACACCGCCATCGCCGTTGCCGGTCAAAAGCAAGCGATGCGGCGGCTCCATCTGCGACAGCGTGATCTTGCCTTTGAATCGCGCTTTCATCGGCCCGACCTTGACGGCCACCGTGCCGGAGAATTCGGTGTCGCCGGTCTTGTCCAGGGCCTCGCAGCCGGGGAGGGCGGCGGCCAGCGTGGCGGGATCGATGAGACCGGCCCAAACCGTCTCCGGCGGGGCGGGAATCCGGTAGCGGCCGGTGAAGTCCATGCCGGTTCGTAGAGTGTGGCGCGGGGTTTGGGAAGTGTCAGGAAAGTGGCGGCAAGCCCGCTTACCCGGCCTCGGGGCCGCGCAAAGCCAGCCCCTGCGGCGTTCGCAGGGCAAAACCTCCGCTGGAGGTTTTGCTGACCCCGGCGTCCCTGGCTCGGTCCGCGTTGACACGCGAACGCTGCGCCGTGCGCCCGGACAAAAGGTCCACAGGACCTTTTGCCCCGGCGCCCCCCCTCTTTTCGGGGGAGGTAGGGATTGTGGAACCTGTGGCAATATTAACCTCGCGGTTATGAAGGGACCGCCGTGTAAGATTGCGGTGGGAGGATTTGATGGGGCAAATGGGTGCGGTACCGCGTACGGCAGAAGGAGCCTTTGCTAGTACCGTCAGCGGCCAAGTGAAATGGTTCGATGCCAATAAGGGATATGGGTTCATCACCCCCGGCAACGGCTTAGGTGATGTCCTGCTGCATCAGACCTGCGTGCGCGAGTCTGGATTTAGTCAGGCCATCGAGGGCGCCTCGGTGGTATGTGAGGCGGTCAAGGGGCCCCGCGGGCTGCAAGCCAGCCGGGTGCTTTCGCTGGACAATTCCACCGCCCAGGTGATGCCGCCCTCTGGCGAGCGCGCGGCCCGTTTTTCTGCCGAACCGCGCGGGCCAGCCTTTCAGGGCAGCGTCAAATGGTTCAACCGCGCCAAAGGATATGGCTTTGTCTCGCGGGGCGCCGGCACGCCCGACATCTTTGTCCATATGGAGACCTTGCGCCGTTGCAAGATGCACGAGCTGCATGAAGGCCAGCGGGTACTGGTCCGTGTGGGTGATGGCCCCAAAGGCGAGTTGGTCGCCGAGATTTCGTTGCTGGAATAGCGCTGCTCTTGCCCGATTGATTTTGCGCCTGTGGATGGGATAGTGGGTGCAAATTCCACCGGTTTCCATGCGCCTTATCCTTCTTTGCGTGCTTCTGTCGCTGCCCGTTGCGGCGCCTGCGTTTGGCGTCGGCTGCCCCGCACCTCGCGGCATGACGTTTCATGTCGAACGCCAAGTGCCCCGTGACACGGTCGGCTTCACTGAGGGGCTAGAGGTGTATGACGGCAACCTTTATGAGAGCACCGGTGATTATTTTGGGGATTCCAGGATCAATCGCATCGACCTGAAGACCGGCAAGGTCACGGCCCTGTTGAATGCCGGCAAGGACTATTTCGGCGAAGGCCTGACCTTTTTCGGAGGCCGGGTCTATCAGATGACCTGGCGCGAACATCAGGTGTTCGTGTTCGACCGCGATATGCATCGGCTTGCCACCCTGGCCAATCCCCGCGAGGGTTGGGGCCTCACGCATGACGCTACGCGCCTGATCGCCAGCGACGGCAGCGACAGGCTTTTCTTCATCGAGCCGGCGGATTTTCACACACTCGGTTCGGTGCCGGTGAGACGTCAAACCGATCCGGTTTCCAACCTCAACGAGCTGGAATATGCGGAAGGCGCGGTCTACGCCAATGTTTATGAAACTTGGCAGATTGTGCGCATTTCGCCACGAACCGGTTGCGTCGAGGCGCAGGCGAATCTCGAAAATCTACGCGACCAGATGAGCCCGGCCGACCAGCGCAGGATCGATTTCGACGAGAATTTCGTACTCAACGGCATCGCCTATGATCCTGTGGGAGGGCATTTCATTCTGACCGGAAAATATTGGCCCATGCTGTTCGTCGGCCGTTTCGAGGAGGATTGAGGTGCCCGGCTTCGAGCGTCCCGACCTGCTCCAACTTTTCCCCAGCTTTGTCTGGCGCGGCCAGCTCAAGCCGGAAGAATATGGCCCACTCAATACCGGCCTGATGCGCGCGCTGACCGACATAGGAGCGCCGCTTGAGGGACTTGCGCCGGGAGAAAATTGGCAGTCGGATCACGATCTGCATATGCGGCGGGATTTGAGGCCATTCGCCGAATGGATCCATGCCGCTGCCGACAATCTGCTCGATTATTTGAAAGTGGCGTCCAAAGATGTGGCGATCACCGGCTGCTGGGCGAATGTGAATGCTCCCGGTACACCCCATCGCCTGCACAGCCATCGCAACAATTTTTTGAGCGGAGCCTATTATGTGCAGACCTTGGTGGGCGCCGACACCATCAATTTTTTCGATCCGCGTGCCCAGGCCGGGGTGATCCGCCCGCCCGTCACCGGGGCCACGGCGGAGAATACGGAAATGGCGGTGCTGAAAGTGGGCGACGGCACCTTGCTGCTGTTTCCCGC
>DATATP010000018.1:0-3339 GCA_036268715.1 Rhizomicrobium sp. | reverse complement strand
CCGGCACCACCGCGGCCTTGGCGGTGTGCTCCATCACCGCATAATCGATGGAGATGGAGCGGCAGGCGCAGAACGGTTCTTCGGCGAGACGGAAGAAATCCAGGTCCTTACGGCCTTCCGCCAGCGCCGCCTGGCAGGATCTGAGAATGTCCGGCGCAAGCCGCTCCATCTCCGCCAGAAATGTGTCAGCGCGGAACGCGAACATGCCGCCGTTCCAGTAATAGTCGCCGGATTCGAGATATGTCCTTGCGGTCGCGACGTCGGGTTTTTCCACGAATTCGGCAACCGAAAATATATCTTCGGAACCGTCAAGCGGTTCGCCCCGCCGGATATAGCCATAGCCGGTCTCGGCTCTCGCCGGCCGAATGCCGAAAGTCACCAGATTACCGGCTTGCGCCGTCCGGCGCGCCCGCTCCACCGCCGCGATGAAAGCGGCCTCGTCCGCCACTGCGTGGTCGGCCGGCAATAACAGCAGGACGGCGTACGGATCTGTCTGCGCGATGGCGAGCGCTGCAACGGTCGCAGCCGGCGCCGTATTGCGCCCCTCGGGCTCGAGCAACATGTTTAACGGCGTGACTCCCGCCGCCCGCATCTGCTCGGCGATCAGGAAGCGGTGCTCATGGTTGCAAATGATCAGCGGCGGCGCGAACGCAGCCCCCCTGACGCGCAAGGCGGTGTCCTGGATGAGCGTGTTCCGTCCCGCCAGCGCTAACAATTGTTTGGGATACAGGCTTCGGGAAAGCGGCCACAAACGTGTGCCCACGCCGCCGGACAGGATCACGGGATAGATCGCTGGCATGACAAGACTTTCGGGGAAATCGACGAACTCGTTGCAACTGATAGCAGACTTCGCCGTTTGAGAAATGCGGAGCGTGGGGCTCCGGGTTCGTTATTTGTATAGGGTTATCGTGCGCCCGGCCGCCATGATCTGCTGTTACCGCAATGCAACAACAATGGCCCGTCTCATCTCGGCGGTTGACGTCACGATTAACCACGCCTACAAAAACGTAAACCAGCAAGCCTTTAGAGGGAGTTTCTGATGCGGTCTTTGGGTGCAGCCATTGTGGCGACAAGCCTTGTCGTTTCCAGTGCATTTGCCGCGACTGTGACGGACACTTCCGCGCCGCTGGCGCCCGGCAAACCCGCCGGCGTGAAGCAGGCCCAGATGCACGACAACACGTTCTGGTGGATTGCAGGCATTGGAGTTGTTGGCCTTGGCATCGCGCTTGTGGCGTCCGGCAATGGGAACAATGGCGTGACCCCCGGCACCACTACGACCACTACCACAACAACCGCGACTTCGACTTCGCCCTGAACCGGGTCGATTGCGCAAAGGGGGCGCGGCAGCGCGCTCCTTTTTTTGCGTCTCAGCCTGGCGGCCGGAAGATCTCGGTTTCGACCGTCTCTCCTCTCGGATGAATGTGCTGAACAGACCGCCAAACCAATCCGCTTTGCGGGTCGATCCAGTAATTGTCAACGAAGGACCAGCGGAGCTTGTCGCTGGTACATTTCTCGTCGACCCGGATGGTCTGGATTGCAGTGCCCAGAATCGTGATGGTCTGCGGCCCGGCCGTGGCAGCCACACAGGCCAGCGCAACGCCATAGGCGCCGGCGTCGGGAAAATCCGCAAAACGCATACTGGAAACCGGGCCCCGCAAGGCTTGCGCCAACGGCGGCAGGACATGCCCACCCTGAGGCGTCACCCCGGCGACATCATGGGGCAATCCCACCGTCCGGATGATGCGGCCGGCCTGGGTGAGGATCACGACATGGGATTTTGCTGTCCAGAGCAATTCCCCGCCGGTATCGGACGCCAGCACCAGTAAAACCTGCGGGCCGCCATTCACGCGATAGCCGAGGCTGGCATAAGGAATGGCCGCCGCATCTTCGCGTGAGACATGCTGATCGCCGAAACGCGCCGCGATGCTCTGCCGCATAAGCTGGAAATATTGCTGATACATCCAGTCGGGCCGGGAACTGCATCCCGTCAGCACCAAAGCAGCGCCGGCCAGCAAAAGGTGCCGGAATAATCTGCCTTGTCCTCCGATCCGCAAAACCGCCTCACATTGTCCGGGCCGCGCAGGGCTATGTGCGCGCGGCGCGCGCTTACAATTCGGTCTTCTTGAGAATCGCCCTCAAGGAAGGGGCGATGTCGGGGCGGCTGAGCCCGACTGCGATATTGGCATGGAGAAAGCCGACCTTGTCGCCACAGTCGTAACGTGAGCAATCGGTCTTCACCGCATGGAACGGCATCCGGCCGATCAATTGCGCCATGGCGTCGGTAAGCTGGATCTCGTTTCCCGCGCCCCGCTCCTGCCGGTCGAGAATCCCGAAAATCTCCGGCTGAAGGATATAGCGTCCGATAATGCACAGATTGGAGGGCGCGCGGTCGGGATCGGGCTTCTCGACCACCCCTTTCACTTCGGTCGCGCTGCCCTTGACCGCGCCGGGATCGACCACGCCATAGCGCTTGACCTCTGCGGGAGATTTTTCCTCCGCCGCCACGATGATGCCCCCGCCGACATTGCGGTAGGCCAACATCATCTGGGAGAGGGCCCCGGGCGAGCCGACCATCAGGTCGTCCGGCAGCAGTACCGCAAACGGCTCGTCGCCCACGAAGTGGCGGGCACACCAGACGGCATGCCCCAGACCCAGGGGCTTTTGCTGGCGGATCATGCCCACCGAGCCGGTCTGGGGCAGCGATTCCAGCAGACTGTTCAGCTCGGCGGTCTTGTCGCGTGCCTCCAGCAGTGATTCCAGCTCATAGGCATGGTCGAAATGATCGGCGATGATGTGCTTGCCGCGGCCGGTGATGAAGACAAACTGCTCGATTCCGGCTTCCCGCGCTTCTTCGACGGCATACTGAATGACCGGTTTGTCCACCACCGGCAGCATTTCCTTGGGCACCGCCTTGGTGGCCGGGAGGAATCGGGTTCCCATGCCGGCAACGGGGAACACGGCTTTGCGGACGGTCTTGACGGCGGGCATGGCGCTTTTCCAGGGGATGCTTTGCGAAAGGCCGTGTTTCATGGCACGGCAGCGTTAATATTGTCCAGTTTAGGGGCTTGGTATCGATTTCCGCATAATATGATAACGATGACACTCCGGCAAAATCTCACTGGCGCGGCAATGATTCTGCTGCTCGGGCTGCCTTGGGCCGCCGCGGCGCAGACCGACGCGACCCTGTCGGAGATCGCCGCGGCACTGTCGGACAAACAATTCGCCAAAGCCGAACAACTTGCCAGTGTCGCACTGGCAGGGAAGGGTCTCAGCGATATGGAGCGCAGCCGATTGCTGCTGGACCGGGGAATGGCGCGCGAGCAGCGGGCTGATTATTCC
>DATATP010000017.1:0-3406 GCA_036268715.1 Rhizomicrobium sp. | reverse complement strand
GCCTGGTCGGCCGGATAGAGCCAGGGACCTTCCGGCATCCGCGCCGCGACCCATGCGGCCACATCCTCCACGCCTTGGTCTTTCAGAGCCGACACTAGGAACACATCTTCGAAGCCGGCGCGCAGGCTTTCGACCAGCGGCAACAGGTCGGTGCGCTTCATGCCATCGATCTTGTTCAGCACCAGCGCCTTCCTCTTATCCGGAACGTTCTTCAAGCCATCCAGGATGGCCCGTGTGTCGCGCATGGCGAGGCTTTTCTCGTCCGCCTCGCGGGCATCGACCACCAAAAGGATCGCATCGGCTTCCTGCGCCCCGGTCCAGGCGGCGGCCACCATGGCGCGGTCGAGCCGGCGGCGGGGGCGGAAGATGCCGGGCGTATCGACAAACACGATTTGCGCTTCGCCGCGCATGGCGATGCCGCGCACCGGCATGCGGGTGGTCTGGACCTTGGGCGATACGATGGCCACCTTGGTGCCGACCAGCGCGTTGACCAGGGTGGACTTGCCGGCATTGGGCGCGCCGATGATGGCGGCGAAACCGCAGGCCGTCATGGCACCACCTTTACGAGCAACTTGCCGGCCGCATCCTGCTCCGCCTCCCGCTTGGAACCGCCCTCGCCGTGTTCGGGCGGGTGACCGGAGACGTACGCTTCCACCAGGAAACGCGGCGCATGATCGGGCCCCTCGCGGCCGACCAGGGTATAGACCGGCGCGGTCGCGTCCCTGCCGCGGGCTTGTGCCCATTCCTGCAGCCTTGTCTTGGCATCGCGCATATCGGCGCCGAGACCGGCGAACATCGGCACCCAATAGCGCTCCACAAAGGCGCGCGCGGCATCGAGACCTCCATCGAGATAAAGCGCGGCGATCACCGCCTCGCAGGCGCCCGACAGAATCGCGGGCTTGGCGCGGCCGCCGCTAGCCCTTTCGGAATTGGCCAGAATGATGTGTTCGCCGAGCCCGGCCGCTTGCGCCGCCGCGGCGCAGGCCGCGCCCCGGGCCAGGGCGTTGAACTTCAGCGCCAGCGCGCCTTCCGCGTCCGCCGGAAACAAGGCATGCAGCTTCTCGGCCACGATCAGTCCCAGCACCCGGTCGCCTAGGAATTCCAGCCGCTCATTGGAGCGCACGGCATCCGCGCTGGCATGGGTCAGCGCCCGCTTCAACAATTCGGGGTCGTGGAATTCGTGGCCGAGCCTGGTTTCGAGATCACCGGGCATAAAGCGCAATCCGGAAAAGTGTGCAGCGGTTTTCCGGAAGATTGCGCGACAAATCAAGCGCAATCCGGAAAAGTGTGCAGCGGTTTTCCGTTAGAATGAGCAACAAATCAAGAAGCTCAATGCACCAGGGTGAAAAGCCGCGAATAGCGCACGGCGAACGGCCATTTCCAGATTTCCCACAGATGCGCACTGCCATCGGTGGAGAAAAAGCGAAAGATCGCCTTGCCTTCGAGATTCTCGGCCGGCACATACCCCACCTCGCCGCGGCTGTCGTCGGAATTGTCCCGATTGTCACCCATCATGAAATAATGGCCGGGCGGCACGACATAGGGTTCCGTCGAATCCATTGGCCCGTCGGTGGTCTTGTCCAGCACGACATAACTTTTGCCGCCCGGCATAGTCTCGCGATAGCGCGTCCAGTGCCCCTGTTCGCCATCCAGGTCCCCGACATAATCGCTGAGCCGCACCCGCGGCACCGGCCTGTCATTCAAATAGAGTACGTCGTTGATCATCTGCACCTTGTCGCCCGGAACGCCGATCACCCGCTTGATGAAGTCGGTGGTGTTGTCGGTGGGTGTCTTGAACACCACCACGTCGCCACGATGAGGTCCCCAGCCGGGAAAGCGGCCCTGCATCAGCCCGCCGACCGGCCAGGCACCAAGCGGAAAACTGTAGCGGCTATAGCCATAGACGAATTTCTCGATGAAGAGATAATCGCCGATCATAAGCGTGTTTTCCATCGAGCCGGAGGGGATATAAAAGGGCTGAAACAGGAAGGTGCGGATCACCAGCGCGATCAGCCCGGCATAGACGATGGTTTTGAGCAGTTCCTGCCAGGACTCCTCGTTTTTCGGCTTGGCGCCGGCGCGCTTACTGTCGGACATGGGATTTCCGGAAAATTCGGCCCCGACAAAGCGGGTCCGGTCTACTCTGTCAAGGACGTGGCGATTTAATCTTTAACTGCAGAGATAATGACAATCGCCTGGGCGAGGGGAAAATCGTCGGTGATCGAAAGGTCTATCTGGGGACGATGGCCCGGCGGGGTGAGGGCTTGCAGGCGGCGCAAGGCCCCGCCGGTCAGTTGCATGCTCGGCTTGCCGCCCGGCAGGTTGACCACCCCCATGTCGCGCCAATAGACGCCGCGATTGAGCCCGGTGCCCAAGGCCTTGGCGCAGGCCTCCTTGGCGGCGAAGCGCTTGGCATAAGAGGCGGCGCGTTGCGCGCGGCAGTCCGACTTGGCGCGCTCAATATCGGTATAGACGCGGTCCAGGAACCTTTCGCCATGCCGTTCGATGGTCTTCTCGATGCGGCGAATATCGATCAGGTCGCTGCCCAGGCCGAGGATCATAGGACGTCCTCACCCTTCGACAGGCTCAGGGTGAGGATAATGCAACCATCTTCATGCTGAGCCTGTCGAAGCATGAGGATCATGCTCTGGCCTCATTCATAAGGCGGCGCATCTGGCGGATGGAAGCCTCCAGGCCGGTGAAGATCGCCTCTCCAATCAGGAAATGGCCGATATTGAGTTCGACCACATGCGGGATGGCAGCGATAGGGCCGACATTGTCGTAAGTGAGGCCGTGGCCGGCATGGATTTCGAGCCCCAGGTCGGAGCCGAATTCCGCCGCGTTGCGGACGTGCTGGAGAATTTTCTCGCGCGCCGCGCCCGTCGCGTTTGCGTAAGCGCCCGTGTGCAGCTCTACCACCGGGGCGCCCAGGGCGCGGGCGGCGTCGATCTGCTTGCGGTCCGGTTCGATGAACATGGAGGCGCGAATGCCGGCCTCCGACAGCGCCGCCACGACGGGCTGGAGGCGATTATGCTGGCCGATACAGTCGATCCCGCCTTCGGTAGTGCGTTCCTCGCGCTTCTCCGGCACGATGCAGGCGGCGTGAGGTTTGTGGCGCAGGGCGATGGCGAGCATTTCGTCGGTCGCGGCCATTTCCAGGTTCAACGGGATTTTCAACTGCGCCTTGAGAGCGGCGATATCCTGGTCGCGGATATGGCGGCGGTCTTCGCGCAAATGGGCCGTGATGCCGTCCGCGCCCGCTTCTTGGGCAAGCAGCGCCGCCCGCAGCGGATCGGGATTGTCGCCGCCCCGCGCGTTCCGCACAGTGGCGACGTGATCGATATTCACGCCGAGGCGGAGCATCATTTCATTCCTCCCGAGGCATTGAATATGGCATCATCCGATG
>DATATP010000016.1:0-6581 GCA_036268715.1 Rhizomicrobium sp. | reverse complement strand
CTGATCCATGCCTGGAATACGCTGCGCACCCTCACCTGGAACGGTGCGTCCTGGTTTGTCAGTGTGGAATTTGCCCTGTGCCTTTTGTTTCCCCTGCTGCTGCGGCTGGCGGAAGGCCGAATGTGGCGCGGCTTTGCGCTGATCGCAGCGGGAGTGGGTGGGCTCGTGGCGCTGTTGCTAACCTCCGCGCACGGTCTGGACATCACTTTTCATAATGGCGTGTTGCGCGGACTTGCGGATTTCTCGGTCGGCATCGGCATAGCGGTGCTGTTCCGTTACTTGAAGCCGCGCGACCGTCTGCCGGACTATGCGCATTCGCTGCTGCAGCTTGTGGTGCTGGGGCTGCTGGCGCTGGCGATTTTCCGCACCGGCTGGTCGCATACGAGGATGGATATCTTCACCGTGCTGCCGCTGATGCTGCTGGTACTGGTGCTCGCCTTCGACCGCGGCGTGATTGCGCGTCTTTTGGCCATGCGCCTGCCCCAGCGTCTGGGCGAATGGTCCTATGCCGTCTATCTGGGCCAGACCGCATGGCTGCTGGCCATCCGCTTCTTCGAGCAGCGGCTCTACCCGCCGCCGGACGCCCTGGTGGCGGGAATGCGCTTTTCCGCCCTGATTTGGTGGCTGGAGCCGGCGGCCCTGGTGCTCCTCTGCATCGCCTGGGGGGCGCTGTTGTCCGAATGGATCGAACAACCGGCCGCCGCGGTGCTGCGGCGGTCGCTGGGCCGCCGCCTTGACCGGCCCGAGGGGGTTACGCCATCGTGACCATCCCCATAGAGGAGCCGCCATGACGATTTCTTTTGCGAATAGGGTTGCCATCGTCACGGGGGCTGGCGGCGGGCTGGGCCGCGCCCATGCGCTGGAGCTTGCGCGCCGTGGCGCGAAAGTGGTGGTCAACGACCTTGGCGGCGCATTGGATGGCACCGGCGGCAATTCCGCGGCGGCCGAAAGCGTGGTCGCCGAGATCAAGGCCGGGGGCGGCGAGGCTTTTGCCAATGGCGCTTCGGTGAGCGACGATGCGGGTGTCGCTCATCTGGTCAAACAGACGATGGACAAGTGGGGCCGCATCGACGTGCTCGTCGCTAACGCCGGCATCCTGCGCGACAAGAGCTTCGGCAAGATGGAGTTGAAGGATTTCGAGGCCGTGGTGAATGTCCATCTGATGGGCACGGTGAAGCCCGCCAAGGCGGTGTGGGACATCATGAAGGCGCAGAGCTACGGCCGAATCGTGGTGACCACTTCTTCCACCGGGCTTTACGGCAATTTCGGGCAGACCAATTACGGCGCGGCCAAACTATCCCTGGTCGGCTTCATGAACTCGCTCAAGTTGGAAGGAACCAAGGATAATATAAGGGTCAATGCGATCTGTCCGGTCGCCGCCACACGGATGACGGAAAAACTAATGCCGCCGGCAGTGCTGGAAATGCTCAAGCCGGAATATGTCTCCCCCGCGGTGGCGTTCCTGGCGAGCGAGGATGCGCCGAACGGCGTCATCCTGACGGCCGCCGCCGGCGTGTTCGCCGCTGCCAGGATTGTCGAGACAGACGGCATCAATCTTGGTCATGGCGCGACGGCTGACGATGTGGCATCGCACTTTGCGCAAATCGCGGACTGGCCGACATCCAAGCATTACGAGCAAGGCGGCGAGCAGAGCGCCAAATTTTTCGCGCGCATTCAGGACAAGCCCTTGCTCGGCTAACAGAGCGGGCGCGAAACATTTTCGCCCACCCACGCAAATGCGCTTGCGAAGCAGGCTTGCTTGCGGCACCCTTCGCGCATGGAAGATCTCGCGCTGAGTGTCCGGCAAGCGCGGCCCAGCGATGCCGCAGATCTCGCGCGGATCTATATCGAATCCTGGCAGGATACTTATGCCGGCCTGATTTCCTTGTCGCTGCTGGGGGCGATGTCGCTCAAGCATCACACTGCGCGCTGGCAGGCAACGCTGCGCGGTTCCGGTGCCGTGCTGGTGGCGGAAGATGCCGCCGCTGGCGCCATCGGCCTTGCCAGCCTGGGGGCCGCACGCGACGGTGCGCTGGGTTTCGAAGGCGAGATTTACACGCTTTATGTGGATCCCGTCTTTCTGGGACGCGGTGCCGGCCGGGCGCTAATGACCGGCGCGTTCGAGCGGCTGAAGGATCGGAAATACCGTTCTTGTCTGGTGTGGGCGCATGCCCGCAACAATGCGTGCTTTTTTTACGAGGCGATGGGCGGGCGGCGCGTCGCCGAGCGCGTCACGCGCATGATGGGCGAGCCCACGCCGGAAATCGCTTTTGGCTGGAAGCGGCTGGTCACCAAGCGGCAAATCGTTCGCTGATCGCGCGAGTCCCGAGCATTCGATTAAATCGCTATGCCCGGAGGCGCGGTATAAACCGCATCCGTCACATTGCCGGTATTGAGAACTCCGGCAGGTTCGAAACAAAGAATTTGCGCCTCTCGATCGGCACAAGTGCGATGCTCAATCCCGCGCGGCACCAGGCAACACTCACCCGCCCGCAACTCGACCACCCGGTCGCGAAACTCCACCCTGAACACGCCCTTCCAAACCAAGAAGAATTCATCTTCCGCGGCATGGACATGCCAGGGAAATTCGCCCTGCACCTTGATCAGCTTGATTTCCTGGCCGTTCAAAGCGGCGATCACCTTGGGACGCCAATGTTCGGAGAACAGCAAGAATTTCTCGTCGAGATTGATCTTGCCGGTCATGATGAGGCCTTCGGGGACTCCCGGAGCAACTATGTCACAAATCCTTCGGCCATATGAAATCTATAAGCGCGCCCTGGTCCTGCGCGACATCGCGCCAGCGCTTGATCTCAAAATCCAGGACAGCCAACGCCGCCGTGGGGAATTTCTCCTCCAGCACTTCGCGGCGGGTGCGCTCCTTGCGGCGCACCGGCTCGCGCGCGAGCAGGGACGCGGCCTCCTCCAAACCGGGATTGTGGCCGACGATCATCAGGCCCGATACCGATGCAGACGCGGCCCGTACCGCGGCCAGGATTTTGGCTGTGGCCGCAAGATAGAGGGCGTCGCGATATTCGATCTCAGTTTGCAGTTCGGCGAGGATCATCTCTGCCGTCTGCACGGTGCGCGCCGAAGTCGAGCAGAGAATGAGGTCCGGGACATACTCGTTCTTGCGCATGTAGCGCGCCATCGCAGCAGCATCCCCGGCGCCGGTCAGCATTAAGGGACGGTCGCAATCTTCCATTCCCGGCTCGGCCGGGGCCGCCTTGGCGTGCCGGAGAAGGAAAAGGCGTTTCATCGTCCCCGGTGCTGTGGCTGCCGCTCCAATTTTCCCCCGCGAATCGCGCATGGCGGATACGCGTGAGCTTAGAAACTTGACCCCTGGGGGGCAAGCGCGGCACAAACGGCGTTCAATCGAGAAACCCGCGATGCCCACCAACAAGAATCCGAAAAAGTCCTGGCGCAAACGCACCCTGGCCGTGCGCGGCGGACAAAAGCGTACGCCCTTCCAGGAGACCAGCGAACCGCTCATCCTTACCGCCGGCTATGCCTATGAGAATGCCGAGGAAGGTGAAGCCCGCTTCAAGGGCGCGCCGGGCTTTCAGTATAGTCGCGTCGCCAATCCCACCGTCACCATGTTCGAGCAGCGCTTGGCGGCAATGGAAAGCGCGCCTGTCGGCCGCGCCACCGCCACCGGCATGGCCGCCGTCAGCGCCGTCTTTATGGCGGGATTGAAGGCGGGCGATCATGTGGTTTCGGCCAATGCGCTGTTCGGCTCCTGCCGCTATGTGCTGGAGCATGTGATGTCGCGCTTCGGCGTCGAAACCAGCTTCATCGATGGCAGTGCCATCGAGAACTGGCAGGCGGCGATGCGGCCCAATACCCGCATGCTGTTCCTGGAGACGCCGTCCAATCCCACCCTGGCGATCTTTGACATCAAGGCCGTCGCTGCCATTGCCGAAAAGGCTGGCGCCCGGTTGGTGGTGGACAATGCCTTTGCCAGCCCGGCCCTGCAGCGGCCAATGGAGTTCGGCGCCCATATCGTGGTACATTCCACCACCAAATGGATCGACGGCCAGGGCCGCGCCCTGGGCGGCATGATCCTCTGCCGTCAGGATTTCCTGGACGAAAAACTCAATCTCTTTCTGCGCAATACGGGTCCGGCGTTGAGCCCCTTCAATGCCTGGCTGCACCTGAAAAGCCTGGAGACATTGGACTTGCGCGTGAGTGCGCATTGCGAGAATGCCACGACCGTGGCGGATTTCCTCGCCGGCCAGAGAAAGGTGACCAAGGTGCTTTATCCTTTCCGGGCCGACCACCCACAACATAATCTGGCCCGCGCCCAGATGTCAGGTGGCGGCGGCGTGGTGACGTTCGAGGTCGAGGGTGGCAAGGCAGCGGCATTCCGGCTGGCCAATGCGCTCGAGCTGATCGACATCTCGAACAATCTGGGCGACACCAAGAGCCTTCTCACGCATCCGGAAACCACCACCCACCAGAAACTGACGCCACAGATGCGCGCCGAGCAGGGCGTCACGCCGGGCCTGCTGCGCCTTTCGGTCGGGCTGGAAGATGTGGATGATCTCCGCGAAGACCTCGAGCAGGGTTTAAAGGCGGCATGAGCGAGCATCGGGTCCGTCTTGCCTGGTCGGCTGGTAACGGGCCCTTCGCCTATGAAACATATCCGCGCAATCATGAGCTTTTCTTCAAGGATGATGCCGAAAAGCTGACTGTTTCCGCGGCGGCCGCCTATCGTGGCGACAGAACCAAGGCCGACCCTGAAGATCTGCTGGTGGCGGCGCTGTCGTCCTGTCATATGCTCAGCTTCCTGGCGATCTGCGCGCACAGAAAACTCGGGGTTGAATCCTATGAGGACGACGCCCGGGGCGTTTTGGAGAGCGATCGCGGAAGATCATGGATAACGCGGGTGGTGTTGCAACCACATGTCGTGTTTGCGCCGCAAACGGCGCCGACATCTACAGAGCTCGCGGAGATTCATCATCTTGCACATCAAGCCTGTTTCATCGCCAATTCGGTCAAGACCGATGTGCGGGTCGAGCCGCGCTGACTGGCCGCGCCAAATTGTCGCTTTGTGTAGCTGCGCGCACGACACTTGCGCGGCGTCTGCGCACGCCCGATACTCGCTCTATGTACGAGCAAGAAGATCATAGCGGCCGTCGCGCGCGGCTGGACGGCCAGTTTCGCTATGAAAGCGTGACCCGCAGCATTCGCGTGGCGGTAAGGCCCGCTTATCTGGACGACCAGAGCGATCCGGAGGATGACCGCTATGTGTGGTCCTATACCGTGGTGATCGAGAACAGGGGCGCGGAATCGGTACAGCTCTTGTCGCGCTATTGGAACATTACCGACGGACAGGGGCGGGTGCAGGAAGTGCGCGGCGCAGGCGTCGTGGGTGCCCAGCCGGTGATCGCGCCAGGCGAGAAGTTCCAATATACCAGCGGCTGCCCGCTCGAGACCGCCAGCGGCTGCATGAGTGGCCGCTATCAGATGATGAGCGCTTCAGGCGAATCCTTCGACGCCGAGATTCCCGCCTTCCTGCTGGAAAGCCCCTACGAGCGCCGGCAGATTCATTAGCGAAGTCCCTGCTGACGGTAAGGTTGCAAGCCGGCACCCTTGGCGTGTTAATCCGGTTCCCTTTGTTGCGGAACCTTCATGGCCCGACCAACACGCGAAGAAGCCGAACATGCCGTGCATACCCTGTTGCGCTGGGCCGGCGACAATCCGGAGCGCGAAGGGCTGCGCGACACACCGGCGCGTGTGGCGCGCGCTTACGAGGACTGGTTCTCCGGCTACAGCCAAGACCCGCAGGACTATCTCACCCGCACCTTCGAGGAGATCGAGGGTTATGATGACATGGTGATCCTGCGCGACATCCGCTTCGAATCCCATTGCGAGCATCATCTGGCGCCGATCATCGGCCGCGCCCATGTCGGCTATCTGCCGAGCCACCGGGTGGTCGGCATCTCCAAGCTGGCGAGGGTGGTGGAGGCCTTCGCCCGCCGCTTGCAGGTTCAGGAAAAAATGAACGCCCAGATCGCCAACACCATTCAGAAGGTGCTGCAGCCCAAGGGCGTCGCGGTGGTGATCGAGGCGGCGCATCAGTGCATGACCACCCGCGGCGTGCACAAGACCGGCGTTACCATGGTGACTTCGACCATGCTGGGGGCTTTCCGCGACAATTCCGATACCCGCCGCGAATTCCTCAACATCATCGGCAATCCCGCCAGCCGCAGCGAAGGCTGAGAGACATGCCCGCGCTGGATCTGGTCAAGAACCTGATTGCTTTCGACACCACCAGCCGGGATTCCAACCTGGCGCTGATCGATTTCGCGCAAACCCTGCTGGAGAAATCCGGTGCGCGCTGCCGCCGCTCTTATGACGCGACCGGCAGGAAGGCCAACCTGTTCGCCACCATCGGACCCGATGGCGATGGCGGCTATGTCCTGTCGGGGCACACCGATGTGGTGCCGGTGGATGGGCAGGACTGGTCGTCCGACCCCTTCAAGCCTGAAGTCCGCGATGGCAAGCTTTTCGGCCGCGGCGCCTGTGACATGAAGGGCTTTGTCGGCGTGGCGCTGTCGCTGGTGCCCGAAATCGCCAGG
>DATATP010000015.1:0-22464 GCA_036268715.1 Rhizomicrobium sp. | reverse complement strand
GGCCGCTGCGGGCGGGCATGAGCGCGGTGATCTCCATCGATACCGGCCATCGGCGCTTTTACCGGCTGATGAACGGCTTCTAAGGCGGAGCGAATGGAAGTCCACGCCGCGCACCGCTACGACAGCAAGGTTGCCGAATGGGCGGTGCTGATCGGCTCGATGGCGGGGGTGCTGATGCAGGCCCTCGACAGCACCATCGCCAATGTTGCGCTGCCTTATATGGAGGGAAGCCTGGCGGCCTCCTGGGACCAGATCACCTGGGTTCTGACCTCCTATATCATCGCCGCGGCGATCATGACGGCGCCGGTCGGCTGGCTGTCCGCGCGCTTCGGCAAGAAGTCATTCCTCATCACCAGCCTGGCGGGTTTCACCATCTTCTCGGCCGCCTGCGGCGCCGCCCAGTCGCTGGACCAGATGGTGCTGTTCCGGCTGATCCAGGGCTGCTTCGGCGCCGCGCTCAGTCCCTTGAGCCAGGCGGTCATGATTGACATGTACCCCGCCCACAAGCGCGGCAATGTGATGGCGATCTGGGGCATGGGCGTCATGCTGGGTCCGATTCTGGGCCCGACCCTGGGCGGCTTTCTGACTGACGCCTATAACTGGCGCTGGGTCTTTTACATCAATGTGCCGTTCGGCATCGCCGCTGTGATCGCCCTGTTGATCTTCTTCAAGGATACCATCAAGGACACCAGCCTGAAGTTCGACTGGTTTGGTTTCGGCGCGCTTGGTGTCGGCTTGGCGGCGCTGCAGTTGATGCTCGATCGCGGCACAACCAAGGACTGGTTTTCCTCGTCCGAGATCGTCATCGAAGCCTGCATCGCCGGCGTCGCGCTCTATTTATTCGTGGTTCATATGCTGACGGCGAAGAAGCCTTTTATCCCCCTTGCCGTCTTCAAGGACCGCAATCTGGACGGCGGCCTGGTGCTGATGTTCGCTCTGGGCCTGGTCCTCGTAGCCAGTTCGGTGCTGCTGTCGCCTTATCTGCAGAACCTATCCGGCCGCAGCGTAAGCCAGACCGGGCTTCTGATGGTGCCCCGAGGCGTCGGCACCATGTTCGCGATGCTGTTTGCGGGCAGGCTGACCATGAAAATGGACCCGCGTCTGCTGATGACGGCGGGGGCTATATTGCTGGCCTGGTCCATGTGGGCGATGACAGACTGGACGCCCGATGTCAGCGAGGGAACGATCTCATTTGTTACCTTTGTCCAGGGCGTGGGCATGGGACTTGTGTTCGTACCGATGAATCTGGTGGCTTTTGCGACACTCGCGCCACATTTCCGTACAGACGGCGCAGGGCTGATCAGCCTGCTGCGCAATATCGGCAGCGCGATCGGGGTTTCGCTGACGACAAACATTCTGGCCAGCAGCGTTCAGACCATTCATTCCCAGCTTTCGGGCTATGCTTCGCCGTTCAATCGTGCTCTTTCTGTGAATGGCCCGTCTATGATGATGAATCCTCAGATTCCTTTTGGGTTGGCAAATTTCAATTCTCTCATAGAATACCGGGCGCAAGTTCAGGCCTATTCAAATGATTTTCTATTCATGTTCTTTGTCAGTCTGCCGGTCTTTATTGTTATTTGGTTGATGAAACGGCCGGACTTTGCTGGTGCAACCCCCCAATTGGAAGTGATGGAATAATGAAAACGGCTTTCCTGGGACTGGGCGTGATGGGCTATCCGATGGCCGGTCACCTCAAGAAGGCGGGCCACCAGGTGGTGGTCTATAATCGCAATGCCGCCAAGGCCAAGCAATGGCAGGCGGAATATGGCGGCGACATCGCCGCCTCTCCCGCGGAAGCTGCCGCCAAAGCCGAAGCGGTGCTGTGTTGCGTCGGCAGGGACGCCGATTTGCGCGAAGTGACCTTGGGTCCCAAGGGCGCGTTCGCGGCTATGCAGAAGGGAGCGCTGTTCGTCGATCACACCACCGCCTCCGCCAATATCGCGCGCGAACTGGCGAAAGAGGCTGCGGCACATGGCTTCGACTTCGTCGACGCCCCGGTTTCCGGCGGCCAGGCGGGCGCCGTTAATGGCAAGCTCAGCATCATGTGCGGCGGCACGGAAGCGGCCTATGCCCGCGCCGAGCCGATCATCAGTGTCTATGCCCGCATGGCCAAGCGGTTGGGGCCGGCGGGCTCGGGCCAGCTCACCAAGATGGTCAACCAGATTTGCATCGCCGGCACTGTGCAGGGGCTGGCGGAAGGCTTCTCGCTGGCGCGCGCCGCGGGTCTCGATATCGAGCAGGTGGTGGACATCATCTCCAAGGGCGCCGCGCAAAGCTGGCAGATGGAGAACCGCATCAAGACTATGAACGAAAACAAATACGATCACGGCTTCGCGGTGGAATGGATGCGCAAGGATCTGGGCATCTGCCTGGACGAGGCGCGCCGCGCCGCGGTCAGCCTGCCGGTCACGGCGCTGGTCGATCAATTCTATGCCGAAGTGGAAAATCTCGGCGGCAAGCGTTGGGATACTTCCAGCCTATTCGTGCGGCAGGAAAAGATGCGGAAAGGCGGCCAGTGATGAAGGAAGTGGATTCGGGGCCCGGCCCCGTCGCGGTCGCCGGCGTGCCGCCAAAGTCGCTGCGCGGCTATCATCACGGCGATCTGCGCAACGGTCTGTTGGAAGCGGCTCGCACCATCTTGGAAGAAGAGTCGCTCGCGGCACTCACCTTGAGGGCCGTGGCGCGCAAGGCCGGCGTCAGCCATGCCGCACCCTATCGCCACTTTCCCAATCACGAAGCCCTGCTGGTGGAACTGTCGGTCGAAGGCTTTCAGGAATTGCGCGACACGTTGGTCGAGGCGGCCAAGGCGTCGGCCTCCGAATCCGACCGCATCGCCAATATCGGCGCCGCCTATATGCGTTTCGTCGCACGCCGGCCGGCGCTGGCGCGGCTGATGTTCGGCGGCCAACTCCCCAACCGGGACAAGTTTCCCGCCCTGGGTTCGGCCGCCGACGCCATCGGCAGCGAGATCGGTGCGGCGCTGCACGATTCCGCGCTGGGACTTGCGGTATGGGCCTCGGTGCACGGCTTAGCGATGTTAATTCTGGAAAATGTGATCGATCTGGGTCAACGCCGCTCGGGTTTGCATGTGCTGCCCAGCCGTGCCGAGATTCTGCTGAGAAGCTTGTTCTCGACCCAGCGGGATTAGAGCGCGATCGCGCTCTAATCAGCCAGGAAATTCTCCGCCAGCGCATGATACAGCGACTGGGGTTGAATCAGGCGTGATACGCCATAGGCGATCACCGCCGACAGCATCAGCGGCGTCACCATGCCGCTGGCGCCGCTCATCTCTCCGATGATGACGAAAGACGTGATCGGCGCCTGCACCACGCCCGCGAAATAGGCGCACATGCCCAGAAGCACGATGGCGCCGATCGCATGCACCCCCAGAACCATCGCGATCACGCTCCCGAGCCCCGCGCCGACCGACAGCGATGGCGCAAACAGCCCGCCGGGAATGCCCGATAGGGTGGAGGCGAGATTGGCGAGAAACTTGAGCGGCGCGAAGCTCCAGGTCAGGCCGTGGCCCTCGATTGCGCTGCGGGCCGCGGCGTAACCGGTGCCGTAGGTGTCTCCGTGGCTCATAAAGCCGCAGGCCGCCGTCACCAGGCCGCAAGCCGCCGCCAGCAGCAACGCGCGCTTCATCGGCCCAAGGGATGGGGAGGTGCGGCCGGTCCAGTCCCGGATCAGGTCGCTGCCCCGGACCACCAGCTTGGCGAACAATCCGCCGAACACACCCCCGGCAAGTCCGCAGACGATCACGGCGATCCAGTCGATCGTGACTTTCAGCATCGAGGCGGTGGTGCCGAAATAGCTGTAATTGCCCACCAGTCCCAGGGATGCCAACCCCGCGATAATGACGGCGATCAGCACCAGGGCGCTGTTCTTCTGCTCGAAGGCGCGGCCCATCTCCTCGATCGCGAACACGATGCCGGCCAGAGGCGTGTTGAACGCCGCCGCCACGCCCGCCGCCGAACCCGCCAAGATAAGGCCGCGGGCCCGGCCCATGCCGCCCCATTTGCCAGCGGCCAGCATGATCGCCGCCCCGATCTGCACGGTCGGCCCCTCGCGGCCGATGGAGGCGCCAAAACCCAACCCCGCGATGGTGAGCAGGATCTTGCCGGCTGCCAGTTTCAGGGAGAGCAGTCCATAGCGCCGTTCTCGCGCCCGCCGCGCCGCGATAGCCTGGGGGATGCCCGAGCCTTGTGCGCCAGGAAAGAATTTCCGCGCCACCCAGGCGCACAGGACAAAGCCGGTCGGCGTCAGGAGCAGTGCAATCCAGGGATGAACCAAAGTCCGGTCGAACAGCGCCTGGGCGCGATTGGCAGCCCAGGTGAGGGCGATGCTGACCGCACCCACTGCCAGCGCTCCGCCCCAGAACACCAGTCGCATCCGCCAGCGCGGACCGGAGAGCCAGTGGCGGTAGTGAAAGCGCAGGAGCTTGTCCAAGGTCGAATTCCGATCAGGCAAAGCCTTTATTTGAGCAACCTGGCCGCTTCCAGGGCGAAATAGGTGAGGATGCCGCTGGCGCCCGCGCGTTTGAAGCCGGTGAGCGATTCCAGGATCGTTCGCTCCCGCTCCAACCAGCCCCGCTCGAACGCGGCCGACAGCATCGCGTATTCGCCCGAGACCTGATAGGCGAAGGTCGGGACGCCGAAACGCTCTTTCACGCGCCGCACCAGGTCGAGATAGGGCATGCCCGGCTTGACCATCACCATGTCGGCCCCTTCGCCCAGATCGAGCGCCACTTCGCGCAGCGCCTCATCGCCATTGGCTGGGTCCATCTGATAGCTGCGCTTGTCGCCCGTCAGCGCCTTTGCCGATCCGACCGCCTCGCGGAAGGGGCCGTAGAAAGCCGAAGCGTATTTGGCGGCATAGGCCATGATGAGGACATTGTGGTGGCCCCGGGATTCCAGCGCGCTGCGGATGGCCCCGATGCGGCCGTCCATCATGTCCGATGGCGCGATGATGTCGCAGCCGGCCTCGGCCTGCATCAGCGCCTGCCGGACCAGGATTTCCACCGTGGCGTCATTATGAACATCGCCATTGCGCAACACGCCGTCATGGCCGTGGCTGGTGTAGGGATCGAGCGCAACATCGCACAGGATGCCGATCTCAGGCACGTCCGCCTTGATCGCCCGCACGCTGCGGCAGATCAGATTGTCGGGATTTATTGCCTCGGTCCCCTCTTCGCTTTTCGCTGCGGGATCGGTGACGGGAAACAACGCGATTACCGGAATGCCGAGCGCCGCCGCCTCCTTCGCCGCCGCCACCGCAAGGTCGATCGAAAGGCGCTCCACACCCGGCATCGATGCGATTTTCTCGCGCTTGTTTTCGCCGCCGACGACGAATAACGGCCAAATCAGATCGGCGGCCGACAGCACATTCTCGGCGACCAGGCGGCGTGTCCAGTCGTGACGGCGAAGCCGGCGCATGCGCAAGGCGGGATAGACGCTCATTGCCGGATGTCTTGCCAATTCGTCGCCGTCCGCGCAAGGGTGAGGAGCAGTTATTATGCAATATCCATCGTGTTGGACGATCCGCATGTTATCGGCGAAAAACGGGGCCGGCTGGGACTTCTCACCCTCAACCGGCCGGAGACGCTCAACGCACTGACCCGCCGCATGGTGCAGGCGATCGCCGCGCAACTGGAGGTCTGGGCACAGGATGACGGGATCGCGGCGGTAGCGATCCGTGGGCAGGGGGCCCGCGCCTTCTGCGCCGGAGCCGATATTCGCGCTCTGCAAGTCTCGTCAGCAGCCGCCGACGGCGAGGCGGCCCTGTTCCTGGCCGGGGAATATCGGCTCAATGCCGTCATTGCCGCCTATCCCAAACCTTATATCGCACTGCTGCACGGGATCGTGATGGGCGGCGGCGTAGGGTTGTCGGTGCATGGCCGTTATCGCGTCGCGGATGCAAGCCTGGATTTCGCCATGCCCGAAACCGGAATCGGCTTTGTCGTCGATGTGGGTGCGAGTTATTTCCTGCCGCGCTGTCCCGGGGAGGTTGGTCTTTACCTCGCCCTGACCGGCGCCCGCATCGGACTGTCCGATGCCTGCGAAGCAGGCCTGATCACCCATGCGAGTGATGCGGCGAATTTCGAGGCACTGATCGAAAGACTGGCGGCGGGGGAAGACGCCGAAAGGGTGATCGCCGCCCTGGCGCAAAAGCCGGGGCCTTCGCCGCTTCTTGCGCATCGCCGCCGCATTGACGCCCTGTTTTCCGCGGCCTCGCCGGAGGCCATTCTGGAGCGGCTGGAACGCGACGGCGGAGATTTCGCGCGCGACACGCTGCGAGCCCTTCGCGCGCGCTCGCCGACCGCGATCAAATACACCTTCCGGCAGATACGCGAAGGACGGAGCTGCAATTTGCCCGACTGTCTCAAAATAGAATACCGCATCGCGCTGCGGGCGCTGTCATCGCACGATTTCCGCGAAGGCGTGCGCGCCGCGCTGATCGACAAGGACCGCGCCCCGAAATGGCGGCCCGCTTCCCTTGCGGAAGTCTTCGATGCCGCGGTTGCGGATTATTTCGCGCCACTTGGGGATCGGGAGCTCGATTTGTGATCAATGCGAGCGATGCGCTTCATACTTTCTTTGCCACGCGGGTCAGTTCCCGTGCTCTCTTAATGCGCCCGTCCCTGTTCGGCTTTCATTTTACGCGCCTTTAAGAGATCGCGTCTAATCTCGGCGCAAGATAAACAGGTGGGCCCTGCAAAAAGCGGGGATCGAGGCGAGAATGACGGCACTGGTCAAACCGCGTGAAGCGGAGGCGCTGCAGGGCGCCCCTGCCATCCGCAGACATTATCTGGAAGCACTCAATTTGGTGGAGCGGTTGCACCGCCAATTGCTCGACGTCATCAAGGATGAGCTGGACCGCCGCGACGAGCGCGAGATCAATTCGGTGCAAGCCCTGTTGCTGTTCAATGTCGGCGACCAGGAATTGACCGCGGGCGAATTGCGCAGCCGCGGCCATTATCTCGGCTCCAATGTCTCCTACAACCTCAAAAAGCTGGTCGAGACCGGCTATATCCATCACGAACGCTCCGAGGCGGACCGCCGCTCGGTGCTGGTGCGCCTCACCCGCAAGGGCGAAGCCGTGAGGGACATGCTGCGCGAATTGTTCGAGCGCCATCTGGGCTCCCTGGAAGCGGTCGGCAATGTCAATGGCGCAGACCTGGAAAATGTGAACGTCTCCTTGAAGCGGATGGAACGCTTCTGGATCGACCAGGTCCGTTTCCGCCTGTAACCGGAATTTCCGAACGCAGCCCCGACTCAGCTAACGTCGCGGGATGAAATCCACCCTTCGCCGGCATGTGCGTTTCTATTCGGCCCTGGGCTGTGGTCTCGCCGCTTTTGCTGTTGCCCGCATTGCCGGCATGCCCGTGCCGGGCGCGGCGCTGGTGGGCGGGGACCTATTCTATTTCGCCTTTCTTGCCCTTTGTCTGGTGCTGATCGCCCGTCAAAAGCCGGCCGATCTCAAGCGCCGCGCTCGAACCGAGGACGAAGGCATCGGGGTGGTCATTCTCATCATCCTGGCGACTATGGGTTTTTTCTGCGAGGCCGCCTTCGCTGCGCTCAACAAGAAGAATGGCATCGAGACTATGCCGCTGGCTTTGGCTGGGCTGGGGGCGCCGCTGGGTTGGCTGGTGCTGCACACTTCGATGGCGTTTCACTATGCCGACATCCACTACTTCAAGGACCCCGATACCCCGAACGAACCCGATCTCGACTTTCCTGGCGGGGGCGACGCCGGGCCGTGGGATTTTCTCTATTTCTCCTTTGTCATCGGCATGACCTGCCAGGTTTCCGACGTGCAGGTAAAAACAACCACCATGCGCCGCACCGTGCTGTGGCATGGCCTGGTCTCCTTTTTCTTCAATACCGTCTTCATCGCCATGGTGGTCAACGCGGCGGTAGCGATGGCGGCGAGCTAAGCCTGCATTGAGAGCCCATCCAAACCGTCCGTCGCGGCGCAAGCAAATTAAATAAGAATGACTCGCAAAAACTCGCCAGGAATGGCTTCCGTGTGTGACAAATTGCGTGGAATCAAACACTTGTTCTGGACTAAAGTATCAACCACCAGGGTACGGCCTGAGAGCAAAGAGATGGCTTTTTCCTATAGTTCCAGCTTCCAGGACGCTCTGGCGGCGCTCCGCCGCGAGGGCCGTTACCGGGTGTTCGCCGATATCGTACGGCAATGTGGAGGATTTCCCGGTGCCAACCTTGCCACAGAGGCGGGTGGACGGCCGATCACGGTCTGGTGCAGCAATGATTATCTCAACATGGGCCAGCATCCCAAGGTGCTGGCGGCGATGCATGACGCGCTTGAGGCGGTCGGGGCTGGAGCCGGCGGAACGCGCAACATTTCCGGAACCACCCATTACCATGTCGAGCTGGAGCGCGAGCTGGCGGACCTTCATGGCAAGGAAGCGGCGCTGCTGTTCACCTCAGGTTTTGTGTCGAACGACGCAACCCTGTCCACCCTGGCCAAGGTGCTCCCCGGACTCATCATATTTTCCGACGAACTCAATCACGCCTCGATGATCGAAGGCATCCGCCACGGCGGCACGCCCAAATATGTCTTCCGTCACAACGATATGGCGCATCTGGAAGAACTGCTTGGGAGCGCCAATCTCGCAGCGCCCAAGCTGATTGCGTTCGAAAGCGTCTATTCCATGGAGGGCGAATTCTCTCCCACCGCCAAGCTCTGCGATTTGGCGGAAAAATACGGTGCGCTCACCTATATCGACGAGGTGCACAGCGTCGGCATGTATGGCCCGCGCGGTGCAGGCGTGGCGGCGCGCGACGGCACCTTGCACCGCATCGATATTGTGGAAGGCACGCTGGCCAAGGCGTTCGGCGTGATGGGTGGTTATATCACCGCTTCGGCCGAGATCGTGGACTGCATCCGCTCTTTCGCGCCGGGCTTCATCTTCACGACCTCGCTCGCGCCGGTGCTGGCAGCCGGCGCCGTTGCTTCCATCCGGCATCTGAAACAAAGCGATGCGGAGCGCGAGGCATTGGGCGAACGCGCCGCCACGCTGAAGCGGAAATTCGCCGCCGCCGGACTGCCAGTGATGGACAGTACCAGCCATATCGTGCCGTTGCTGGTGGGCGACCCCAAGCTGTGCAAATCGGTATCGGACGCGCTGCTGAAGGATCACGGTCTGTATGTGCAGCCGATCAACTATCCCACCGTGCCGCGGGGAACCGAGCGGTTGCGCTTCACGCCTTCGCCGGCCCATACCGACGCGATGATGGATGCGCTCGTTGTTGCCCTGGACATTGTGTGGGACGCGCATCGGCTTGCCCGAGCCGCATGAGGAGCGACGGCCAGGAGAAGTGCGAAGCACCGAAGGTGCGAAGCGGTTTTCCCTCCGGTCGCGCGACCAAATAAAAATGAAGGCTGGTGGGGGCCGGGAAATCTTCGTAGAGTTCGTGCGCCAGGGAAACGCGGTCAAAGTCACCGCGATCGATTCCATCACCGGGCTGGAGGCGAGCATCGTCGGCCCTGCCACCGCCCCGCAAAATATCCTGGCGGAAGCCGCGCGCCGGAAGTTGGATTATCTCGCGAAACGAAAGCCCCGATAGCTCGGCAGGCGCGTGATTAGAGCAAATTGCGTTCAAATACACTTGCGGCCCTCATGCTTCGACAGGCTCAGCATGAGGAACATTCTTAGCACTCCTCACCCTGAGCTCGTCGAAGGGTGAGAGCCGCGTTTCGATCTGAGTGCAATTGACTCTACGCCTTTCGGCGTTTTTTCGGCGCCGGCGCCCTGCCCAGGCCGATTTTCTTGGCGAACTCGCTACGGCGCTGGGCATAATTGGGCGCGACCATCGGATAATCGGCCGGCAGATTCCACTTGCTGCGATAGGCGTCCGGCGAAAGGCTATAGCGCGAACGCAAATACCGCTTCAGCATTTTCAGCTTCTTGCCGTCCTCCAGACAGACAATATAGTCGGGCATAATCGATTTCTTCACGGGAACTGCCGGCGGCTTTGTCGCCACGCCATTGCCGCCGCCCTCGGTGAAACTCCCCAAGGTTGCATGGACGCTGCGAATCATTGCGGGCAAATCCGCCGGCGGCATCGGATTGTTACTGACATAGGCTGCGACGATTTCCGTCACCAGCTTGAGAATATCGTCTCCCTGATCTTCGCTACGCATGAGCACATCCTTTTATATTTTTCTCGCAAGCAGAGGCGGCGCGTCTGCACCTCCACTTAACTTGGTTGCGGCGCTCCACCGCCGATACTGGGCAGAATCAGGCCATATTCGGGAGCAATGCAATATCCGCACCGCTAGTCCCCGTTATTTTTTTGCAAGGTATCGCCAGGCAAGCCGCTGTTCTCGCGGTAAATTCCTCAAAATCCCGACTCCCGCGGTGCGGGGCGGAACAAGACGCGCGGGCGACGCCCGGAAAGCAACGCACCCTAGATTTGGTGGCGGGGAAAGGGTAAATCCGCCAGTTATGTGGGTTGCCGTAACAACGGTAGTTGGGTTACGTCCGGGCTTTGAGAGGATCCAAATGTCAGCCGCCGCCAATACCTTGGAGGAGAGTTCCGGCTTTTTTACTGCGAGTTTGGCCGACGCCGACCGTGAAGTCGCCGATGCAATTGCGCATGAATTGCATCGCCAGCAGAACAAGATCGAGTTGATTGCATCCGAGAATATCGTCAGCAAGGCCGTGCTCGAGGCGCAGGGCTCGGTGCTGACGAACAAATATGCCGAGGGTTATCCGGGCAAACGCTATTATGGCGGCTGCGAATATGTCGATGTGATCGAAAATCTCGCCATTGAACGCGCCAAGAAGCTGTTCGGCGCGAACTTCGCCAACGTCCAGGCCAATTCCGGCAGCCAGATGAATCAGGCGGTCTTCCTGGCGCTGCTGCAACCGGGCGATACCTTCATGGGCCTGGACCTGGCTGCGGGAGGGCACCTCACCCACGGCTCGCCGGTCAACATGAGCGGCAAATGGTTCAAGCCCGTGTCCTATGGCGTCTCGCGCGACGATCAGCGGCTGGATATGGAGGAAATCGCGGGCATCGCGCGCCAGCACCGGCCGAAATTGATCATTGCCGGCGGCACCGCCTATTCGCGAATTTGGGATTTCGAGGCATTCCGCCGCATCGCCGACGAAGTCGGGGCCTGGCTGATGGTGGACATGGCCCATTTCGCCGGGTTGGTTGCGGGAGGGATGCACCCGAGTCCGCTGCCCCACGCCCATGTGGTGACCTCCACCACCCACAAGTCGCTGCGCGGCCCCCGTGGCGGCCTCATTCTGACCAATGACGAGGCGATGGCCAAGAAGATCAACTCCGCGATCTTTCCCGGCCTGCAGGGTGGACCGCTGATGCATGTGATCGCCGCCAAGGCCGTGGCGTTCGGCGAGGCGCTGCGCCCAGACTTCAAGATTTATGCGAGAAATGTGGTCGAGAATGCCCGCGCTTTGGCCGACGAGTTGAAAAAACAGGGTCTCGATATTGTGTCGGGAGGTACCGACAATCATCTGATGCTGGTCGATCTGCGTCCCAAGAAAGCGACCGGCAAATTCGCCGAGAAAGCGCTCGACCGCGCTTTCATCACCTGCAACAAGAACGCGATTCCCTACGATCCGGAAAAACCCTTTGTCACCTCCGGCGTCCGGCTCGGTACACCCGCCGGTACCACCCGCGGCTTTGGGGCCGCCGAATTCCGGGAAATCGGCAGGTTGATCGCCGAAGTGGTTGATGGGCTCGCCGGCAAGAATCATGAAGACGGCGATTCCGCCATGGAAGCCAGCGTGCGCGAACGGGTCGGAGTTCTATGCCGCCGCTTCCCAATCTACCCGTGAGGCCCTGATGCGCTGCCCCTTCTGCGGACATGAAGACAGCCAGGTGAAGGACAGCCGTCCGTCGGAGGACAATTCCGCCATCCGCCGGCGCCGTCACTGTCCGGAATGCGGCGGCCGCTTCACCACTTTCGAGCGGGTGCAACTGCGCGAACTGGTCGTCATCAAAAAGAATGGCCGCCGGGAGGCATTCGATCGCGATAAGCTGGAGCGTTCGATCAATCACGCGCTGCGCAAGCGGCCGGTCGAACGCGAGCGGGTAGACCGCATGATTACCGGCATCGTCCGGCGGCTGGAATCGTTGGGCGAGAATGAAATCCCCGCCAGCACGATCGGGGAGCTGGTGATGCAGGCGCTTGCCAGCCTGGACAAGGTCGCTTATGTGCGCTTCGCCTCGGTCTACAAGAATTTCCGCGAGACTCGCGATTTCGAGGCGCTGATCGGCGAACTCGAAGGCGACGAGAAAGATTGAGGGCACGCGGCGCGGGCCTGTCTGGTACTGCTCGTCTTGCGCGAACGGCTGGAGTATTTGCGGTGAGCGGCGAAGAAGGACAGAAAGCCCGACGGTCGGCCCGTCTCGCCGCGGTTCAGGCGCTTTATCAAATGGAACTGGCGGGTGGCGGGGCGGACGAGGTCGCGCAGGAATTCGTCCAGCATCGGTTCGCCGAGTTGCCTGTCTCCCCGGACGAAGCTTTTTTCATCGCCATCGTGGCGGGCGTCCCCGGCCGTCAGACGGAAATCGACCGCGCGATCGCCGCTTCGCTGTCCGCGAATTGGTCTCTGGCGCGGGTGGATTCCATTCTGCGCGCCATCCTTCGCGCCGCCGTCTTCGAATTGGTTGCGCGGCACGATGTCCCCGCCAAAGTTGTCATTGACGAGTATGTCGCGGTGGCGGGCGCGTTTTTCAGCGGCGATGAGCCCGGATTCGTCAATGGCGCACTGGATACCATCGCTCGCCGCAAGCGGGCGGTGGAGTTCGGCCTGCCGATACCGGATGATGAGCCCGGTTTTTAGCGGTCATTGCCGGACGCTGTTCTGTATCGGCGCTCGCAGGCGCAAATCGTAATTTGCCATGCCGAAACGCTTGCGCGTGACGCTCCACTGCGCCACTCTCCTCGTATACTATATTCGGGAGGACCATCATGGACATCAAGAAGCGAGATTTTCTCGCCGGCATCGGCGTGGCTGCTGCGGCGGCGACAACGGCGGCGGCACAGGGCCCTGCGCCCGCACGCCGGCCAAGGGGTCCGGGCGGGCGAATGGAGCAGCCAATCAACAGCAATGTTCAGCCCTCGTCGGTTGACCTGAGCTACAAGGCGCGACGCATCAACAAGGCGATCGAACTGTGGGAAGACAATCAACCGATCTACTATAGCGGCTCCGGCCTCGGCGCGGGCGTCGATCCCTATGCGCAAGGGGTCAAGATGGCCCGCACATGGATGGACGCCATCAATGTGGAGATGGAGCATGGTGCGCTCGATTTCATGCAATTGCGCGAATTCATGCGCGGGCTGGTCGATGGCGGTCCCACCCGTAGCGGTCATCGCACACCCGCGGTGTTCGTAGAGACCTGCATCATCGGCCTTGACGAACCCTATATGCGCGCCAATTCTTGGGTGATCGAGCAGTTGCTGGATTGTGGCATCCATGGAATCCACATGTGCCATGCGCGCGATGCCAAGGCGATCCAGGTCGCCACCCAAATGTGCATGCGCTACCCCTTCAAGCGTCCCGGCATTCCCGATCTGCCGATGCGCGGGCTGCGCGGATCAAGCGCGAGCTATGCAGCCGGGATCTGGGGCATCAACACGTTCCACTATAACCACGTCGCCGACCTGTGGCCGTTAAACCCGAAGGGCGAGATGATCTACGGCGTGAAGATCGAGGACACTTATGCCGATGCCGATGTCGACAAGACTTTGGCGCTGCCGGGAATTTCGATGGCGGAATGGGGCCCGGGCGATCACAGCTATTGGCTTTACGGCCTCGACGTGATGCCCGACGACGGTTCCCCTCCGCCGAACATCATCGCCATGCCGGAGATGCAGGCGGTACGCAAGAAGGTGCTGGATCTGTGCAAGCAGCACAATATCCAGTTCCTTAACGCCGGCAGCACCGACAAGAACGCGCTGGATTATGTGATCAAGCAAATCCAGGACGGCGCACGCGTCCTTGAATCAGGTGAGGAAGCGGCAATTATCGGCCGCGAATACACCAAGCGGAAAATGCCGGTCTGAGACCGACGCAATGATCTGGGGCGCGGCGGCTTTTGAGCCGTCGCGCCCTTTGCTTTAGACTTGTCCCCATGGACGAGTTCGGGATCATTGCCAAATACTTCGCGCCGCTGACCGGCGAGGGCGCGTTCGGCCTTGGCGATGATGCCGCGATCGTCCCGCTGCGGCCGGGATGCGATCTCGTCGTCACCACCGACGCGATCATGGAGGCGGTGGATTTCTTCGGCCACGATCCGGCCGACACCATTGCGCGCAAGGCGCTGCGGGTAAATCTCTCCGATCTCGCCGCCAAAGGCGCCACGCCGGCCCATTACCTGCTGAATCTCGCGCTGCCGCCCACCGTCACGCCGCAATGGCTGGAAGCGTTTGCGCGCGGGCTGGCGCAGGACCAGAAGCAGTTCGGGCTTTCGCTGTTGGGCGGCGACACTGGCGCAACGGATGGTCCCCTCGCCATCGCCGTCACCGCTTTCGGCTTCGTGCCGCAAGGTGAGATGGTCAGACGCCGCGGCGCCAGGCCGGGCGAGGCTGTCTATGTCACCGGCAGCATCGGCGGGAGCGCGGGCGGGCTCGCCATCTTCAAGCGCGAGAAACATGCCTTGAACGACAGCGAACGCGACGCCCTGATCGCACGCTATCGCGTACCCGAACCGCCGGTGGCTTTTGCTTCCGCCTTGCGCGCCATCGCCACAGCCGCCATCGATATTTCGGACGGGCTGATCGCCGACCTCGGCCATCTGGCCAAGGCATCGAGCGTTGCACTCGACATCCAGGGCGACGCGATCCCCCTGGCGCCGGGCCTCAAGGCTTGGTGGCGCGAGAACGCAATTCTGCGCGCCGCAACCGGCGGCGACGATTATCAGATCGCCTTCACCGGGCCGGCGGGGCTGGAAGGGGCTTTCACCCCCATCGGCACGGTTCGGGCCGGGGAGGGCGTGCACCTGATGGCGGAGGGGCGGGAAATAGACGTGCCACGCCACGGCTATCGTCATTTTTAACTCTTCATTATCGCCGGTTTGCGAGGCTCGTCGCCATGCGCCGCTTGCCTCTGCTTCTCGCCGGTCTTCTCGCCGCCATGCCCGCCTTTGCCGCCGGCACGGACAGCGATAAGAAAGGCGCGCCCGGCAACAATGTCGATATGCCCTTCCTGATGGCGCCGATGAGCGGGGCCGATGGCAAGCTGGGCAGCTATGCCTATATTTCCAGCCTGCTGGTTGCTTCCGATCCCACTGCGGCGTTGGCCGTGCGCGACAAGCTCGCCTTCCTGCAAGACGCCTTTGTGCGCGACGTCAATGCGGCTCCGGTCGCCCTGCCGGCCGATCCCGCCAAGGTCGACATCCCGGCGGTGCAAACCCGTTTGCTGGCCGATGCCAAACACATTATGGGCGCATCCAGGGTAAAGGCGGTGCTGGTTTGCGGCATCCAGGTCGCCGAGCTTCATCCCAAGCAGACCCCCGACCTCTACACCCCGCCCGAAGCGGCAATCCCCCAGGGCGGAAAAGACGGTAAGCCGATCAAGAAATCGCCCTGCGACGCGTAAAAATGCCGGTTGCCTCGGCGGACGCCTTTTGGCAATCTCCCGTCGCCCTTGAAGCGGCCTGCCATCCTTAGCGGAATCGGGCAGCCGGCCATGGGGATCGGCGTTGCGATCCCTGTTGCGAGCGGGTCCCGCCGACCCGCAAATATTTCAAGAGGAATTTTCGAACATGGGGTTGGAACTGGAACTCGTCCTTGTCTGTGGCGTGCTCGCTCTGCTGTATGGTCTAGGGACCGTCAGGAGCGTGCTGAGCCTGCCGGCCGGCAACGCCAGGATGCAGGAAATTGCCGCCGCCATTCAAGAAGGTGCGCGCGCCTATCTCAATCGTCAGTACACCACCATTGCGATGGTGGGCGTCATCATCTTCGCTTTGGCTTGGTGGCTCCTGGGCTGGCAGGTGGGCGTAGGCTATCTGATCGGTGCGGGCCTCTCAGGCACGGCGGGTTATACCGGCATGTATGTGTCCGTCCGGGCCAATGTGCGCACCGCCGAGGCCTCGCGCACCGGCCTGGCCAATGGCCTGTCGGTCGCATTCCGCTCCGGTGCGGTCACCGGCATGCTGGTGGTGGGTCTCGGTCTGCTGGCGGTGGCCGGATACTATGCTTTCCTGACCGCCGGTCTGGGCCTTGAGCTTTCCGATCCGGCCCAGAGCCGCATCATCGTGGATTCGCTGGTCGGCCTGGGTTTCGGCGCGTCGCTGATCTCCATCTTTGCCCGTCTAGGCGGCGGCATCTTTACCAAGGGTGCCGATGTCGGCGGCGACATGGTCGGCAAGGTCGAAGCTGGAATCCCCGAGGACGATCCGCGCAATCCCGCCACCATCGCGGACAATGTCGGCGACAATGTCGGCGACTGCGCCGGCATGGCGGCCGATCTGTTCGAGACTTTCGCGGTCACGACGGTGGCGACAATGGTGCTCGCCTCGATCTATTTCACCGGCGGTCTGAAGTCCGCGCTGATGCTTTATCCGCTGGCGATTGCCGCTCTGTCCATCGTCACTTCGATCATCGGCACCTTTTTCGTGCGGCTTGGATCATCGAAAAACATCATGGGCGCGCTTTACAAGGGTGTCATCGCCACGGTGATCCTTTCCTTGATCGGATTGTGGCCGCTGACCGACTGGCTGATCGGGATGGATACTTCGCTCTCCAGCGGTGGCATCAGCTATACCGGCATGACCCTGTTCTGGTGCGGTGTGGTCGGACTTGCGGTCACCGGTGCGCTGATCGTGATCACCGAATATTATACCGGCACCAATTTCCGTCCGGTGCAATCGATCGCCAGGTCCTCCGTCACCGGCCATGGTACCAATGTGATCCAGGGGCTGGCGATCTCGATGGAAGCAACCGCGCTACCGGCGATCGTCATCTGCGCCGCTATCATCGTCACTTATCTCCTGGCGGGCCTGTTCGGCATTGCCATCGCGGTTTCGACCATGCTCTCGCTGGCAGGCATGGTGGTGGCGCTCGATGCGTTCGGTCCCGTGACCGACAATGCGGGCGGCATCGCCGAAATGGCGGGCTTGGAAGGCGATGTGCGCAAGACCACCGACGCGCTGGACGCCGTGGGCAACACGACCAAGGCCGTCACCAAGGGCTATGCGATCGGATCGGCGGGCTTGGGCGCGCTGGTGCTGTTCGCGGCCTATACTCAGGACCTGAAATATTTTGCCGGGCAGGGCACCGGTTTTTTTGCCGGCCTCGAGCAACCGACCTTCAGCCTGTCCGATCCATGGGTGGTCGTGGGGCTGTTCTTCGGCGGCATGCTTCCCTATCTGTTCGGGGGCATGGCGATGACGGCGGTGGGCCGGGCGGCTGGCGCGGTGGTGGAGGAAGTGCGCAAGCAGTTCCGTGAAATGCCGGGCATCATGGCGGGCACCGAGAAGCCGAATTATGCCCGCGCCGTGGACCTGCTCACCAAAGCAGCGATCCGTGAGATGGTGGTGCCGTCGATCCTGCCCGTGTTTTCGCCCATCGTGTTGTTCGTGGTGGTAGACTGGATCGCGGGCAAGACCCAGGCCTTCAACGCATTGGGCGCCATGCTGATGGGGGTGATTGTCACCGGGCTTTTTGTGGCGATTTCCATGACGTCCGGTGGCGGCGCGTGGGACAATGCCAAGAAGTTCATCGAGGATGGTCATCATGGCGGCAAAGGCTCGGACGCCCACAAGGCCGCGGTGACGGGAGATACGGTCGGCGATCCCTATAAGGACACGGCCGGACCCGCGGTCAATCCGATGATCAAGATCACCAATATCGTAGCGCTGTTGCTGCTCGCTACTCTCGCTCACTCGTTCTGAGCAAGCGGAATCGCAAAATGCAAAGCGCGGATGGCAACATCCGCGCTTTTCTCTTTCAGGGCTTTCTTATCCCGCTGTGCGCCAGCGCGCAGATCAGGGAATCCCGCCACCGGGTGCCGGGCCGCCGCCATTGCCGGGATTGGTCTGCTGGATCGGCGTGGCCGACGAGCCGGGTGTCGCATTGAGTAGCTGCTGCAGGAAGGTCATTTCGCGCCCACGCGCCGGGGTTTGGCGGCTTTCGAAGGCGATCACATGCCCGTCCCTGAGCCCAAAATGGCGCAAGCCAATGACCTTGCCGTCCTTGTCGAAATAGACCGCAAGGATCTGCCGCGACAGTAGGGTGGGGGTGAAGAAGGCGACCTGCTTTTCGGTGCTGGAAATATAGTACCAGCTATCCCGGCCGAAGGTGGCGGTTGTCGATGCATAGCCCAGCCTGTCCTGCACACTGGTTTTGGTGTCGGTGCCGGCCTTGATCCTTGCCTCCAACGCCGGATCGGGCAGATAGCCGCGCTGGCTGATAACCGGCACGCAGGCGACCAGCATGGCCGCGGCGGCCAGCCCGATGAGCTTGAACGGAACAACTTTCATGCCTTCGACCTTGACGCGCCCGGCTGACGGAGTGTGCTACTCCTTTGTTTATCGCGGTCCGGACGGAAAACCGCTACACACTTTTCCTGGAACCGCTCTAACCTCTGGAAGGAGCGGTTTCAAGAGCGCCGCCGGAGAATGGTTCAATGTTGAATTTGTTGCGGAAATCCGCGGCGCGCAAGCAGATCGCGCACCACCTTTATGACGATTTGGTCATAAGGGCGCGGGCGCCGATATTCTTCCGGGATTTCGGCGTTCCCGACAGCTTGGACGGACGCTTCGACCTGATAACCTTACATGCCTGGCTGGTGCTGGCGCGGTTGCAGGCGGCCGGCTTGGAACAGGTCGCCCAGGACCTTACCGACACGATTTTCACCGGCTTCGATGAAGCGTTGCGGGAACAGGGCGCGGGCGACATGAGCATGGGGCGCAAGATGAAGGCGATGGCGAACGCCTTTTACGGCCGTCTCGCCGCCTATGAGGGCGCAGCGGACGAGGGGGCGATGGCGACGGCGCTTGCCCGCAATCTCTGGCGGAGTTCGGAGATGAACGGGCGTGCCCGCGCGCTCGCCTCCTATGTCAGGAATGCACGGCAAGCTCTTGAATTATCTCCGATAGAGCAGGGCAAGCTCGATTTTGGCGGTTTACCTTCCTTGTGACCGAAGCAATGGACCAGGGGCCGCCTCTAACCCATGTCTACAACCTCGCCCGGCTCGGCCATGCGGGGGAGAGGGTGCGTTTGGTCGCCGGCCCGGAGGAGCGGGCGGCTATAGCCCGCTGGTCGGGGGTATCGTCGGTGGAGGGGTTGTCGGCCGATATCGACCTGAAGAAGGTGTCGCCCTCCAAATTCACCTTGGAGATCGCACTGACGGCCGATCTCGCCCAGGCTTGTGTCGTGACCTGGGAGCCCGTTCCCGCCCATATCGAGCGGCATTTCCGGCGGGAACTCCATTTTGGCGGTCCCGTGCGGCGCAAAGTCGAATCGGTGGTGCCGCAAACCGTCGCCCTGACGGGGCTGGAGGAAGAGGAGCCGCCGGAGGAGATCGAAAGCCTCCAATACGATCTCGCCCGGCCGGTGCTGGAGGAATATGTCCTGTCCCTGGAACCCTATCCTCGTGCGGAGGGGGCGGAATTTGGGTTGGAACCCGCGACCGAGGACCGGCCGGAAAGCCCCTTTGCGGCCCTCAAAACCCTTAAACCAAAATTCTAACCTCTTGGGCGCGACGAGGCTTTTGGCTTGAAACGCCTGCGCATTTCCTGCTACCTCCGCGCCTTGTTTTGCCTTCGGGGACGTCCCCAGGGCGATATCTATTGCCAGCGCGGGCCTTTGTCTGCGCTTCCAGGAGATTTCCCGCCATGGCGGTGCCCAAACGAAAAACCTCGCCTTCGCGCCGCAACATGCGCCGGTCGCACCATGCCTTGACGGCTGCAGCCCATGCGGATTGTCCTAATTGCGGCGAGCCCAAGCGTCCGCACCATGTCTGCGGGTCCTGCGGACATTATTCCGACCGCGAAGTTGTGAAGGCAAAGACCTGAAACCCCGCCATCCGAAGGGGCGGTCGTGGCACGCGAGTTGACAGTCTCGATCGATGCGATGGGCGGCGATGCCGGCCCGGGCGTGGTCGTGACCGCGTTGCAGCGCTCCATCCAGCGGCATACCGACATTCGCTTTCTGCTGCATGGCAAGGAGCCGGAGCTGAGCGCCCTGCTTACGCGGCATCCCAAGCTCAAGGGCCGAGTGACGATATGCAACGCGCCTGACCGGGTGGCGATGGAGGACAAGCCGAGCCATGTGCTGCGCCGCGGCCGGGAAACCAGCATGTGGAAGGCGATCGAAAGCGTAAAGAACAAGGAAGCCGATGTCGCGGTCAGTGCCGGCAATACCGGCGCGCTGATGGCGATGGCGATGTTCCAACTCGGCATCATGGACGGCATCTCGCGCCCGGCGATCGCCACCATATGGCCGACTCTGCGAGGCCAGACCGTGGTATTGGACTGCGGTGCCAATGTTTCCGCCACTGCGGAGCAACTGGTCGATTTCGCGGTAATGGGCGAAGCGTTCGCCCACGCCATTTTGGGACTGGAGCGGCCCAGGGTCGGCCTCCTCAATGTCGGAGCCGAGGAGCAGAAGGGCAACGAGGCGGTCAAGGGCGCGGGGCAAATTCTGCGCGGCGCCCAATTGCCGATCGCGTTCCACGGTTTCATCGAGGGTAACGATATCGCCAAGGGCACCGTGGATGTGGTGGTCACCGATGGCTTCACCGGCAACATCGCGCTCAAGACGGCCGAGGGCACCGCCCGGCTGGTGACTCAATTCCTGCGGCAATCGTTGCGGCGTTCCTGGCTGGGGCGCATCGGCGCCATGATCGCCAGCGGTGCGCTGACCGCTTTGCGGCGCAAGCTCGATCCGCGCGCCTCCAATGGCGGTATATTCCTGGGCCTGAATGGGGTGGTGGTCAAAAGTCACGGCGGCGCCGATTCGATCGGTTTTGCCAGCGCGCTCGACATGGCGATCGACATGGTCAAGGCCGACATCAATGCCCGCATCGTCGCCGATCGCAGCGGCATCTCGGTGACGCTGGACACCGCCGCATCATGATCCGCGCCCGCGTCATCGGCTGCGGTGCCGCCCTGCCGGACAATATCGTCACCAATGACGATCTGGCAAAGCGGATGGATACCAGCGACGAATGGATCCGCGAGCGCACGGGCATCCGCCAGCGCCATGTCGCACGGAAAGACGAGAAGACGTCCGATCTCGCCCTGGCTGCCAGCCGAGTCGCGCTGACCGATGCGGGAATCGATGCCGGCGAACTGGACATGATTATCTGCGCCACCACCACGCCGGACGAGAGCTTTCCCGCGGTCGCTACCATCATTCAATCCCGGCTGGGAATGGCGCGTGGCGCGGCATTCGACGTGCAGGCCGTCTGTTCCGGCTTTATTTACGGTCTGTCGATTGCGGACAGTTTCATCCGTACCGGCCAGGCCAGAACGGTGCTGCTGGTGGGGGCTGAGACCATGTCGCGCTTATTGGACTGGGAAGACCGCGCCACTTGCGTGCTGTTCGGCGATGGTGCCGGCGCGGTCGTACTGCAGGCCCATGAAGGCGTGGGCGACAACTCCGATCAGGGTGTGCTGAATACCAAGCTTTATTCGGACGGGCGATTGCACGATCTGCTTTATACCGACGGCGGTGTTTCCTCTACCGGCACCGCTGGCAAACTGCGGATGCGGGGCAAGGATGTTTTCCGCCATGCCATCACCAATATCGCGGCGGCCATGACCGCGTCGGCCGAAGCCGCCGGACTCGCCATTCCACAGATCGACTGGTTCGTGCCCCATCAGGCCAACCAGCGCATCCTGGACGGCACCGCCCGGAAACTGGATATCGACCCCAAAAAAGTGATTTCGACGGTCGCGCTGCATGGCAATACCTCGGCCGCCTCCGTCCCGCTGGCTCTTGTGACCGCGGTACAGGACGGCCGGATTAAACGTGACGATTTGATCCTTTTGGAAGCAATGGGGGGGGGATTCACCTGGGGCGCCGCATTGTTACGCTGGTAACATCACTTCAGGCCGATTCTCTCCACTGTTGTCTATGCCATTGATGTTGACGGGAAATCGGCTCGCGCCTAATTTTTCTGGGGGTAAGGCGAGTCGTGTATGACAATAGGAACGTTGACCCGTGCCGATCTGACTGAAGCGGTTTTCCAGGCCGTTGGCCTGTCTCGCACCGATTCCGCCCAGATGGTCGAGGACATGCTTGAAGAAATTTGCGGTGCGCTGGCCAAGGGTGAGACGGTAAAACTTTCGTCCTTTGGAACTTTTGCGGTACGCCACAAATCTCAACGCATGGGGCGTAATCCCAAGACCGGCGACGAAGTGCCGATCGCGCCGCGACGGGTGCTGGTGTTTCGCCCCAGCCATGTGTTGAAGGCCGTGATTAACGGCCAGCCCACTCCGCAAGGCGAGG
>DATATP010000014.1:0-3536 GCA_036268715.1 Rhizomicrobium sp. | reverse complement strand
CACAGCCGTCGACATGCGGTCGTTGCGAAGATAATCCAGGAAAATTCGCCCGTGGCGCTTCGCCTTGGACATATTGACCAGATATTTGTTGGGGTTGTCCGCCGCCATGCGGGCGCAGATTTCGCGGGCGATCGCCTTGGCTTGCTTCCAGCCGATGCCCTCAGTTTTCTTCACCTTCAGCGGGGTCACCACATGTAGCCCTTTGCCGCCGGTGGTTTTGGCAAACGGCACCAGGCCAAGCGCTTCCAGCCGCTCCTTTATTTCGCGCGCTGCTGCGATCACATCATCGAAATCAAGGTCGGGCGCGGGATCGAGATCGAACACAAAGCGACCCGGCAGTTCGGGTTCGCCTTCCGCGCAATTCCACGGATGCAATTCCACCGCCGCGGTCTGGGCCGCCGCGGCAAGGCCCTCCTTGCGGTCGATCTCAAGATAGGGCTTGCGGTCGCCCCAGACCGTCACCTGGTCCAGCAGATTGGACATGCCCGGCATGGCATGGCGCTGGAAGAAGCGCTCGCCGCCGATCCCGTCCGGGGCGCGCACGATGGAGCAGGGCCGCCCCTTGATGTGCGGCATCAGCCAGTCGCCCACCGTTTCATAGTAGCGCGCGAGTTCCAGCTTGCTGACCGGCTTGCCGTCGCCCGCGTCGGGCCATAGCACCTTGTCGGGATGGGAGATCGTCACGCCCATGACAACGGGGGTTTTCCCGGCGGATATGGTGGAGGCGATCTTGCCGGACTTCGGCTTGGCGAGTTCGGCCGACTTTTTCGGACGCTCCGCTTCTATCTCCTCAGCGGGCTTGTCGGCGCGCAGGCCCTTGAACGCCGCCTGCCGGACATTGCCGTCCGCGGTGAAGCCGGCGAATTCGATTTCCGCCACCAGTTCGGGCCTGACCCAATGCACGCTGCGGCTTCCGCGCGGAGCGCCGATGCCGCCGAACGGGCTGGTTTTCGCCGCCAACTCTTTCAAAAGCGGCAGCAGGCGCCTGACCTTGTCCGCACCAAAGCCGGTGCCGACCTTGCCGACATAGACAAGGCGGTTATCCCGATGAACGCCGACCAGCAGGGACCGGAATGCGCCATTGGTATCGCTCCAGCCGCCGATTACCACTTCATGCCCGGCACGGCATTTGGCCTTGGTCCAGTCATGGCCGCGGCCCGAGGTGTAGGGCGCGTCGCGCTTTTTGGAGACGATGCCTTCCAGATGCATCTGACAGGCGGACTGTAGAACGGCGTCGCCCCCGCTGGTGAAATGCTCGACATAACGCAAGGTCTTGCTGCCTCTGCCATGCTTCTCCAGGAGTGCCTTCAACCGTGTCTTGCGCGTTTCCAGTGGAAGCTTGCGCAAGTCTTCCTTGCCTTCAAACAACAGGTCGAAAGCGAAATAGATCAACGCATCGCTTTTGCCATCCGACAGCGCGGCCTGAAGCGCAGCGAAATCCGGTGTGCCATTATGATCCAGTGCCACGGCCTCGCCGTCGATCATGGCGTCGGGAAGGGCTTGGGCGGCGCGGGCGGTCGCCGCGAACTTCTCGGTCCAGTCCAGGCCCTTGCGGGTGTAAAGCTTCGCCTTGCCGTCCTCGACATGCAATTGCATGCGGTAGCCGTCGAATTTGATCTCATGCACATAGGTGTCGCCGGGGGGAGGCCGCTCCACCAGCTCGCACAATTGCGGTTCGACGAAGCGGGGCATTGCGGAAACCATCCTGCCGCGCGCCGGCGTGGCAGATTTGCGTTCCTTATTCTCGTCTCCGTCCCGATTGGAATGCCATACCGCGTCGCGTTCGAAGGATTTGACCCGCATGAAGGGCGTGGGTTTTGGTCCCTTGCCTTGCGCGATCTGCTCCGTGGTCCTGCTGGAGGCGATGGATTTGTCCTTCTGAAGCAGCGCATCCGCGTCGCCCTCCCGGGCGGTTTCGTCGCCATGCTTGATCAAGAGCCAGTTGTTGCGCTTGCCTTTGCCGTATTTGTCGCTGCGCATCCGCACCAGCACCCAGCTTCCATGCAGTTTTGCGCCTTCCAGGGTGAATTTGAGGTCGCCCTTCTTCAGCATCCGCTCCGGATCGCCGTCCGGCTGCCAGAAGCCGCGGTCCCACAGCATCACCGTCCCACCGCCATATTGGCCTTTCGGGATCGTGCCCTCAAAGTCACCATAATCCAGCGGATGGTCTTCCACCTCTACCGCCAGCCTTTTGTCGTGGGGGTCGAGCGAGGGACCGCGGGTCACCGCCCAGGACTTGAATACGCCGTCCAATTCCAATCTGAAATCGTAATGAAGGCGGGTGGCCGCGTGCTTCTGCACCACAAAGCGCAAGCCTTTGCCGCGCGCCACCTTGTCCTTTCCGGACGGTTCAGCGGTCGTGTCAAAATGACGCTTCGCGCGATAAGCAGCAAGCTTCTGTCGGGGGCTAGCGCGGGGCATGATCTCTCCTGTGCAATAAGCGATTTGTTCCAAGGCGGTTCCTGCCCTATTACCTAAGGTAACTTTTCTGGAACTTTCGTCTGGTTGGTGCGTTTCTGGACCCGTCGGCCGGGGCGCCGACGTTTTTACGATCGTATCTTGAGGGGGAAAACGTGCATTGGCGGTGGGCTGGTCGGGCATTATGGGCCGGGGTCGCGTTTGCCGTACCAGCCGCTGCCCAAGAGCAATTGGCCGCAGCCGATATTAATCAGCTCTCGATCCAGCAGCTCGCCAATGTCGAGATCACCTCGGTCTCCAAGGCGCCCGAGCCGCTGAGCGATGCTGCTGCCGCGGCCTATGTTATCACCCACGACGATGTGATCCGCTCGGGTGCGACCAGTTTGCCCGAGATATTGCGGCTGGCGCCCAATCTGGAAGTGATGCAGTCCAGCGCCTCGAGCTACCAGATCACGGCGCGGGGCTTCAACGGCAACGCCGCCAACGAAAGTTTTTCCGACAAGTTGCTGGTGCTGATCGACGGGCGCAGCGTCTACAGCCCGCTTCACGCCGGCGTGTTCTGGGACACGCAGGATGTCTTGCCCGAGGACATCGAGCGCATCGAGGTGGTGAGCGGCCCCGGCGGCACCTTGTGGGGCGCCAACGCCGTCAATGGCGTGATCAACATCATTACCCGCAACGCCGCCGACTCGAGCGGCGGCCTGATCGATCTCGGAGTCGGCGATCAGGAGTCCAGCGCGGCAATCCAATATGGCGGTAAGCTGGACGACGATGTCGACTATCGCGTCTATGCCAAGGATTTCTACAATCGCCCCCTGGACCTCGCGAACGGCGCCAGCGCCCATGATGGCTGGAGCAAGCCCCAGGGCGGGTTCCGTCTCGACTGGTCGCCCGGCGCCGATAAGCTGACGATGTCCGGCGACGTTTACGGCGGCGCCGAAGCCCAGCCGGGCGTGCCCAATCAACTCATTTCCGGTGGCAACCTGACGGCGCACTGGGAACATCCGCTGGACGGCAGTGCGCCACTCCAGCTTCTGGCTTATTACGATTACACAAGGCGCTGGACCGATGCAGGCGGCAGCTTCACCCTCAACACCTACAATCTGGAGATTCAGCAC
>DATATP010000013.1:0-9123 GCA_036268715.1 Rhizomicrobium sp. | reverse complement strand
AACAAGGTCTTCACTGCTTCCTGCACCTTGGGCATGCGGGTCATGCCGCCGACCAGGATCACTTCGTCGATCTGGCTGGTGGTGACGCCGGCATCCTTCATCGCCTGCTTCACCGGCCCGACCGTCTTCTGGATCAGATCGTCGACCAGCGCTTCCAGCTTGGCCCGGGTGATCTTGATCGTGAGATGCTTGGGCCCGGACGCGTCCGCCGTGATGAAGGGCAGGTTCACTTCCGTCTGCTGCGAGGACGACAATTCGATCTTGGCCTTTTCGGCGGCGTCCTTCAGCCGCTGCAAGGCGAGCCGGTCGGCCCGCAGGTCGATGCCATTCTCCTTCTTGAATTCGTCGGCCAGATAATTGACCACGCGCTGGTCGAAATCCTCGCCACCCAGGAAGGTGTCGCCATTGGTGGATTTCACTTCGAACACACCGTCGCCGATCTCCAGGATCGACACGTCGAAGGTGCCGCCGCCCAGGTCGTAGACCGCGATGGTGCCGCTGGACTTCTTGTCCAGGCCATAGGCCAGCGCCGCTGCCGTGGGCTCGTTGATGATGCGCAGCACTTCCAGCCCGGCGATCCTGCCGGCATCCTTGGTCGCCTGGCGCTGGGCGTCGTTGAAATAGGCCGGCACGGTGATGACCGCCTGGCTCACTTTCTCGCCAAGATGGGCCTCGGCGGTTTCCTTCATCTTGGTCAAGATGAAGGCGGAGATTTCGGAAGGAGAATATTTCCTGCCTTCGCGGCCCTGCACCCAGGCATCGCCATTGTCGGCCTTGATGATCTTGTAGGGCACCATGCCGATGACCTTCTGGGTCATCGGCTCGTCGAAGCGGCGGCCGATCAGCCGCTTTATGGCGAAGAACGTGTATTCGGGGTTGGTGACGCCCTGACGCTTGGCAGGCTGGCCGACCAGGCGCTCGCTATCCGGGGCAAAAGCGACGATGGAGGGGGTAGTGCGGGCGCCTTCCGCATTCTCGATCACCCGGGGCGCGGTGCCTTCCATCACGGCCACACAGGAATTGGTGGTGCCGAGGTCGATGCCAATCACTTTAGCCATTGCGATTCCTTCATATCGGGCATGGTTTTCCGGCCCCTGAGGCGCCCTCTGGTCCATCCCATTGAATTCTTTGTCAAAAAAAGCAAGGGGCCAAAGCCCATGCTTTGCACAGGGGGTATATAGGGAGGGGGGCCTAGGTCAGCAAGTGCCCCAATCGACTGAGTTTTCATCATCTGTTGAGCTGCCAGATGGCCAGGTTCAGGACGAAGGCGAAGCCGGTCCAGGCCAGATAGGGCAGCAGCAGAATTCCGGCGATCCGGTCCCGCCGCCAGAACAGGACGAGCGTAGCGGCGATCAACAGCCACAGCACGCCCAACTCGACCAGCGCCGCGGCGATGCGATGGGCGTAAAAGAAGATGAAGCTCCAGGCCCCGTTGAAGGCGAGCTGGACTAGAAAAAGGACGATTTCGATACTTATCGGCCCCCGCTGACCCGTTCGGCTGGGCTGCCCCGACCGCCATACGCGCCAGGCCGCTATCGCCATCAAAATGTAAAGCGCGGTCCAGACAGGCGCGAACAGCCAATTGGGCGGGTTGAATGAGGGCTTGAGGAGGCGGGCATACCAATCCGCGATGCTGGGCTCGGTGACGACGCTGGCGAGCGCGCCAACCACCAAGGTCAGCAGCAGGAAACCCAGCAGCGGACGGTAGGAGTTGGTTTCATCGGACCTGGAAAAGAACATCCTCACGCCCCCGACGCATGATCGGCCAGCACCGACGCGATGCACAGGGAAATCCTTTTGGCGGTGGGAATATCGAGGAATTCGTTGGGGCCATGGGCGTTGGAATGCGGCCCCAGCACGCCGGTCACGACGAACTGGGTCTTGGGAAATTTCTTTCCCAACATCGCCATGAAAGGGATCGAGCCTCCCTCGCCCATGAACGCCACCGGCTTGCCGAACGCGTGTTTGCTCGCCTTGTCGAGCGCCTTCCGGAGCCAAGGCGCGAGGGCGGGCGCATTCCAGCCAGTCTCGCCGCGCGGCGCCTCGAATTCGACTTCAGCCTTATAAGGCGGACTCTTTTCCAGCGCCGCTTTCACCGCCTTGTACGCCCGCTCGCCGTCGCAAGTCGGCGGCAGGCGCAGAGAGAGTTTGAGCGTGGTGTAAGGCAGCAGCACATTGCCGCCATTTTCCGGCAGCGGATAGCCGTCGATCGCAGTGATCGCAAGCTGGGGCCGCCAAGAGCGGTTGAGGATCAGTTCGGCATTGCCTTTGGTCATGGGCTTTGTCCCGCCCGCGAACGGCATCTTGTCCCATACTTCATTGCCGAGAATTTTCGCCGTGCTTTTCGCCTGCGCCAGCCGTTCGGGCGGGATCTTCACGAACAGCTCTTTCAGCTTTATCCGGCCGGTCGCTTCATCCTCGATCCGCGAGAGCAAGGCGCGTGCGATGCGCAAGGAAGATGGCACGATGCCGCTGGCATCGCCGGAGTGCACCCCCTCGGTGAGGACCTTGACTGTCAGCTTGCCGATCACCATGCCGCGCAGGGATGTGGTGAGCCACAGCCGGTCATAATCGCCGCAACCCGAATCCAGACACACAACCAGGTCGGGGGTGCCGATCCGCGCGGCGAGGTGATCGATATAAAAGGGCAGGTCGGGCGAGCCGGATTCCTCGCAGGCCTCGATGATGATGACGATGCGGGCATGGGCGATGCCCTGCTGCTGCAATCCCAGCAGCGCGCCGATGCTGGCGAACATCGCATAGCCGTCATCGGCGCCGCCGCGCCCGTAAAGCCGGCCCTCTTTCAGCACCGGAGTCCACGGCCCGGTCCCTTCGGCCCAGCCTTTCATTTCCGGCTGCTTGTCGAGATGGCCGTACATCAGGACTGTGCCCGGCGCATTTCCAGGCACTTCGATAAAGAGAAGCGGTGTGCGATTCTTCAGCCGCACAACCTCCAATTTCGCGCCGGGCAGCGCCTTCAGCTTCTCCCGCGCGAACGTCTCGAACAGCGCCACAGCCTTCTCCATATGGCCATGCTTCTGCCAGTCGGGATCGAAGGCGGGGCTCTTGTTGGGGATGCGGATGTAATCGGACAGCAGCGGGACAATCTCGCCGTCCCACATCTTCTCCGTAAAGGCCGAGGCCCGGTCGAAATCCATCAGCGATTGATATCATAGGCCGCGATCACCGCGGCGTTATAGATTTCGCTCATCTTGGCGCCCAAGGGCGCGATCTGGACCGATTTTTCCAGCCCGACCAGCAGCGGCCCCATCACCGAGCCCGAGCCCATCTCCTGCAGCAGCTTGGTGGAAATGGAGGCGGAATGGACCGCCGGCATGATCAGCACATTGGCCGTGTCCTTGATGCGGGCGAAGGGATAAAGCGCCAGCTTGTCCCGGTCGAGCGCCACATCCACCGCGATCTCACCGTCATATTCGAAATCGGCGCCCCGCTGCTCCAGAATGTGGACTGCCTCGACGATCCGCTCGCTGCGCTCGGAACGGGGAAAGCCGAAGGTGGAGGAAGCCAGCATCGCCACCCGCGGCGTCATGCCGAAGCGTTTGGCCGTCGCCGCCGCCTGTATCGCGATGTCGGCAAGCTGCTCGCTGGTCGGTATCTCGGTCACCGAGGTGTCGGCCACCAGCACCACCCGCCCCTTGGCGAAGATCACCTGCATCCCCATCGGGCGCTGGCCGGGCGGGGGGTCGAGTACGGTGCGCACATCGGCCAGCACATTGGCGTAGTTGCGCGTTACGCCGGTCACCATCGCATCGGCGTTTCCGGCCTTCAGCATCGAAGCGGCATAGATGTTGCGGTCGTTGGTCACCATGCGAACCGCATCCCGGTAAAGGCCGCCCCTTCGCTGGATGCGCTTGTAGAGCGCTTCGATATAGGGGCTCGCTTCCTGCGCGGAATGGGGCACCCGGATTTCCAAAAGATGCTCGTCGATCCCGGCGCGCTGCAGCCCCGCCTTGATGACGTCGGTGCGGCCGACCAGCAGCGCCTTGCCGAGGCCCGAATTCTGGAACGCCGCGGCGGCGCGGATCACCGACTCCTCTTCGCCTTCCGCGAAGACCACCCGCTTGGGCTTGGCCTTGACCGCGGCGGTAACCATCTGGAACAAGCCCGCCGAGGGATCGAGCCGGGCCGACAATTCATAGGCATAGGCATTCAGATCCTTGATCTCGCGCCGCGCGACGCCGGACTTGATCGCCGCCTCCGCGACCGCGCTGGAGACGCGGCTGATCAACCGGGGATCGAAAGGCGAGGGGATGATGTAATCGGCGCCATAGACCGGGCGCGCCCCGCGATAAGCCACCGCCACCTCATCCGGAACATCCTCGCGCGCTAGGGCTGCAATCGCTTCCGCAGCGGCGATTTTCATCGCCTCGTTGATCTGGGTGGCCCGCACGTCCAGAGCGCCGCGGAAGATGTAGGGAAAGCCCAGCACATTATTGACCTGGTTGGGATAGTCGCTGCGGCCAGTGGCGACGATGGCGTCGGGGCGCACCGCCTTGGCTTCCTCGGGCGTGATCTCGGGATCGGGATTGGCCATGGCGAAGATGATCGGCGCGTCGGCCATGCTCTTGACCATCGCCCGGGTCAGCGCACCTTTGGCGGACAGGCCGAGGAACACATCGCAGCCGACCATGGCGTCGCTCAAGGTCCGGGCCTTGGTCTCGATCGCGTGTGCCGATTTCCATTGATTCATGCCGTCGGTGCGCCCGCGATAGACCACGCCCTTGGTGTCGGCGAGCATGACATTCTCAGCCTTCACGCCCATCGACTTGAGCAGCTCGATGCAGGCGATGCCCGCCGCGCCGGCGCCGTTGCACACCACCTTCATGCTGGTCAGGTCGCGCCCCGTCAGATGTGCGGCATTGATGACCCCTGCCGCAGTGATGATCGCGGTGCCGTGCTGGTCGTCATGGAACACGGGAATGTCCATCAGCTCGCGCAGCCGCTGCTCGATGATGAAACAATCGGGCGCCTTGATGTCTTCCAGATTGATGCCGCCGAAGCTGGGGCCCAGATAGCGCACCGCGGCGATGAACTCGTCGACATTCTTGGTGTCGATCTCCAGATCGATGGAATTCACATCGGCGAACCGCTTGAACAGCACCGCCTTGCCTTCCATCACCGGCTTGGAGGCAAGCGCCCCCAGATCGCCCAGTCCCAGGATCGCGGTGCCATTGGAGATCACCGCCACCATGTTGCCCTTGGCGGTATAATCATAGGCCCGCGCCGGATTCTCGGCGATGCGCAAGACCGGCACGGCCACCCCCGGCGAATAGGCGAGCGAGAGGTCGCGCTGGGTCGCCATCGGCTTTGTCGGCACCACTTCCAGCTTGCCGGGCCGGGAGCCGGCATGAAACGCAAGGGCTTCGTCGTCGGTAAAGGAGGGGCGGGACATTCCTGGGACCTTTATTGTTATGAGACCGGTAACGCATCCACAGAATAACAAGTGTCTGCGGCTTTGCATCAGCTTCGGGCGAGGCGCACCGTCGCGGCAGCTCTGCTAAGCTTGCTCGCATGAGCGAAATGCGGGACCAACTGCATACAGAGGCGGCAGAGCATGCCGAAGGCGGAGTCACGCCCATGATGGCGCAATATCTCGCCATCAAGGCGGCGCATGGCGAATATCTGCTGTTCTACCGCATGGGGGACTTTTACGAGCTATTCTTCGCGGATGCAGCAAAAGCCTCCGAAGCGCTCGATATCGCGTTAACGAAACGCGGCAAACACCTCGGAGAAGACATCCCGATGTGCGGCGTGCCGGTGCATGCCGCCGAATCCTATCTCGAGAAGCTGATCCGCAAGGGCCATCGGGTCGCGGTCTGCGAGCAGGTCGAAGACCCGGCCGAGGCCAAGAAACGCGGCGGCAGATCGGTGGTGCGGCGCGAAGTCGTACGGCTGGTGACGCCGGGCACCCTTACCGAGGATGCGCTGTTAGAGCCGCGTGCTTCCAACATCCTGGCCGCATTGGGGCGCGCCGGCAGCAATTTCGCCCTGGCCGCGGCCGACATGTCTACCGGCAGCTTCTCGGTCGGAGATGTGGCCCAAGGCGAGATCGCCACCGAATTGGCGCGGCTCGCGCCCCGTGAATTGCTGGTGCCCGATGGGTTGCTGGGGCAAGAGGAATTCGCGGCGCTGTTCAAATCCCTGGGCGCGGCGCTGTCGCCCTTGCCGGCCAGCCGTTTCGATTCCACAAGCGGCGAGCGGGCGCTGAAAGCGCATTACGCCATGGCGTCGCTCGACGGGCTAGGCGCATTCTCCAGAGCCGAACTGTCGGCCGCGGGATCGCTGCTTGCCTATCTCGACTTGACGCAGAAGGGCGCCAGAGTCGCGTTGCAGCGGCTGGCGCGGGTCAGCCCGAAGCATTTCATGGGCATCGATGCCGCGACAAGGCGCAATCTGGAATTGACCCAGACCCTGGCCGGCCAGCGCGCTGGAAGCCTTTTGTCGACCATCGACCGCACAGTGACCGCATCGGGCGCGCGGCTGCTGGCGGCGCGGCTGGCGGCACCGCTCACCGATGCCGCGGCGATCGGCGCGCGGCACGATTCTGTCGAAGCCCTTGCGGCCGACCCCGAACTGCGCCGCAAGACGCGCGAGGCACTGCGGGCCGCACCGGACATTGCACGCGCCTTGGCGCGGCTGTCGGTGGGAAGGGGCGGGCCGCGCGATCTTGCCAACCTGCGCGATGGCATCAAGGCGGCGCGTGTTTTGCGCGATGTTGCGGGCAAGGCGGCGCTGGCAGGAGAGGCAAGCGAAGCCGGCGCGGCGATCGCTCAAAATATCGCCGCGGTGTCACGATTATCCGACCGGCTGGAATTCCTGCTGGTGGAAGAGCCGCCTTATCTGTCGCGCGACGGCGGCTTCGTCACAGCGGGTGCACATGCGCCGCTGGATGAATTGCGCGCTCTTTCGCAGGAAAGCCGCAGGATCATCGCCGGACTGGAAGGTAAATACCGCCAAACCTCGAACGTTGCCGCCCTCAAGATCAAGCATAACGGCATACTGGGTTATTTCATCGAGGTCGGCCCCCAACATGCCGACAAGCTGATGACCATGCGGGACTTGTTCCGCCATCGCCAGACCATGGCGGGCGCGGTCCGCTTCTCGACCGATGAGTTGGCTTCGCTCGCCAGCCGCATCGCCGAAGCTGCGGAAAACGCGTCGGCCCTGGAAAATGGGCTGTTCGAGGAGATGCGGACTCTGACGCTGGACCATGCCGAGCAATTGTCGGCCATTGCCGAAGCGCTGGCGGTATTGGACGTGGATGCAGCGCTGGGCGAACTGGCAGTCGCGGCGCGCTGGTCGCGGCCGAAGATCGACAACGGCGTTACCTTCAATATTTTGCGCGGGCGCCATCCCGTGGTGGAAGGGGCGCTCATGGCCGCCCATACCGGACCCTTTGTTCCCAATGATTGCGATCTTTCGCAGCATCGCGGCCGGCTATGGCTGGTCACCGGCCCCAATATGGCGGGCAAATCGACCTTCCTGCGGCAGAATGCCTTGATCGCCATTCTGGCGCAGATGGGCGCTTTCGTGCCCGCCGAGTCGGCGCATATCGGCATTGTGGATCGGCTGTTCTCCCGTGTCGGAGCAGGCGACGACCTGGCGGCGGGACGCAGCACCTTCATGGTCGAGATGGTCGAGACGGCGGCGATCTTGAACCAAGCGACACAACGCTCGCTGGTGATCCTGGATGAGATCGGGCGCGGCACCGCGACCTATGACGGCCTCGCCATCGCTTGGGCGGCCGCGGAGCATCTGCATGAAGCGAACAAAAGCCGCGCCTTGTTCGCCACGCACTATCACGAGATGGCGGCGCTGTGCGAACGCCTCGCCCATGCCGCGTGCGTCACCATGAAGGTCAAGGAGTGGAACGACAGCATCGTATTCCTTCATGAAGTGGTGGCGGGGGTCGCCGACCGCTCCTATGGCATCCATGTCGCCAAGCTGGCGGGCTTGCCTGCCGCTGTTGTGGCGCGCGCCGAAGCGGTATTGCGCGCGTTGGAGGAAGGGCGCGAAGGCCACAAGCCTCTCGCCCGCATCGACGATCTTCCACTTTTTGGCGCCGTTGCGCCCACTCCAAAAAAGAGTGAAGTCGAAGAAACACTCAAGAGCATCGAGCCGGACGCCCTGACGCCCAAGGAGGCGCTGCAGATTCTCTACGACCTGAAGAAAAAATTACCCTCCCCCTGAGGGAAGAGTGAGATATCTATCGCGTGATGGGTTTGCGGTAATACACCACCCGCTCGGTCTCCACGAAGCCCAGCGCCTGATGCGCGTCCTGTGACGCGATGTTGTCCAGCAACACGTCCGACGCAAGCTCGCGGCAACCTCGCGACCGTGCCCAATTTTCGACTGCAATGATAAGTGCCCGCGCCACGCCATGTCTGCGCGCACCAGGCACCACATACAGGCCTTCGACAAACGGCACTGGCGATCCCTCGCAGCCATTGACGTAAGGGCGCAGGCTCGCTTCCGCAAATCCCGCTATCGCGTCGGCATCGCGCGCGACAAACACCATGCTGCCGCTGCGTGCCAGCATCGCCTCAGCCTCCCGTATCAGGTTTTCCAAGGTGTCTTCCGGCCACAGCGCATGGCGCAACGCCGCCCATTCCCCCAGCATTCCCGCGTTGCAGACTTCGATATGCACTATTTCCTCCCCTTGCCGCCGCCCTCCTCATAATGCCAGCATCCGGCCATGCCGCCATCCACCCGCAACCCGCGCAAATTCCTGGTCGTGGTCGACAAGACCCCGGAATGCGGCGTGGCGTTGCGCTTCGCCAGCCGCAGGGCCCAGAACACCGGCGGCCGCATCGCTTTGATGTGCGCCGCGACCCCGGCGGATTTCCAGCAATGGCGCGGGGTGGAGGAGATCATGCGCGACGAGGCCCATGCCGAGGCGGAAGGGCTGCTCTTTGCTGCCGCCAAGACGGTGAATGACCTCTCCGGCATCATCCCGGAACTGGTGATCCCCTATGGCCCGGTCACCGACTGCCTGATCAAGCTGCTGAAGGAGGATGCCGACATCTCCATCCTGGTGCTGGCTTCGGGCGCGGGCAAGGAAGGCCCCGGCCCCCTGGTCACCATGTTCGCCACCACGGTGCA
>DATATP010000012.1:0-4170 GCA_036268715.1 Rhizomicrobium sp. | reverse complement strand
CCTTCTTCCGGTTCGTGCTGCGCAGAAACATGGAAGCAGTAGCATGCCATGTTTTCCCGCCCTTTCATAGTGGGTAGGTCTTCACCGCAACGGCTTCCGACATCCCCCGTTGCAGGCGTTCAGCTTATGTCTGGCTTGAAGGAGAAAATTGTCGAAAATGCCGTTTAGGTGCGAAAGTCGGGCTAGTGCGCATTCCGGATTCCGATCCGGAAACGTTGATCCAGGAGAGCGTGCCGGAGAATTATTTTCAGGTGCTCGGGATAAAGCCGGCGATCGGGCGATTCTTTCGCCCCGAGGATGTCCCGGCAAGAGGGGACGGAGATGTGGCGGTGGTGAGCTGGTCGTACTGGGATCGGCGGTTCCAACGCGACCCCGCGATTCTCGGCCGGCGGATCTTCTACAATGACGCGCCGAAAACGATCGTTGGCGTGGCTGCGCGCGCGTACGTAGGGCCACGGGTGGGATCCCGGACAGACCTTTGGATTCCAGCGGCACACTACGGTCTCACCATGCTGGCGCGCTTGAAGCCGGGCGTGACGATGCAGCAGGGGCAGGCTGAAATCGCCGTGCTGTACCAAGGGATGAAGCCGCGGGCGCAAACGAATATGGAATTATTGCCGGCAGGCGCGGGCCTGGCGGGGGTGCGCGACCAGTACGGCAAACCGCTGGCGCTGCTGACGGCCGTGGTGGACCTGCTGCTGTTGCTGGCGTGTATCAACATAGCGAGCATGCTGCTGGCGCGGTCCGCGGGGCGCCGGAGGGAACTGGCGGTGCGTGTGGGTCTGGGCGCAGGCCGCCGTCGCCTTGTGAAACAGATGCTGACTGAATCTCTGCTTCTTTCCGCGGCGGGCGCGGCGGCCGGAGTGGTGGTGGCGTACTACGGAGTCGGCATCCTGGTGCGCATCCTCGCGAGTAGCCGCGCATTTGAGCACATCGATATTGAAGTTCGCCCCGACCTCAACCTGGCGCTGTTCACCGCTGGGGTCGCGCTGCTCACCGGTCTTCTGTTCGGATTGGCGCCGGCATGGTATGCGTTCCGCGCGGAACCGGCAATGGCCATGAGGCAAACCGGAAAGGGCGGCGATACGCGGGTTCTGGCGCTTGTTTGGAAAGGCCCTGGTGGCGGCACAGGTGGCTCTCTCGATTGTCCTGGTGACCGCTGCCGCCGCGTTTCTGAACCATCTCGCCCGGTTGCGGAATTTCGATCTGGGCTTTCGCAGCGATCATGTGCTTTAGGTGACCCTCGATCTCTCACACAGCGGCTACAAGACTGAGCAACTGGCCGCGCCGTACCAGGAACTATTGTCGCGGCTCCAGACAATTCCGCAGGTGCGCTCGGCATCGATCAGCGGCTGCACTCCGCTGCAAGGATGCGGGTCGGGAGCCCGTTTCCTGATTGCCGAAGGACATGCGGAGCGGCCGGAGGACCGGCAACGGACGGCGGTGGTATTTGTGTCGCCGCGGTACTTCGAGACGCTCGGCATACCCCTGCTCGCAGGGCGCGATTTTGGCTTTCGGGATGTGGGGCGCGCGCGCGTGGCGATTGTCAACCAAACGATGGCGCGGCGTTATTTCCCCGGCATCGATCCAATCGGAAAGCATATCGCGATTGATCCGGATCCGAAGAACGGCGCGTGGTTCGGCACTGACCAGCCCTACGAAATCGTGGGATTGGCAGGCGACGTTAAAACGTTTGAGCTGCGTGACGCTCCGTACCCTCTGATCTACTTCAACATGTTCCAGGAGAGCCGCCTTCTGTACCACTTCGAACTGCGCACTGCCGTGGCCCCGGGATCAATCGCCGGGACGGTACGGCGGATGGTGCGGCATGTTCTGAAAACGGCGCCGGTAAAATCGGTCACAACGCTCGCCGATCAGGTGGACTCGAACATTGTGCCCGAAACGCCTGATCGCGACGTTATCGGAGTTTTTTGGCTGCCTGGGCGTCGTGCTCGCCGGCATCGGGCTTTACGGACTGCTGGCGTATACGGTGGCGGGGCGGACGAATGAGATCGGAATTCGCATGGCGCTGGGGGCGACAGCGAGCAGCGTGAGCCAGTTGGTGCTGCGGGACGTATTGGGGATGGTGTGCGCGAGCTCGGCGGCGGGAACGGTGATGGTCTTTTGGAGCAGACCGCTGGCGACCAAGGTTCTCTCGGATTTGAAATGGGAGAGCGCTACGCCGTTGGCGATCGGAGGCGCGGTGATGATCGCGGTCGCACTACTCGCCTCATGTGTACCGGTGCGACGGGCGGCTTGTGTTGACCCAATGGCGGCGCTACGGCACGAGTAGGATGGGGGGAGCGATTCAGCGCTGTCTGCGTTAGCGTAAACTGGTGTTTTCTGGTTTTTCATCCGTGCGCGGCTGATTCCTATCGGAATCTCGGCTGCGCTTTTGGGGGTATCCATGTTCGATTGGAAACGGGCCGCGCTGCCGCTGCTGTTGTTTCTCGCGCCGTCCACCTTTTTATACGCGCAGGAGCCGGCAGTCGCCGGGGCGGGATCGAAGGCGGCTAACGACAAATCCGTCACCGCTGCCGCCATTGCCGGGTCGAAGGAAGATCCGGCCGCCTACGCGCGCGGCGCCACGGTGTACGCCGCAAATTGCGCCGGGTGTCACGGGCCCAGCGCGCGCGGGGGACCGGGCGCGCCGGATCTGGTGCGCTCGGTTCTGGTGCTGGATGACGAGAAGGGGATTCTGATTGCGCCGGTGATACGCAACGGGCGGCCCGATGCCGGTATGCCGCGGATCAATCTAACCGAGCCGCAGATCGCCGATGTAGTCGCATGGCTGCACGTGCAAACGTATGCCGCCGACCACCGCAATACTTATGCTTACCAGGACGTTCTCACAGGAGATCCGAAAAAGGGCGAGGCCTACTTCAAGGTCACGTGTGCAAGATGCCACTCTGCAACGGGCGATCTAAAGGGCATCGGTTCACGCTACGACGGTTTCGCCTTGCAGGCGCGCTGGCTGCAACCGCGCGGCGGGCGCGGGGGTGGCCGCGGGGGGCGTGGAGGCGGCGAGGCGGCATCGAATCGCGGCGTTACGACGGTTACGGTAACGCTATCAGACGGTAAGAAGTTTTCAGGGCCGCTCGACCGCGTCGACGATTTTAGCGTTTCGATGCATGATTCGGCTGGGGTATATCATTCCTTCACCCGCGAGGGAGCGGTTCCCAAAGTGGATATTAACGACCCGTTGAAGCCGCATACCGATCTTCTCTCGAAATACACTGATGCAGATGTTCACAACATAACTGCATATCTGGTGACATTGAAATGATGAACGTTCATAGCAGGTGCATTCGCGCGGCGGGTCTGGCCAGCGCCACTTTGTTATTCGCCACAGCCGGGATCTGTCAAGGGCTGACGCCGGCAGAGTTACTCAAACCGAAGGGCAACGCCTGGCCCTCTTACAATGGAGACTATACGGGCCAGCGCTTCAGTCCGCTGACGGAAATTAATAGCACGAACGTCCACACGCTGGCGTTATCCTGGGCCGCGCGTTTCAGCGCGGGCGGGGGGCGCGGCGGCGGGGCGCCGGGGGCCGCTGTTCAGATCAAATCGACGCCTCTCATGGTGAATGGGATTCTTTACTTCACCTCGCCCAATAACGTCTGGGCCGCGGATGCGCGGACCGGCCACGAATTGTGGCATTACCAATATCCGCCCAACACCGGGAGCACCATCGGCAATCGCGGCCTGGGCATGTACGGCAACTGGCTTTTCTTTGAAACGCCGGATAGCAACCTGGTGAGTCTTGACGCGGCTACCGGTAAGGAGCGGTGGAAAGTATCCATCGCCGATCCGAAACTCGACTACACATCGACGGTCGCGCCCGTTATCATCGGCAATCACGTGATCGCCGGCATAGGGGGCGACCATATGGATAATCCGGGGTTCATCCAGTCACGGGACCCGGAAACCGGGGCTCTGCAATGGAAGTGGTGGACAACGCCTCGCAAAGGTGAGCCCGGCATGGATACCTGGCCCGACGAATATGCCTCGGCGCACGGCACAGGTCAGGCGTGGATGCCAGGGACTTACGATCCCGAGCTCAACTTATATATTGTCGGCACAGGAAATCCGAACCCGGTTATGGCGCAACAAAGCCGCAAAGGCGACAACCTATATACATGCTCGATTGTGGCGCTGAACCCGGATACG
>DATATP010000011.1:0-1593 GCA_036268715.1 Rhizomicrobium sp. | reverse complement strand
GCTTTTGCCAATATCCTGGTAATCCCCATTAGTGGCGCGCTGTCCGATAAGATCGGGCGAACGCCCATCATCATCGCCGCATCCGCCGGCTATCTGATATTGAGCGTCCCGTTCTTCTGGTTCATGGCGACGGAGCGGAGTTTCGCTTCGGTGGCCATCGTCAGTATCGTCGCGGGTGGACTGTACGGCATGCTCAACGGCGCCGCCCCTGCGATGCTGTGCGAGCTTTTCCCCACCAATGTGCGCTACACCGCGCTGTCGGTCGGCTACAACAGCGGTGTGATGATTTTCGGCGGCTTTGCGCCTTTCATCTCCACCTTGCTGGTGAAGACCACCGGTTCGGCGGTCGGCCCTGGTTTCTATCCGTCGCTTTGCGCGGCCATAAGCCTGGTGGCGCTTTTCACCGTGCGGCGAATGTCATTCAAGCGCCCGGTTCACTAGGCGTCACATGGAGCGCAAAAGCTCCGCGATCAATTGTGTGCGCTGATCCAAGGTCGAAAGCGTCGCATATTCGTGCAGCGTGTGGGCGCCCGCGCCATCCGCGCCCAGCCCGTCGAGAGTGGGGATTCCCAAAGCGGCGGTGAAATTGCCATCGGAGCCGCCGCCGGTCTGGGGCGCCTCCTGCAGGGAAAGGCCCAGACGCGCGGCGATGCCCTGCGCTTTTTTGAAAAGTTGGATATTGCCGCCGTTGCGCTCATAGGGCGGACGGTTGATGCCGCCATGCTTGATCAGCTTCGTCCCCGGAATGACCGGTTCGAGCATTTTGATGGCCCGCTCGGTGGCGTTGCAGCTTTCCAGTGTGGGTGCACGAAAATCGACGGAGAAGCGGCATTCCTGGGGCACGGTATTGACGGTGGTGCCTCCGGCAATCAGCCCGACATTTGTGGTAACGCCGCGCTCGTAATCCGTCAGCGCCTCGATTTTGAGGATCTGGTGGGCCGCCTCCGCGATCGCATTGCGTCCGGCGCTGTGCCGCACACCGGCATGGGACGCCACGCCTTCCACGGAAATTTCAAAACGCCCGACGCCTTTGCGGCATGTGACGCAGCTGCCATCCTCGCGGGCCGGCTCCAGCACTAATGCATAGGCAGCCTCACGGGCGAGGTTCTCAATCACGGCCTGGCTGGTCGGGCTGCCCACTTCTTCGTCCGGAGACAAGATGAAGATCAAAGGGCGATTCAGGCTGCCATCGGCCAGCACTTGCTGGGCCGCTTTCAGGCCGATCAGGAGGCCAGCCTTCATGTCGTAGACGCCTGGCCCATAAAGGCGGTCGTCTTCTACCCGCACGGGAAAGCGATCCTGGACTACGCCCAGCGGATGGACTGTGTCCGAATGTCCGATCAACAGGGCAGGGAGCTTTCCGTTCTGCGGGCCGCCGCGCAACAACAGCATGTCACCGAATCCGGAACGGCCGGCAATGCGTTCGGCTGCGAAATATTTGGATGGCGCGGCTTGCTGCACCAGCGAAGCCATCGCGTTTACGCTGTCGGGGGAAGAGGTGGGACTTTCCTGTCGTACCCAACTGCACAAAAGGTCGAGATCTTCGGCAAGCATACCGATCTGTATATCCCCCACCCTTCGCGGACCCGGATC
>DATATP010000010.1:0-7203 GCA_036268715.1 Rhizomicrobium sp. | reverse complement strand
TTTTCGCGGCACATAGCGGCGCCACTGTAAGTAAGGAATCATGGAGCAGTTTTCATCCGGAGCAATCGTCATCGGCGCGGGCGCCGTCGGCCTGGCGGTGGCGCGCGCATTGGCACTGGCCGGACACGAAACCGTCATCCTTGAAAAGAACATGCAGATCGGCATGGAGACCAGCGCCCGCAACAGCGAGGTGATCCATGCTGGCATCTATTATCCGCAGGGCTCCCTGAAAGCGATGCTGTGCGTCGAAGGCAAGCGACTGCTGTACGAGTTCTGCGAAAGCCATGGCGTCGGTTTCAGGCGCCTGGGCAAGTTGATCGTCGGCCGTGCGGGACAGGAGGTGCAGCTGGCCGCTATTGCCCGCGCCGCGGCGAACAATGGCGTGACATTGAAGCCGCTGAGCCACGCCGAAATCGCGTCCCTGGAGCCGGAGCTTGCCGCGGCCCAAGGACTTTTCTCCGCTTCGACGGGCATCATCGACAGCCATCAATATATGTTGGCTCTGCTGGGTAATGCCGAAGGCGCGGGCGCGACTCTGGTCAGGGGCGCCGAAGTCATCGACATCGCCCGCGGCGCGTCAGAATGGCAATTGACGGTAACGAATGCCGGCGAAACCTTCGGCCTTGCAACACCCCTGCTGGTCAACAGCGGCGGCCTGTGGGCGCAGAAGATCGCGCGGCGGATCGAAGGGCTGAACGGAGACTTCGTCCCGCCGCTATTTCTCGCCAAAGGGAGCTATGCGACCTTGTCGGGCCGATCGCCCTTTCGGCATCTGGTCTATCCCATTCCCGAGCCAGGCGGACTGGGTGTGCATCTCACACTCGACATGGCGGGCGCCGCGCGTTTCGGTCCGGACGTCGAATGGCTGGACGACCATGATCCTGCCCATATCGATTATAATGTCCGTGCCGACATCGGCACGCGCTTCGCGGAGCGCGTGCGCGGCTGGTGGCCGGGCATTTCCGCCGACAGGCTGGCGGCGGCCTATTCCGGTGTCCGGCCCAAGACTGCACCGCGCGCCGAGCCGGCGGCCGATTTTCGCATCGACGGCCCCGCCTTTCATGGGCTGCCGGGACTGGTCAATCTGTTCGGCATCGAATCGCCGGGCCTGACGGCGTCACTGGCGATTGCACACAAGGTTGCGGCCTTGCTGGAGGATGCGTCGAAATGAAGCTCGGCCTCGGCACGGTGCAGTTCGGCCAAACCTATGGCGTCTCGAATGCACGAGGACAGGTGCCGGCTGAAGAAGCCGCTGCGATTCTGGCGCGAGCGGCTGATGGCGGAGTCGCCCTGCTGGACACCGCCGCCAACTATGGCGAAGCGGAAGCCGTGCTGGGGGCGATGGACCTGTCGGCCTTCCGCATCGTCACCAAGACCATCGCGCTGAAGCACGGCCTCGATGCCGTCATCGCCCGCGCGCGCCGCTCGATGGCGATCCTGGGGCGTGTCGATCTGTTGCTGGTGCATGCGGCCGGCGATCTTCTGGGGCCTGGTGGCGAGGCTCTGTGGTCGGCGTTGCGCGATCTGAAGGACAAAAACGTGGTGGGCGGGATCGGCATTTCCGCCTATGTCGCCGAAGACCCGGCCGCTCTGGCGGCGCGTTTCCGCCCGGACGCGATGCAGGTCCCTTTCAGCGTGCTGGACCAGAGATTACTGGCAAGCGAAGCGCTGGGGCGAATGAAAGAGTTGGGAGTCGAAGTGCATGCGCGGTCGCTGTTTCTGCAGGGACTGCTGTTCCTGCCGGCGGAGCGTCTTCCGGACAAGCTGAGGCCCGCCGCGCCGCGATTGCAAACCGTCCGCGCCCGCATCGCCGCCGCGGGATCGACGCCCCTGGCGGCGGCGCTCGCGTTTGTCCGTTCGCGTCCGGAGATCGATATCGGCCTAGTCGGCGTCACCAGCCTGCCCGAACTGGACGGGATATTGGCCGCGGCGCAAGCACCGCTGCCGGACCTCGACTGGTCCGCCTGCGCGCTGGCAGACGAAACAACGCTTACACCGTCGCTCTGGTGAGGGCATCCACGACGCGCGAAACGTCGGCGGGGCCCATCGCGGGAAACAGGGGCAAAGTCAGGATTTCGCGGGCTGCCTTTTCCGCATTCGGGCATGCCCCGGCGCGATAGCCGCGCGCGCGATAATAGGAATGAAGATAGACCGGCGCGTAATGGACGTTGGCGCCAATCCCTTCGGCGCGCAGGCGCGCAAAAGCCGTGTCGCGATCGATGTCGGGCGGCAGCCGCACGACATACAGATGCCGGGCATTGCTGCGGTCCGGATGGGTCCGCAAGGGCATCACTCGGGGAAGCTCCACCAGCGCCGTGTCGTACCATTGGGCGATCTGCTGGCGCGCCGCGACCCAGCCGTCCAGGCGTTTCAGTTGCGCCAGCCCCAGTGCGCACTGGAGGTCGGACAGGCGATAATTAAAACCCAGCTCCGCCATGTCATAGGCATGGGCGCCCGCCGCCTCGCGCGAGCGATGGTCGCTGTCGATGCCGTGATTGCGGAAGCGGCGCATATGGGCGGCCATCTGGGGATCGTCGGTGGTGCACAGCCCGCCTTCGCAGGTCGTCAGGTGCTTCACCGGATGGAACGAAAAGCACGAAATATCCGCCAGGGTACCGGTGTTCCAGCCCTTGTATTTGGCACCCGGCGCGTGACAGGCATCGGCGATGACCCGGATGCCGCGCTTGCGGGCCAAGGCATGGAGCGCGTCGTAATCGGCGGGCTGGCCGGCATAGTCGACCGCGACAATCGCCTTGGTGCGGCTGGTGATCTTTGCCGCCACCGAAGCAGGATCGATCAGCAACGTGTCCGGTTCGACATCGGCGAATACCGGGATCGCGCCTTCATAGACCGCGGCATTGGCGGACGCGGCAAAAGTGATCGCGGGCACGATCACTTCGTCGTAGGGACCCACGCCCAGGGCGCGCATCGCGCAATGCAGGGCCGCAGTGCCGCTGTTGACCGCCACGCCTTCGGCCGCGCCGCAATGGCGCGCGAAAGCCTGCTCGAACTCTGCCACACGCGGTCCGGTGGTCAGCCAGCCCGAGACCAGCGCCTCGACCACCGCCTTGACATCGGCATCGCCGATTTCCTGCCGGCCATAAGGCAGGAAAGCGGTCGCGCCGGTCGCTTCGGACTGGGAGCGATCAGGCATAGGCCGTCTTGAGCAGCAACTGAAGGCCGCGCGCGTCCAGCGCTTCGGGATTGGTATCGCTGGAATAGCTGAAACCTTCCGGCACCGGGCGGGCGCCGCGATGCAGATAGGCCTCGCGCGCGCTTTGCGCGAAGCTCGCCAGGATTACGTAGCGGTCTTCCAATTCCACCGTGCAATGGGCGTCGTCGGCGGGAATCATGGTCTCGTGCAGCTTCTCGCCGGGGCGGATGCCGACTACATGTTGCTTGAGGTGCGGGCTGATCAGCCGCGCCACGTCCGGAATGGTGGTGGAGGGAATCTTGGGCACATAGATCTCGCCGCCGCGCATCATTTCCATGCTCGAGAGCACGAAATTCACGCCCTGCGTCAGGGTGATCCAGAACCTTGTCATCCGCGCATCGGTAATGGGCAGGCTTTCCGCCCCTTCCGCGGCGAGCTTCTTGAAGAAGGGCACCACCGAGCCGCGGGAGCCGAACACATTGCCATAGCGCACCACCGAGAAAAGGGGGCCGCCCTCGCCGGACAGATTGTTGGCGGCGACGAAAATCTTGTCGGAGGCGAGCTTGGAGGCGCCGTAAAGATTGACCGGATTGGCGGCCTTGTCGGTGGAGAGCGCCACCACCCGACGGACGCCGCGGCGCAGCGCCGCCGTCACCACATTCTCCGCCCCGAACACATTGGTGCGGATGCATTCGAAGGGATTGTACTCGGCCGTCGGCACCTGCTTCATCGCCGCGGCATGGACGACATACTCGACATCGCGCAGCGCCAGATCGAGGCGGTCCTTGTCGCGCACATCGCCGATGAAATAGCGGATGAAGGGATATTTCTCGGGGGGGAATTCCTGCGCCATCTCGAACTGCTTCAGTTCGTCGCGGCTGAACACGATCAAGCGACGAGGCTTGTATTGCGCAATCACGGTTTTCAGGAAATGCCTGCCGAACGAGCCCGTGCCACCGGTGACCAGAACCGATTTATCATTCAGGTCCAGCCAGGGCTGGGCGAAATCGCGCAAAGGCGCGACGGCGCGCATCGCGCCCGCGACATCGGGTGTCGCAGCTAAGGCAAGGGCCGGTGCGCTCATGGTTTTTTCCTGATTAACCGGTGCCAGTTTCCCCCGGACAGGTTGATGCCGCCTTAAACCCGGCGTTTCGCAGGCATCTAAAATGCGGGATTGTCCCATTAAGCTTCTGGTAAGGAGAGGCTTCCTTTACCGCAGCGCAGCAAATTTCTTGAATATTTAGCCTTTTCAGGCCAGTAAAGGGGGCACGCATTCAGGGGATACCATGCATATCGCCATGATCGGCACAGGCTATGTCGGGCTGGTTTCGGGAGCCTGCCTGTCCGAATTCGGCCATGAGGTCGTCTGTATCGACAAGGACGCTTCCAAGATCGACGCCCTGAAAGCGGGCGGCATTCCGATCTTCGAGCCCGGCCTGGATGAGGTGGTTGCGGCCAATGTGAAGGCCGGCCGCCTGTCCTTCGAAACAGACCTCGCCCGGGCCGTCGGAGGCGCCAGCGCCGTGTTCATCGCCGTGGGCACGCCCAGCCGGCGCGGCGATGGCCATGCCGACCTGTCCTATGTGTTCGCCGCCGCCGAGGAGATCGCCAAGGCGCTGACCGGCTATACGGTGGTGGTGACAAAATCGACCGTGCCGGTCGGCACCAGCCGCAAGGTGGAGACGATCATCAAGAAGGCGCGGCCGGATGCGGTGTTCGACATGGCCTCCAATCCCGAATTCCTGCGCGAGGGTTCGGCTATCGAGGATTTCCGCCGCCCCGACCGGGTGGTGGCGGGCTGCGATACCGAGCGCGCCCGCGACGTGATGCGGGAAGTCTATCGCCCGCTCTATCTCAACGAGACGCCGATGCTTTTCACCAGCCGGGAGACTTCCGAGCTGATCAAATATGCCGCCAATGCGTTCCTCGCCACCAAGATCACCTTCATCAACGAGATGGCGAGCATTTGCGAGAAGGTCGGCGGCGACGTGCAGGATGTGGCGCGCGGCATCGGCCTGGACGGGCGCATCGGCAACAAGTTCCTGCATGCCGGTCCCGGTTATGGCGGCTCCTGCTTTCCCAAGGACACCTTGGCGCTGGTGCAGACCGCCCAGCAATTGGAGACGCCCACCCGCATTGTCGAAGCGGTGGTTGCGGCCAATGACGCGCGCAAGCTGGAAATGGGCCGGAAGATCGAGGCCGCTTTCGGCGGCGTGAAAGGCAAGACCATCGCGGTGCTGGGCCTTACCTTCAAGCCCAACACCGACGACATGCGCGATGCCCCCAGCCTGGTGATCGTGCCGTATCTGCAAAAGGCCGGCGCCACCGTTCGTGCCTATGACCCCGAAGGCGCCAAGGAAGCCGCCAAGCACCTGACATTGGATTTCCGCAAGGATGCCTATGACGCGCTGGACGGTGCCGATGGAGTGGTGCTGCTGACGGAATGGAACGAATTCCGCGCCCTCGATCTCGCCAAGGTGAAGGCCTCGCTCAAGACCCCCCTGATGGTGGATTTACGCAATGTCTACCGCCCGGCGATGATGGCCGAAGCGGGGTTTCGCTATATCAGCGTGGGCCGGCCCGCGGTCTGATGCTGACCGGCGATACGCCGCAGCGCCCGTATTGATGCATCAAATCCGCCATTGACCCGGACCGTGCGTCCGGCAATCTTCGCGGCAAGAATCTCTGGGGCCTTCATGGCGACAATTCTGGTTACCGGCGCGGCCGGATTCATCGGCGCCGCCGTTGCCGGTGCGTTGCTGGCGCGCGGCGATTCCGTGATCGGCGTCGACAATCTGAACGCCTATTACGATGTGGACCTGAAACAGGCGCGGCTGGACGGGTTGACCGCCCGTGCGAATTTCACCTTCCACAAGCTCGACGTCTCCGACCGTGACGGGATGCTCAAACTGGCGGGCGATTTTCCCGACATCGATATCGTGATTCACCTGGCCGCCCAGGCAGGCGTTCGCCATTCCCTGATCGATCCCTATGCCTATGTCCGCTCGAACGTGATGGGCCAGGTCGTGATGCTGGAACTGGCGCGCAGGTTGAACCGCCTGAAGCATTTCGTTTATGCCAGTTCCTCCTCCGTCTATGGCGGCAATACAAAATTGCCCTTTTCGATCGACGACCGGGTGGAGAAGCCCAATTCGCTATATGCCGCCACCAAGCGCGCCGACGAATTGTTCGGCCATACCTATGCGCATCTTTACGGCATCCCTTGCACGGGCCTGCGCTTCTTCACCGTCTATGGACCCTGGGGCCGGCCCGACATGGCGGCATTCCTTTTCGCCCGTGCGATCCTCGCAGGCGAGCCGATCAAGGTGTTCAACCGCGGGCAGATGTGGCGCGACTTTACCTATATCGACGATATCGTGGAGGGCGTCCTGCGGGCGCTGGATCATGTGCCGCGCGGGGTGCCGCCGCATGCTCTTTACAATCTCGGCAATCACCGGTCCGAAAAGCTTACCGACTTCATCGCCGAGATCGAGCGCGCGCTGCAACGCAAGGCGATCATGCAGTTGGAACCGATGCAGCCGGGGGACGTGGAGTCCACCTATGCCGATATCGAAGCGAGCCGCCGCGATCTGGGCTTCGAACCGAAGACCCCGATGAGCGTCGGCGTGCACAGATTTGTAGATTGGTACCGGGATTATTACAGGGCCTGACCGGCCTCGGCCGGCGCCGCCGGAATCGGAGGCGCACCCTCCATCCGCGTAGCGCCGCGTTTCGACCGGCGCAGGGCGGCGATCAGAACCATGGTCACGGCAACGCCCGCAAGGATGTCCACGAAATAGTGCCCGCCAAATACCAGGGCGGCGGCGATCATCATCGGCACATACAGGGCCGCCGCCGCGAGCAGCCAGGCCTGGGTGCGGCAGCAAGCGCGAGCCAAAGAGGCGAACCGGGCCATGGCTCCCAGCCCTCGGGATTGCGCATGTTCCGATTCCGGTGAGGATCGGCGCAGATTGGCCCCGGGGGTGTAAAAATAGCGTTGCGGAAACCGTCCTTATTGCGGAGGCTTTTCACGGCCTCGCCAACCGGCG
>DATATP010000009.1:0-9809 GCA_036268715.1 Rhizomicrobium sp. | reverse complement strand
AGAGCGGGCTTTCGCGGCCGACATAATTCTTCAGAAGACCGCCCAGCTCGGCCTGAAAAGCGCTGTCCTTCTTCGCCGCTTCGTAGGCGGTTTCCAGTTCCAGCACCAGCGGCATCAAGGTCTCGGCAACGAAACGGCCACCATAGGCGCCGAAGTGACCCGCCCCGTCGGGGCCGGTTCGCAAAGAGTTGCGGAAGGCCTCGGGAGAATTCACGCCCGCACCTCTTCACGCGCCGCGGCGATGAACTCGGCGATGCGTGCGGGACTCTTGATCCCGGGCGCCGTCTCAACGCCCGAGGAGACGTCCACCAGCTTCGCGCCCGACAAGGCGATGGCGCGCGCGATATTGCCCGGCGTCAATCCCCCGGCCAGCAACCATGGCCGGGTGAAGCTCCGTCCACTGAGGATTTTCCAGTCGAACGCCGCGCCGTGACCGCCGGGGCGGTCGGCCTCCAGCGGCGCGCAGGCATCGAACAGCAGCATGTCGGCCACCGTTTCATAGGCCGATGCCACTGCAAGATCAGCGGATTCTGCGACCGCCAGCGACTTGATGACCGGCAATCCGAAGCGCGAACGCAACGCGGCGACGCGACCCACGCTTTCCCGCCCGTGCAGTTGCAGCACGTCGGGACGGGCCGCGCGGATCACCGCTTCGATCCCGTCATCGTCCAAATCAACGACCAGGGCCACGACTTTCAGCCGCCCGCGCATGCGTTGCGCCAGCGCAGCCGCCATCTGTGGCGTGACAAAACGGGGCGATTTCAGATGAAACACCAGTCCGCCATAAGCCGCCCCCGCCGTGATCGCCGCATCGGCCGCTTCAGCGCTTGTGATCCCGCAGATTTTGACCGCGACGCTCATGGAGCGCGGCTTATGGGCCCCCCGGCCGGGGAAATCAAGCAACCCGCGGAACCTTGCCTAAGAGGCTGATAAACCAAGAGATCTCGAAATATCGCGCGCCGCGATAGCGGGATCGGATGCCGCGGTGATGGGTCGGCCGATGATCAGGATGCTCGCCCCCGTTCTGAGTGCTTCGACAGGCCCCATTACCCGACGCTGGTCGCCAATATTGCTGCCGGCAGGGCGAATGCCGGGCACCACCAGCAGGAAATCCGGACCCAGCGCCGCGCGCAGCCGCGCGACCTCATGCGCCGAACATACCACGCCGTCCAATCCGCATTGTTTGGTCAGGCTCGCCAGCCGCAGCACCTGCTCGGCGGTTGGTGGTATTTGTCCCACCGCGGTCAGGTCGTCATCGGAAAGGCTGGTCAGCACCGTCACCGCGATCACACGTGTCGCCGGATTGACGGATTTGGCCGCTTCAACCGCCGCTTTCATCATCGCCACGCCGCCGCCCGCATGGACATTGACGATCGAGACGCCAAGGGAGGCGATCGCGCGCACGGCGCCGGCGACGGTATTGGGAATGTCGTGGAACTTGGTATCGGCGAACACGGGCAGGCCGAATTTCGCGACTGCCCGCAACCCGTCCGGACCATTCGCGCTCAAGAATTCCAGACCGACTTTCAAGCCGCCGACAAAGGGCCGCACCTGCTCCGCCAGCGACAGGGCATATTCCAGGTCGGATGTGTCGAGGGCGACGAAGACCGGATTGGCTTGCGTCACTCGTCTTCCGGTCCGGCGTGTCCGCCATTCAACCGCTCGCGCAACTCCTTGCCGGTGCGGAAGAAAGGCGCACGCTTTTGGCCCACCTCGACAGCGGCGCCCGTGCGCGGATTGCGGCCAAGGCGCGATGGCCTTTGCTTCACGGAAAACGCGCCGAAGCCGCGCAATTCGACGCGGTGTCCTTCGGACATCGCCTTGCTGATGGAATCCAGGACCGTGGTAACGATGCGTTCGACATCGCGGTGGTAAAGATGCGGATAGCGAGCGGTCAGCCGCGCAACCAGTTCCGACTTGATCATCCCCAAGCCCCTTCCCGGGACAACCGGCAGGGTAACGCCCGCCGTCCGGCAGTCGTAAATTGTCAGAGCCCTCGGGGGGCGTCAACCCGAACTATCTGAAAAGTCAGGTTTTTTCCGAGTCGCGGCACCGGCCACCGGCCGCCTGCCGCTCTGCCGCTCGTTTTTGGCCGGTCGCGAGGGCCTTGCATCCTGGGCCGAACCTCGCAGAAAATCGGCGTTAGTGATTTCCGGGGAGCGGGCATGAAATTCCGGCGCGTTGGGGCGGTGTTGATTCTCCTTCTGGGCATGGCAGCGCCAGCAGGGGCGGCTCATCGCACGCCGGCAGAAACCTGGCTTGGGACCTGGGGCTATCCCGCGACGCCTCAGCCACCAGGCCGGCCCGATCCCGACACCAGCCCGCCCAATCCACCGCCGCCGCCAGTGGCCGCCTCGCTCCTGCCGGTGACCGATGCCGCGCCAACTCATGTGGCCATCGTCCCGAGCAACCAGACGCCCGACTTGGACAATGTCACTGTGCGGCAGATCGTACGGGTATCGGTCGCGGGCACGAAGCTGCGGCTGCGCCTGTCCAATGAAGGGGGTTATGACCCCCTGCCTTTGGGTACGGTGCATATCGCCAAGGCCGGTGAGGACGGTGCGGTCGTGCCGGGCACCGACCATGTCGTGACCTTCGACGGCGGCCAGATCAGCGTCACCCTTCCCCAGGGCGCGCCTTATTACAGCGATCCGGTCGACATGAAGGTCGATGCGCTGGAGCAGCTCGCGGTGTCGATCTACGTGCCCGGCAAACTCGCGAAGAACTATCACAGCACTTGGAACTACGTGTCCGGCTTCGGCAACCGCACCACGGAAACAACGCTGACCGATGTGCGCCTGATCCGCAGTGCCGCCTATGTGACCCAGGTCGAGGTAGTGCCGACCGTTGCGCGCTATGCGGTTGTGACCTTGGGCGATTCCATCACCGAAGGCGCGATGTCTTCTATCAACGCTTTCAAGGGCTGGCCGGACCGGCTGGCGGAGCGATTGGCTGCCGATCCGGCGGGACGCCGATGGTCCGTGGTCAATGCCGGCATCGGTGGCAACCGGCTGCTGCACAATATGGCCGGTCCCAGCGCCGTGGCGCGGCTGGACCGCGATGTGTTCTCGGTGCCCGGCGTGAAGAAGATCATCCTGCTGGAAGGCATCAACGATATCGGCCGGCCATTCCAGGGTGGCTTCGCGTTCGAAGGTCCCCTGTCGGTGGACCAGTTGATCGCGATGGACAAACAGGTGATCGCCCGCGCCCACGCGCTGGGCGTCAACGTGATTGGCGCGACCCTGACGCCCTATGAAGGGGCGCATTATTACGATCCGAAGGGCGAAGTGATGCGCACCGCGCTCAACCAGTGGATCCGCAGCGGCGGTGCGTTCGACGGCGTGATCGATTTCGACGCCGTCATGCGCGACCCCAGCCATCCTGTCGCCATCAGGCAGGGTTTCAACAAATACGACCATCTGCATCCCAACGATGCGGGTTATGCGGCGATGGCAAACGCCATCGACCTCAAGCTCATCACCGGCAAAACGTCATCAGGGCAGGAGAAACGACATGAAGGTTCTCGCAGTCACCGCAGCAATCATCGCAATGCTGTGGCAGGGGGCGGCGGCACAACCGCGCGATAGCGCGAACTGGGTGGGAAGCTGGGGCTTTGTCGATACACCCCTCCCCCCGGGTTTGACGCCAGCATTGCCGGTGACGCCAGCGCCCGCCATTCCGCTCGGCACACAGGCGCCAGAGCAGACGGTCACGCCGCCGCGCCCGGCGCCGCTGCTGATCGACAATCCGGGCAATGTGCCGGTGGTAGCTGCGCGCGAGGCCGACCTGGGCAATGTCACCTTGCGCCAATTGGTGCGGGTGTCGATCGGAGGCAAGCGGCTCAGGCTGCGCTTTACGAATGAAGGCGGCAGCGATGTGCTGGTGCTGGGCGCCGTGCATATCGGCCTCGCCGGGCCTGACGGCACGGTGGTCGCGGGCAGCGATCATGTCGTAAACTTTGGCGGCCAGGCGGGCGTGACGATCCCCGATGGCGCGCCGGTTTTGAGCGATCCGATCGATCTGCCGACCCATGCGCTCGACAAACTGTGCATCTCGATCCATGTGCCGGGCGCGATGCCCCGCACCGGTCACAGCCTCTTTCAATATGTCGCCGGGACGCCCGGAGACGAAACCGCCGAGGCCCAGCTTCCCGACGTGCGGCTGATGCGGGTGCCGGCCCTGGTCAGCGAAGTGGAAACGGATGCGCCCGGCGCCAATGTCGTGGTGACCCTGGGCGACTCCATCACCGAGGGTGCGGCTTCGACCAACAATGCGTTCCGCGGCTGGCCGGACCGGCTGGCCGAGCGCCTCGCCGCCGATCCGGCGGGACGCCGATGGGCGGTGGTCAACGCCGGCATCGGCGGCAACCGGCTGCTGCGCTATGGCGCCGGGCCGGACGCGCTGGCCCGGCTGGACCGCGACGTGCTGAGCGTGCCGGGGCTCAAGGTCATCATCGTGCTGGAAGGCATCAACGATATCGGGCGCGGCTTCGCCAGCCAGGGTCCGACCGAGCCGGTGACCGCCGAAGCGCTGGAAGCGGCGGACAAGCAGATCATCGAACGCGCCCATGAGCATGGTGTCAGGGTGATCGGCGCGACCCTGACCCCTTACAAGGGCGCAAATTATGAAACGGAGGCGGGAGAAGCCGTGCGCACGGCCTTGAACGACTGGATCAAAACCGGCGGCGCGTTCGACGGAGTGGTCGATTTTTCCCCCGCCGTGGCCGATGCGGCCGATCCGCTGAGCTTCGCCCGGCAATATAACGACCGCGATCACCTGCATCCCAACGATGCCGGCTATCAGGCGATCGCGAACGCGATCGACCTCAAGCTGATCACGGGAAAATAGTCGTGAGCCACGATCCGGCGCTGGAGGCGCATGAGCATGCCGAGCATGCGGAACATGCAGCGCATGAACACGACCCGTTCGTCTCGCGGGTCTCGATCACGGTGGCGGTGCTGGCGGTGATGGCGGCGACGGCGGGAAGCCTGGAGACGGTGGAAGCCGGGCATGCCATTTCCTTTTCCAGCGAGGCGGTACTGTCGCAGGAGAAAGCCACCGACGCCTGGAACGAATATCAGGCTGACAGCCTGAAGCGCCACCTGTACGAGATCGCGGCGGAGAGTGGCACGGCGAAGGTCGGGGAATGGCGCGCCGATATTTCCAACGAGCGCACCGATCAGGCCAAGGCGCGTACGCACGCCGTCGAGGCCGAGCAGGAGCGTGACGCGCGGATGGCCGACAGCGCGCGACATGAGGGCCGGCATCACTGGCTGACCGGTTCGGCCACTCTGATCGAGATCGGCATCGCGCTGTCCACTGTGGCGATCATCACCAGGCGGCGGAGTTTCTGGCTGGGCGCGATGGGGCTGGGCGCGGTGGGGGCGGTGCTGTTCGCGGTGGCGTATCTGGCGTAGGGAGAATTAATGCAAGCTCGTGATCTGTTTGGCGTGGCGATCCGTGTTTTGGGTATTCTGTGTCTGTATCATGCATCATATGACGCAGTATTTCTCGTCATAAAACTTATTGGGATAGCGAACAACTCCACCATACCGAATGTGGAAGACAAGATTTTCATTGCATATTGGCTTGGTGCCGCATTCATCCTGCTGACATTCGCAGATCATTTTGTAGTGTGGCTTTACGGACCCACGGTAAGAACGCAAGAGACAGAAAAAAACACGTTATCTGACCCTAATTGAAGAAAGCTCTTTTGGCCGCACACCGGCCCAGATTTCACCCTCCCCTTGAGGGAGGGTCAATGCGGTCCGCCCCGCCTACATCGGTCGCGCCTTTCGGTCGCGCGGCCGGACGGAAAACCGCTCGCCCGCTTCGCGGGCTCCCACTTTTCCTGGCCGTCGCTCCTACTGCTTAATCACTTGCCCATCCGGCAAGCGGATCACGCCCCAGCCACCATTGAGCGCCTCGTGGCGGAAGGGATATTTGGCCGCCGCCGCCTCGTCCACTTCCACGCCCCAGCCCGGCGCATCGCTCAGCCACAGATAGCCGTCGCGCATCTCCGGCAGGTTGGAGAAAATCTCTTTTTCATGGTCGTTGAAGGGCGTGTATTCCTGAATGCCGAAATTGGTGATGTTGATGTCCAGATGCGCCATCGCGACATGGCCGACCGGGGACACATCGCCGGGCCCGTGGAAGGCGGTGCGGACATTGAAAATCTCGCCCATCGCGGCGACCTTGCGCGCCGGGGTCAACCCGCCCATCTGCGAGATGTGCATGCGCATATAGTCGATCAGCCGGTCCTTGATCAGCGGCGTCCATTCATGCGGGCTGTTGAACAGTTCGCCCATCGCCAGCGGCGTGGAGCTTTGCTCGCGGATCAGGCGGAAATAGGCAATGTCCTCCGGCGACAGCACATCCTCCAGGAAGAACAGGCGATATTTCTCCAAGTCCTTGGCGAATTGCAGCGCCTCGGTCGGCGTGTAGCGTTCATGGGCGTCGTGCAGCAGTTCGATCTCCTCGCCCAACTGGCTGCGCGCCGCCTCGAACAGTGCCAGCGCCCGGCGCTTGGCGCCCTCGCGCTCGAACACCGGTTCGTCATGGATGGAAGGGATGCGGTTGCCGCCATGCGGCGCCCCATAGCCGGCCATGCCGGGCACGCCGACCTGGATGCGCACATGCCGGAAGCCCTGGGCCATGAATTTCTTGGCGTTGGCGATGGTTTCGGGGATTTCCGACCCTTCGGCATGGCAGTATAGGTCCACCGCCTCACGCGCCTTGCCGCCCAGAAGGTCATAGACGGGCATGTTGGCCATGCGGCCCTTGATGTCCCACAGCGCCTGGTCCACGCCGCTGATCGCGTTGTTGAGGACCGGCCCGTTGCGCCAATAAGACGAATTGTAAGACATCTGCCAGATGTCCTCGATCCGGTCCACGCCGCGGCCGACCAGCAGCGGTTTCAGATAGAGATCGACCGCCGGCTTGATGAGGTCGGCGCGCTGGGTGAAGGTGGCGCAACCATAGCCGTGCAGGCCCGCCTGGTCGGTGGTGATCTTGACGACATCCAGGCGCACACCCTTGGGCGCGCATTCGATCACGCTGATGTCTTTGATCTTGGGCACCGGCATGCCGCGGGTGGCGCGGGCGACTTTTTCCTGGGCCTTGGCTTCCTTGGCCGCCACCAGGGCGGCGGTCCCGCCCGCCAGCAAAGAACCGATTGCCTCACGCCTGCGCATGTTTGTCTCCCCTTCGATTGTGCACCGAACCTATTCCAGGACTTGCGCGCGCGGCAAGCGCATGGCGGCAAATGGCCTCAGAGCATTTGCGCTCTAGCGCCAGCGGAATAGTCCCGCCGGGGGCATCCGGCAACAATCGCGGGCAGGATTACCGAGCCGGCGCTGGCGCACCGCATACCAGTCCTCCGCCAACTACTCGCTCAGGCCAAGCAGCTTGTCCGGCTCGCCCTCGTCGGCCTCGGCCATCGAGTCCCGCCCCGCATCCATATGTTTGCCGATAGCGCCGCTTTTGCCTGTTGCTGCGCGCGCCGTAACGGCTATGCGCGGGGTGCAGTGCGCCGGCACTGGGCCGGCCTTATAGTGTGGCCACGATGAAAACGACCCTTTCGCTGCGTGATGCCGGGCTGGCGCTAGCCGTAGTGGCAGTGTGGGGCACCAATTTCGTCGTGATCAAGGTCGCGCTGGCGACGCTGCCGCCGCTATTGCTGGCAACCTTGCGCTTCACCCTGGTGCTGCTGCCGGCTGTCTTCTTCCTGCCGCGCCCGCGCGTCGGTTGGTCGAACCTGGCGCTCTATGGTTTCGCCATCGGACTGGGACAATTCGGTATGTTGTTCCTGGCAATGAACGGCCTGATCTCGCCGGGCTTGGCCTCGCTGGTTGTCCAGATGCAGGTATTCTTCACCATCGCACTGTCGGTGTGGCGGGGCGGCGAGCGCATCGCAGCCCATCAGATCGCTGCCTTTGTACTTGCGGTCGCGGGAATGGGGGTCATCGCCGTCCATAACGGCCATGGCACCACCGTGACCGGCTTGGTCCTCACCCTTCTCGCCGGGCTGGGCTGGGCTGTCGGAAATCAGACAGCGCGCGAAGCGGCACAACGGACGCACGTCAACATGCTGGCTTATGTGGTGTGGGCGAGCCTGTTTTCGGTACCGCCATTGGCCGCGCTGTCGCTGCTGGTCGAAGGCTGGCCGACGATCGTCCGCAGCGTCGTCCATGCGCCGCCGGCAGTCTGGGTCGCCGTGGCGTGGCAGAGCGTGGGCAACACCCTGTTCGGATACACGGTGTGGAACTGGCTGCTGTCGCGTTATCCGGCCGCCACGGTAACGCCCACCTCGCTGCTGGTACCGGTGTTCGGCATCGGCGCGTCGGCGCTGCTGTTGGGCGAGTCGCTGCAGGGCTGGAAGATGGCCGCCAGCGCCGCCGTGATGGCGGGCCTGGCGGTGAATCTGCTTTGGCCCAAGACCCGGAACGCGGGCGTTCTTCCTTCGGCGGACAAGGATATTGTCGAGCCTGCCGGCATGGAAGACACGGCCTCGGCCGCTAAACCCTCGCCTTGAACACGACGTAATTGAGGGTCTGGCCCTTCGCGGCATCGATCTTGTGCGGCATGCCGGCGGGGATGATGAAGAAATCTCCCGGCTGCAGCGTCCGGGTTTTCCCATCCGTCTGTGAAGCTCCGCGCACTTCGCCGGCAGCGTTGGGCGCGGCGCCCGGAATGACGCCACCATAGGTCAGTGTGCCCGAGCCGGACAGGATGGTGATCTGGTCCACCCAGTGGCCATGCTGCTCGACCATGTTGCCGTGATCCAGACGTTTGACGAACTCTGAATAATAATATTCGTGATCGTTGATCACCGACGCAGAATAGGCACGGCCCGATTCCGGCGTCGTCAACATGCGAGTCAGCTCGTCATGGGAGAGGAATTTATAGCTATCCGGCGGCGCCCCGCGCAACGTGGTGGTGGCCGGCTGGGCCAGTACCGCTCCCGAAACTGCGGCGATGGAAAAAACGATGCCGATGCTTCTCAGCATGATCTGCCCCCTTGATTGTGGATAGGCGGCGCTTTCATGGCGCCGCCACCGACATCATTGTCTGATCTTGATCACCATGTAGCGGAACGCGGTGGTGCCGGGCTTCAGAGAAATCTGGTGCCAGACGCCTGCCGGCATTTCGAAATAATCGCCTGGGTGGAGGTCCATGCTCTTGCCGCCGTTGATCGTGCCGCCGCGCATCTCACCGTGCCCGGTCGCGCCGGTATCGGTGCCGCCATAAGTGAGCGTGCCCTCGCCATGTTGGACGATGATATAGTCGATCCAATGAGAATGAAATTCGGGCTCGCCACTCTTGGTGCGGCCCACCACTTCCACAAAATAATTCTCATGGTCCGACAGCACCGACAGCACGGGGCCCAGAGTCGGCTTGCTCGTCATGCCCTGCAGGTCGCCATCGCTGTGATAGATGAAAGGTTCGGGCGGCGCGGCATGGCCCCCGGCGGCCTGGGCCAATGCCGCGGAGACGGACAGCGCCAGCATTCCGGCGGCAGCGGGCAAAATCTTTGAAATCATTGTTCTTCCCTATTTTGTGGAAGGCCGCACTTTATCGTGTTTTGTCAAAAGAAAAAGACGCGCCGTCCATGGGAATGGACAGCGCGCCTTCGCGGATGCAACAGATATTAGCGCCGTGCTTTGCGCTTTGCCTTGCGCTTGGCGACCTTCTTGCGGGTGGCTTTCTTTTTGGTGGCTTTCTTTTTGGTGGCTTTCCTTTTGATGGCTTTGCGCGCCGCCTTCACCACTTTCTTGGCTTTCTTGGCCTTCTTGGCCTTGCGCTTCTTC
>DATATP010000008.1:0-8148 GCA_036268715.1 Rhizomicrobium sp. | reverse complement strand
GCCTCCATGAGCCTGCGGGGGCATCGAGTTTCTTCGGCCGCCTTGTGTGCTTCGTTCATTCTCCCAAGCCTACCAGAAGCCGGGATATCAGACCGTTCATCCAATAGCGCAACACCCGTCGTGCACGTCCGCGTCGAGCCGCAGGTGAGCAAGCCGCACTCCTCCGTAGGAGTGCCTATCCTGCCATCGATCTCCATGATTTTGAGCGATCCCCAACGATCGCCAATGATCGTCATCCCCCTTCCGGGCCGCTGGATCATTCGGGATCGCTCGGGATATCGCCCTGTGCCGCCCGCCCACGCGCTTGGTCGCGGAACTTCGGTGGCAACTGTGCCAGCACAGCCTCAATATCCGGGTATTCGCGGTATCATGTAGCAGCCACCACCACGGCCGTGTTCGTGGCCAAGGCCTCGTCGTTTACTATCCTGATCTTCGCTATTTCAGGAGAGAGCCGCCATGGCAGAGGCGCACGTGGTCAGTGCATTGCGCAACAAGCGAGCGGAATTGGCCGGGATGGTGGGCCAGCTCGAGCAACAGCTGGCGCGGCAGCGGACAAATCTGGCGCATCTGGATGCGACGATGCGGTTGTTTGATCCGGACATCCGGCCTCAGGAGATTCGCCCCAAGCAGCAGCGGTCCCGAAGTGCCTGGTTCCGCCAGGGGGAATGTCTTCGGCTGATCTACGACGGGCTGCGCAATGCACCAGAAGCGCTGACGACACGTGACCTGGCGGAGCAGATCATGCGTGCCAAGGCCATACCGGCCGGCGATGACCGCCGCCGTGAGCTGATCCAGAAGACGGTCCTCGGCTCGCTGAACCGGGCGAAGGAGACGATTGCGCGGGTCGAGGCTGCGGGCGTCGTCAATTGGCGGCTGGTTTAGGCGGCCCGGGCGCGTTGCCAGTAGCCGCAGAAGTCGACCGACGGGCTGCACCGCATCGCCAACCCGACGACGCCGTAGACCTGCTCGCCGTTACTGACACGGCGGCGGTCCTCACGCCACGCTATCTCCTGGGCGTAACGGAGAAGATACCGCCCGGCGATGTGATGATGATGGCCGAGTTCGCTGCGTCGCAGACGCGAGAAATAGGACTCGGCGCCATTGGTGCAGGCGCCGTCGAGGCTGTAGCCTTCCTGATGGTTGATCCGCTGCATCGAAAAGCTGGCGTGCAACGGGTTCCAGGCGATGCTCTCATCGGCATGCAACACGGTGCCCTTGGCGACGCGCTGGCGGATCGCCGGCACGGCCGCCGCCTCGGCCGGTGCCACCTGAACCAGAGTGCGCCCCGCGCGTTCGCGCATCACGACGACGACCTGGCGTTTGCCGGACTGGTTCTCGGCGAGCCGCCGGTCAAGCCGGTCGGCGGCTCGGTTCTCTGGCCGGATATGACCGCCAAAATAGGCGCCGTCGATCTCGGCTACCCGCCCCTCACCGCCGATGCGCAGGGCCTTCGTGCTGGACGCCATGGCCTCGCGCAGCTTGTGCGCCAGGACGAACGCCGTTTTGTATTGAACATCGAGCTCACGGCTGAGTGCCAGCATGCTCTTGCCTTTGACCTCGTTGCAGAAGGCAGCGATCGCTAGCAGATACGTTCGCAGCGCCAGCTTGTGCCAGGCGAACAGGGTGCCCGAGGTGATCGAGAAATCGCTTCGACACGCCTTGCAGCGCCAGCGCGGTTGGCCCGCCGGTCGTCGGCAGGCGTAGCAGATCATGCAGCCGCAGCCAGGGCAGACCGGCTTGCCGTCGGTGGCGGGCCACCGCAGGCGCAGGAACACGTTCTCGACCCCGCGGTCCGACATGCGCATGATCTTGGCGGCGCTGAGCGAGCGTGCCGCTGCGGAAAGAAGAAAGTGTTGTGCCATGACACCTGCCGGGAATGAGCCAATCCGGCTGCCCTCCTGGCACCACTTGGCGCATAGTACAACCCCTTATTTTCTATATAAATTTCACTGGTGGCGTCTGATACATAAGGTCGGGTATTCGCCATGATCGGTATCGCGGCACGCGCCTATAGCAACAGGCCGGGCGTCGGCTTGGGTTCACCGCCATCCTGCTTCTGGCCACGGGCGACGATCACCAGGGCATCATCGGGTAGCGGACGTTGTAGCTTCAACGCCTCGGGCGCTGGCGCCTCCATCCACGTATCAATCTCCCTCTGGGTCGTCAGGATCACCGGCATCGCCTTCGGGTGATAGGCACCGATCAAGGCATTCGGCTCACACGTCAGGAAGGCGAAAAGGTCGTTGGTCGTTTCGCCTTCCCGGACCTTCCGCACCGATTTCCAGCCTGGCACATGGATGCCAGCGAAGAACCCGAGCGGCCTATCGGCGCCCAGAGCGAACCAAATCGGCGGCTTGCTGCCGTTGGGTAGCGGTTCCGGTTCCGAGAAACTGGTGAACGGCACCACGCATCGGCTTTCCACTCCCAGCCAGCGGCGCCAGTGGGGGGATGCCACGTTGCGGACATTCGTCACGCCGGAATCGGAATTCTTGCCCTTCAGTGCGAATACCGGTGACGGCATGCCCCAGCGGACCATGGCCAGTTCTCGACCGCCTGGTGTGTTGCGCACAATCGGCGCGGCGTAGTCGGGGAAGATACCAGGCAGCGGCATAAGGTTGCCCGTGCGGTCGCCCATGGCCCGCGCCAGCGCGATTATCGCGTGTTTACCCTTGGTGTGGCTGTAAAGATTGCACATCCGGGGAAAATGGAACGATGGCGGCTGGTTGCCAACACCGGTTCTTCAGCGGGAGGCGCCGACCAGGGGGTGCTGCGCGCCGCGACACGCATATTTCTTTTCGGCGCCGAGTCAGCGTTTCGCGCTCGGCTTTTTCTCATCTTCCCATTGGTAAGCGGTCTCAGTGGCATGGCGGTCGGAGTTGGGCGTGCCGGTCGGCCGTTCATCGATCGACCGGTCCCGCGATGATCTTTGTGGCTTGCCTGGACCGGTGATGCCGGAGTTGGCCGGCGGATCGCTGGCCGGGAAGCTGTCTTTTAGGGCTTTATCCTGATTATTGTCTGCCGTGCTCGGCATGGCGGCTTCCTTTACTACGGCATGAACGCCGTCGATCCTGAACGCATTATGTGACAGGGGGGTTTGCTTTCGCGTCCGATCGGAATGACCTGAAATCATCCGTCTAGGATGACTTGGCCTGTCAGAGACACGGCGCTTCGGCGGGCACGGCCGAGGGGCATCCTTTGGGGCATCCTAACGGGAATGTTTTGGGCCGCGTCGGCGAGGGGGTCTTCACAGTATGAAGGCCCTTTCCGCCGCCAAGGGGTGTCGGCGTTGGCTACCCCCTTCGCCGCCCGATACCGCGCCACTGCGGCGCGCTTCCCATGCGCAAAACTCCGCAAGGTCCGCTGACTGTGCGGACCCCCTTTTGCATCAGGTCGATGCAAAGGCACGGCGCCGTGCCGCACCTTGCCTGGGCAGTAGAAGGGCCGCCCCGAAGAGTGCCCCCCGGATAAGCCATCGACCGATGGGTGTGTGATTTGCCAACCGATGGGAGCAGGGCCAGCATCCGTCGCAATCGGAGGGGCGGCCTGGTGGATTATTGGGTGATGATCGTCGACGATAGTTCGTTGGCCCGAACGGCAGTGGTCTACGCAATCAGCAGGCTCTATTCCGTCTGGCGGCATTCCACGTGGCGGCTGGTTGAGGCTCGAGACGCTGATACCGCCATGTCGCTGGCATTGGACGGGCGCGTCGATATCACTTTGATCGACCACAACACACCGGGGCGAGATGGTCTCAGTCTCGCCGCCGATCTGCGACACCTGTATCCAGCGATGCCGATTGCACTGATCACTGCTGACTTTCGGGCCGACGTCGTCGCGGGAGCGAAGGAGCTGGATTTGACGTTCCTTCGGAAGCCCTGTTGGCAAGCCGGCCTTGCGGCATTTTTATCCGCCGCTATGAGCCAGTCGGGCGGCTGATGCACACGGCAGTAAAGCCGCGATGGCGACTTCCAATTCATCCGCCTGCTTATCAAAGCCAGCCGCCAGGTCGTTCAGGGCGCCGATCGCCGGCTTATCCGCAAGCAGGATGGCCATGCGGCGCCAGCGCTCCGCCTTGAGCCGTAAGTCATTTGCCTCCAGCCATCTTGCGAATGTGTCCATCACGAGCCACAGACTATGCCGGCGATTGGGTTTCTGGAAAGATTGGCCGATGGCGGGAGAAGGTGTCCGTCACGAGAGAAGGTGCACAGCGGTCTCGACCACCTCGTCCACCGTGGTCGGCGACGTCAGGAAGGTTCCGAGGCCCTCCGTGTAGGGGGCTTGCTCGGACGTCCCAACGAAGATGACTTTGACGTCCCGGCGCTTCGACCTAGCCATCAGCGCCAATGACACGCCGTTAGGCTGGCCCTCCGCGTGTACGGTGCAGGTGATCAGCAGTTCTATGCGGACCGCATTCTCCAACGCATCGAGCGCGGCCAACGGATTTGATAGAGCGACCGCCTCATATTTTCGGGCGGTGAGTTCCGCGACCGCCTGATTGGCAAATGCCAAATCATCCAGCACCACAATCACTTGGGCAGGCATTGCGGTCTCCGATCAGCGTCGTGACATGAGGCGCCCTTTTTCGCTGGAAGGGAACCCACGCCGTTTTTAGACGGCAATGTATGCGGCGTATTTGTCTCAGAAGTTGAAGGGCCGCCCCGAAGGATGGCCCAATGTCCATAATCGTTATGTGACTGTGCACCGCGGTGGTTCAGGTTCGGGCAGGCTGCCGCCGGTTCACGATGCGATAACGCTCCAGCCGGCACCATGCCTCCATCGAGACAGGAGGTGGTGCGATGCGCCTCTACATCAATGTCGCCGGGGTGGCTTTCAGTTTGCTGGTCGTTTGGGCGGCGCTGGGTGCAGTGAGGTTCTAAGCTGGACTGAACACCAAAGCGGGATGCCAACGTTCTTGAGGAGGGGCGCATGGCTGGTGAATTCGATATCTTGGCGCTGAGGCTCCGCGCGGCCGAATGGCGTGATGAGGCAGAGCGAGTGCCAGCCGGGCCAATGCGCGAATTTTGTCTTCGTGAGGCATGCCGATACGAGCGGCGTCTTCGGGCTTCGGCTAATACGCCGATCATTCACGAGCGCGGCATCGGATCAGGCTGGAGCGCCAAAGGTCTCAACAACATTGACCCGCCTTTCATCGGAGGCAGCCTCAAAGCGACCGAACATCGCTCACACGAACGTCACTTTTCCCAGGAAGTACGGCCATCCAATCGACGCAAAGACTCGCGATCATGTAGCAACCCCCACCGCCGTCGCGCGCTATCGGCTAGCGTTCCACCCGACCGCCCAACGTCATGACGAAGGACCGAACCATGAGCGATCCGACACAAGGGGCTGCCGCCGACGCCGGGCAGGCCGTTCAGACGGGCATCAACCAGATCTGCGACGCCCAGGACCGGTTGGTGACCTTCATCCGCGACAATCCGCTCTCCGCCGCCCTGGTCGCCGTCGGCATCGGCTATCTGCTCGGCAAAATCCTCTGAGGCCGTCTACACTGCCTCTTTGAGTTCCTTGGCAGCCCGGAAAGCGATCTTCTTGCTGGCCTTGATCTGGATCGCCTCGCCGGTGGCCGGATTGCGGCCCATCCGTGCCGCCCGCTGGCGCACCTCGAGCGTGCCGAGGCCGCTGAGCCGGATCTTGGTGCCTTGTTTCAGGTGGGTGGTGAGCGTCCCCACCAGGTCCGCCATCACCGCCAGCGCCTGCTTCTTCGGCAGTTCATGCGTCTCGGCCAACTGCTCGAACACCGCTTTCAAGGTCACCTGAGGTGCCGGGACGGCTTTTTTTGGCGCGGCCGCGGCCGATTTTTTGACCGCCGCTTTCCGGGCGGGCGCCTTCTGGGCAGCAGCTTTCCGGGCGGGGGTCGATTTGGCAGGGGCGGGTCTGGTGACCATTGGATGCAAAACTCTTTATCGGGGTGAAAGTCGCGACGCATCACACGCCGGAGTGCCGAGTCGCGCGCTAGGGTATCGCCAGACCCTTGGACTTTACCAGCACCCGATACCGAGTCGGCCACAGCAGGAGTTTGGACTTTACCAGCGCAAAGTTTGGACTTTAGCAGCAGTTTGAATTTCTCAGAAGTGCGTAAAATCAATATGTTATGATAGTTATCCCCTGGACTTTAGCAGCGCTCCCTAATAGGAGATAACAAATATCCGTTCCTAGTACCTGATGCTGGTAAAGTCCAAAGCGACAGCCGGCAGACGGCGCGTTACAAATGCCGGCCATGGGAACAGTTCACGATCTGATCGAGCACCACGGCAAACAAGCAGCGTTATTCGCCGACGTGGATCGCCATGCCGTTGAAGCCGCTGCCGCTTACATGGCCGACGAGGACAACGGGATCGGCTTCCTCTACTCGGGCTGGTGCCAGGCTGCTCTGCCGCATCGCCGCCTGCCCGATGACAAGGCATGGCAGATACGATCTGACCACGTGAATATGCTGGTGCAGCCCGGTTTACGGCCGAGCAGCTTCGGAGATCCGGGACAAGTTGGCGTCCCCTATGGCTCGCGCGCCCGCCTGATCATGCTCTACGTCCAATCTGAGGCCCTACGCACCAGAAGTCGTGAGGTCGGCCTCGGCCGATCAATGAACCAATGGCTCATCCGTATGGGCGTTCCAGTCGGCGGAAAGTCGATGAGCGCCATTAAGGACCAAGCCGAGCGCATCAGCCGCTGTAGCTTTACCTTCGACGGCAAGGGCGCGAAGGCCGGCGGAATCGCTCGCATGACCATCTTCGACCGGGCCATCTTCGCGGACATCGACGGTATCATGTAGCAACCGCCACCACCCCGATGTTGCTGTAGAAACCCGACCGTCTTACTATTCTTGTCTTGGATACTTCAAGAAAGGGTGGCAATGGCTGAGATGCATGTCATCGGTGCACTACGGCACAAGAGAGCAGAGCTGGCGGGAATGCTACGTCAACTTGAGCAACAGCTTGTACAGCAGCGTGCAAACCTGGCGCATGTCGATGCCACCATGCGGCTGTTCGATCCAGATATCCGGCCGAAGGACATCCGTCCCAAGCAGCTGCGAGAGCGCAATGCTTGGTTCCGTCAGGGTGAGTGCTTGCGGCTGATTTACGATGAACTGCGCGAGGCCACCCAGCCGGTGACGACGCGCGAGATCGCGGAGCGGATCATGCGGGTCAAGGCCATACCGACAGCCGATGACCAGCGCCGTGAACGGATTCAGAAGACACTGCTTGCTTCGCTCAACCGGGCGAAGCAGACGATCGCGCGGGTCGAGACCGCGGGGGTGGTCCGTTGGCGGCTGATCTAATCCGTGTTTCGGGCCGTTCGGGAGAAGCCCCGAACGAAACACGGTCTAGGCGGCCTGCGCGCGTTGCCAGTAACCACAGAAGTCGACCGACGGTCGGCACCGCATCGCCAGTCCGACCACGCTGTAGACTTGCTCGCCGTTGCTGACGCGGCGCAAGTCCTCGCGCCAGGCCGCCTCCTGGGCGTAGTGGACAAGATACGGCCCGGCGATGTGGTGGTGGTGTCCGAGTTCGCCGCGACGCAGACGGGAGAAGTAGGATTCCGCGCCATTGGTGCAGGCGCCGTCGATGCTGTAGCCCTCCTGGTGGTTGATCCGCTGCATGGCGAAGCCGGCATGCAGCGTGTTCCAGGCCGGACTTTCATCGGCATGAAGCGTGGTGCCCTTGGCGATCCGCAGCCGGACCGCCGCGACGGCGTCCGCCTCGGCGGCAAACACCTGCGCCAGCGTGCGTCCACCGCGCTCGGGCATGGCGACGACAACCTGGCGCTTGCCCGACTGGTTTTCCGCCAGCCGCCGGTCAATCCGCTCAGCGGCCAGGTTCTCCGGTCGAATGTGGCCACCGAAGTAGGCGCCGTCGATCTCGGCGGTGCGTCCTTCACCGCCGATCCGCAGCGCTTTCGTGGCGGACGCCATGGCCTCACGCAGCTTGTGCGCCAGTACGAAGGCGGTTTTGTATTGCACATCAAGGTCGCGGCAGAACGCCAGCATGCTCTTGCCCTTCACCTCGTTGCAGAAGACCGCGATGGCCGTCAGGTAGGTCCTGAGCGGCAGCTTGTGCCAGGCGAACAGGGTGCCCGACGTCGCCGAGAAATCGGCGCGACACGCCTTGCAGCGCCAGCGCGGCTGGTGTTCCG
>DATATP010000007.1:0-4717 GCA_036268715.1 Rhizomicrobium sp. | reverse complement strand
GGGTGAGCGGCAGGCCAGTGCCATCGCGCCCAACGTGCTCGACCGCAGCTTCGAAGCGGCGGCTCTGAACCGCAAATGGCTTTCATCGTCTTCCGCTCCTCTCAGCTGGGAAAATTACTGCGGAAAACTCTAGCCCAGAATAAGTGAATTATCGGGGAGCAGAGCACCACCCGAAAAGCCTGGCAGCGCGTTGATATTGCGACGAATAGTGAAGGTTTCCAGCGACGAGTTTCGTGCCCAACGATAACCCCTCCTCAATTGCGGATTGACGCGCGTTATCAATGATATCTCTGAATATTGGGAGGGGCCACGGTTGGACGCGATTTCACAGTATAACGGTGTGTGCCACGCAGCTGGCCGACGATCTGGCAGGGCTGACGTTCCTAGAGCTGATACTTCTCCCGGATGGTATCAGCGCAACGTGAGAGTGCTAAGCTTTACCAGAGATAGGTGAGGTCGGCAGTACCCGAAAAGATTGTCGTACCCTGTCCCAGCCTCGCATCGATTCGCGTCCCGACTGTGAAACCGTGGCTTGTCCAATACCGTAACCCTGCGCCTATCAGCGCCGTGTCGGCCGCCGGTTTGGTGCCGCGAAGCAGAAAATCGGTACCGGGCTCGGTTTCGAATGATGCCTCCACCAGGGGATTGTCGTCCAATTCGTGCTCCCAGGCGACGAGCGCATCGATCGACAATGATCGGTTTGGCGCCAATGTGAAATCATCGCCATAGCGCGAACCTAATTCGATATGGGTAACAGCGATCGAGCTTGCCTTGTAGGAGGCGGCGAAAATCGACGAATGCGATGACGATGTCTCGCCATAGGCCGGCTGATGGTAGGAATCGCCAACAAAGGCCGCATAAGGCGAAATCCATGACGCCGGACCGAGCGTGAAGCCGTAACCGCCTTCGATCCGTCCGCCGATATCGTGAGAGCGGTATTGCGCCTTCAGGAAATCGTTGGCGGAAAACAGGGTGCGTTGGGTCTCGACATCGTGCCAGCCATAACCCAGCGCCTCTGAAAAATACGCCCGGTCGAACAGCGTGTGGCGTCCATAAAGAGTGAAAGTGACGTCGTTGCTGTCGCCATTGCCCGAACCTGACGAGAAGGTCTGATGGCTCAGGCCGATGCTTCCACCCAACAGAGTGATCCTGTCGAGCTGGATGTCAGCACCCGTCGCCATGCCGGAGATGCTGGCCACAACGCTCTGGGTTCCGGTTCTGGCGTCGCCCGCCAGGCTGGAGCGGCCGGCGAATACACTGTTCCATAGCCGCAGTGGTCCCCATTGCGTTTCTGCCGGTCCGCCGGCGGGCTGGACTTGGGCCCATGCCGGTCCCGCTGTCAGCAGGAGGATGGCGCTCCACGCAGCGGACGAACATCTATGCGGCATATGTCCCGCCTGCGCTCCCAGCCCCAAACTTGCCCACCAATTTTGTCCTGCGAATATTTTTTCAGGAGGTTGCGGCGCCATAGGACAATGGCAGTCTCACTTGCGCCACCAGGCCGCGCTCACCCCGGCGCAACTGCACATCGCCACCGTGGGCGCGCGCAATGGAGCGGCAGACGGCCAGTCCCAGCCCCGTCCCATGTTTGTTGGAAGCGCGCGCCGCGGGCGCGCGATAGAAAGGCTGGAACACTCGTTCCAGTTCTTCGTCAGGCAGCCCGGGCCCGTTGTCGTGTACTTCGGCGACCGCTTCCTGACGGTCGGTAAAAAGCCGCACCCGCGCGCTGTCGCCATATTTTACCGCGTTCTCTACCAAATTGCCTAGCACGCGGCGCATTCCGAGCGGGTCTACTTCGACGGCAGCAGGCTCGCTGTCCTCCAGCGTGACGGGCTTGCCGACGAAAACGGCATCCTCGACCACGTCTTCCAAGATGCTGCGCAGGTCCAATGTCTCGCGCGAGCCAGGCTCAGAGGCGTCACGGATGAAGGCGAGCACGGAGCTGATCATCTCTTCCATTTCATCAACTTCCGCCAGCATCCCTTCGCGCACCTCATCAGGCAGTTCCTCCATCCGGAAACGAAGGCGCGTGAGGGGGGTCCGCAGATCGTGGCTGATTGCGCCGACCATCGCGGTGCGGTCGTCCACGAAGCTGCGCAGTCGGCTCTGCATCCGGTTGAAAGCGTGGGCGGCCCGGCCCACTTCCGCAGGGCCACCCAGGATGAGGATGGGTGCAGTGGGGTCCCGGCCCAATTGTTCGGCGGCACGGGCGAATCCCGCAATCGGACGCACCAGTCGCCGCGCGAAAAGCCAACCCAGCGGAGCCACCAGCGCGAACGAAAACAGAAACCACAACAGCACGCGGCGTTGCCAGCCATTGGGGAAAGGCTCGGGCGTCGGCTGCACTACCGCCCATTGGCCATCGGCAAGGCGCAGGGCAGCGACGAAATCGCCTTCGACAAAGGGCGCAGGTGCCAGTCCGAAAAGACCCCGCGCAGGAGCAATGACGGGCATGGCATGGCTGACAGGCGGCTTTCGCGTTTTCGCCGGCAATGGTGCAGGCGCGGGAGGAGCAACGGCCTGGAGAGGGACCGGCATCATGTGAAAGGCGCCCCCATGTCTGGGTGCAGTAGCTTGCACCATATTCGGTCTGGCGGGGATTTCCTCCTGACGGCGCCGTGGATGGGACGGTGCAGGTTGCGATTCCGACTGCCTGGCGCTCACCGCGTCCGGAGGACCGATGATGGCAAGAGGCACAACGTTCAGCGGCACAATCAAGCCGCCCCGGGGCGATGCCAACGCTCCGGGTACGGCCAGTGCTCCGCCGGGGACGTCTGGTCTGACCGGGATGATAACTTGCGGAGTATCGGGCCAGGGCGATCCTGCCGGCATGGCCGATCCGACAGCAGGATCGGCAGGCGAGATGCGGTCCGGAATATCCGGCCGCGCCGGGGACGTAGCGGCCGTTCCTGGATTGGATGTCGGAGACGAAGGTGTCATCGGCGTCGACGCGGGCACATCGATTGGAGACACAGGCCTTGCGATCCCACCGGGGACAGTGTGGGGAAAGCCGGCGCCCGGGACACCGCCGCCAGGAAACCCGCCTCCCGGAAATCCACCCGGGAATCCGCCGCCCGGAAAGCGCGGCCCGCCGGTGGCGGCTTGGGCGACTTGGTAATCCGCATAGATGAAGCCGGGCGGAAGATGATGGCCTTGTTCGGAAGCTTGTCGCGTAGGCGCAGATGGGGCGACGATTTCGCCCGCCGGTACCCTGGCCGTCCCGGCAAAGGGCAGCGGCGTGAAGAAATAAAGCTGGACGTCGGCTTCGTCCCGGCCGAGCAGGGCAGCGAGATCGTGCCGCGAGCGCTCCGAGATCAGCCATCCGGGCCCGGACGGCGCGGGCGGTCCCGATTGTACGATGCGTTGCAGCGACGGCACATCACCGGTCTTCACTGCAGCGCCCGATAGCGCCTGCGCAATCGTATCCAGCCCATATTGCGGCTGCGGCTCTGGTGGCAGAAGTATGGTCAGAAACAGGGTTACCAATTGTGCCACGACGAGTCCGCCGAGCAGCAAGCCCACGATCTGCAGGGCCAAGGGGGGCCCGGTGAGGGGTGGACGTCGCATCAGTTTCATGCCTGCGATCCTGCCACGAAACCGCAGCGAACGCCTATGGCAGGGATTTCAAGCCGCGCTCCATTCCATGACATTTCTTCCATGATCGCAGATGAGTCGGTCGCTATATGGGACATGCTATTGCGCGATCGCGATGGCGGCCTGAATTCCGGACACGATCACAACCGAAGCAAAAGGAATGGAGCAAAGGAAAAGAAGCGCCGCACCTTCCCGTCGGCTCGGGCGGCCGCTGATGATTGCGATAAAGCCGAACAGCAGAATGGCCGCCGCCGCACCCGCCACAGCCATGACGCCGGGAAGGCTGGTTGAAAGCCAATCAAGCGTCGCAAACACACTTTGGGTGCCCCATGGCTCCGCGATGCGCGAAACCATCGCGATGCCCAACGGTGGGGCGGTAACTGCAAAGTCGGCGGAGGGGACTAATATCGGCGCGGCAACCTGAGCGATCATGTTTCCCTCCACAGCGCCGCCGGCAGCGGCCTTCCGCGGACTGGGGGCGACCTGTTCGGCGATCGGCCCAAGGTCACGCCGATCCTTTGCCGCCGGATTTCGCCTTTGTTGCGGCTTTATGGCTGCCGGATCGTTCTTTGCGGGCACTTTTCCATCCAGCGTGGCGCCGCAACACTGTTTGTTGCGGCAGATTGCAGACACGAAACATGGCCGGAATAGCGGACTGGCATTTGAACGGGGTGAACGTCATTCTTCCCGCCATGGATCTTGCCACTCATGTCCTCATAGTAGACGACGATGCTGGCATTCGCCGTCTCGTCTCTGCCTTTCTGCAAAGGCACGGCTTCAGGACCGATACAGCATGCGATTCCGAAGAGATGCGCACCAAGCTCGGAGGCGGCAGATATGATCTGATCGTGCTGGACGTAATGATGCCAGGCGAAGACGGTCTTTCGGCGCTGCGCAAGCTGCAGAAGAATGACGGTCCGCCCGTAATCATGCTCTCGGCGGTCGGAACCGACATCGACCGCATCGTCGGCCTAGAAATGGGCGCCGACGATTACATGGCCAAGCCCTGTAATCCGCGCGAATTGCTGGCGCGCATTCGCACTGTTCTGAGGCGCCGGGAGAGGGGCCAGGTCACGGCGGTTAATGGCGCCGAAACAGGCGTGCCCTCGCCGGCGGGCACTCT
>DATATP010000006.1:0-19593 GCA_036268715.1 Rhizomicrobium sp. | reverse complement strand
GCAGGCCGTCATCCCTTGCGCGCGACCACCGTCGATCTTGCCGCATTGGCGGAGGAATGCGTCGCCGAGCATCAGGGACGTGCCTTTTCCCGCCGCATCGCGCTCGCCACCGGCCTTTGCGAGCCGGGCAAGGTCAGGGCGGACGCCGCGGCGATCAAGCGCATCTTCGCCAACCTGATCTCGAATGCGCTTGCCTATACGGGTGAAGGCGGCAGGGTGCGGCTCGATGTGCGCTTCGAGGAAGGCGCAGGCGTCGCGTCCTTGCGCGATAGCGGGATGGGATTCAGTGAGAGCGAGCGCAAGCGCGCCGGCAGGTCTTTCCAGCGCTTTGACCGCGCTGGTACCGTGACCGGTGCCGGGCTCGGACTTGCCATCGCGGTGGAGCTGGCACGTCGGATGGGTGGAGCGATGCGGCTGGCCAGCCAGCCGAGCGGCGGCAGCGTGATGGAGTTGCGTCTGCCCCGTGCGCCGGCGACCGCGCCATAGGACCTTGCGTTCGGGAGCCGGGCCGCGGCGCGTGCTCCACGGCTTCATACGAGCGACGCAATGAAGTCGAATCACCGGACTCGGCCCGCAAGCGTTCTGGCCGCCAGTGCCGCCGCCATGCGGCCCGCCCGCCCGGATACACAGGGCAGCGGTTCGGCATCACTGCCGCACCGCCAAAGGTTGGGCAGATGGTTTTTCAATCTGGCCGCGGGCGGTGCCAACAGCCGGGCGAGTCCCGGTCGCGGACCATTTTTCGGCAGACGGAATTCGATCCCGGTGACGGCGCCGGCAAAGCCCGGGACCACGCAATTGAGGCGCCTGATGATCCGTGCCGCGAGCAGAGACTTCAGCGCAGCCCAGCCGCCGAGCGGCACGATGGGAACCGGCCGGGCGGTGACGATCATCCGGTTCCCCGCCACGATGCACTCCAGCGGCAAATCGCCGGGTAGCAGGCCAGCGCGGGCCTCTTCATAAGCATCGGCATAGCCGCCCGCGCTGTCGGCGATGACCACGCGGCCGAGGTTGAACGGCATGGGCAAGGACGGCAGCTCGGAAAGCGTGAACAGCAATTGCGCTTCGCCGGTCTTGGCGGTGTCATGTGCTGCCCCGCCTAGCAACCGCTCCATCGCGGAAACCGAAACAGCCGATAGTAGGACTTGCGCATCGATCTCGGTGCCGTCCTTCAATGCCACACCGATGGCCCGGCCATCCCGCACACGGATGGCCTCGACGGGAGCGGCCATCCGCAGATCGGCGCTTCTGGCCGCGCGCGTCAGCGCCGCCACCAGACTGCCACAGGCGGGCAGCGCAGACGCCCCTTGCAGCCCCGCCATCTCCTGTGCCGCCCGCCACACCAGCGCCAGTGCAGAGCCCGGCTCGGATGGCGCGAAGCCGCCGCCTATCGCGTCGAACAGCAAGGACCCACGCAAAGTTTCGGACTCGAAACAGGCGGCGAGGAATGCGTCCGCGCCGGTATGGGCAAGTCGCAAAAAAGAGTCGCGCGCCTTGCGGTCTTCCAGCGTGTCTTCAGGACGGCCGCTCTCGTTAGCGTGCCACCACCAGCGCCGGAGCCGCCGCGACAGCGCGAACAAGTCGCGGCGGAAGCGGGGCCATGCCCTGGCGTCGGCCTCGCTGACCGGCGCAAGGGCGCGTCCGGCGGCATGAACGCTGCGCATCAGGGTAAGCGGCTCCGCCCCTTGTGCAAATCCCACCAACGGCAGATCGCGCGCGCAAAAGCCAAGACCGTGACGGGTCAGCCCGAGAGCGTCCACCAATACCGGATCGAGGGCATAGAGCGCGCCATGCCATTGCGGCGGCGCGGTTTCGCGTTCCAATAGCAGCACTTTGGCGCCCGCGCGCGACAGCAACGCCGCCGCCGCCAGGCCGCCCGTACTGGCGCCGATCACAATCGCATCATAGCGGCCGTTCATGCCGCAGCGTTGCTGCGGTCCGCCAGGATAGCCGCCGCGGCCGCCGCGCCGCCAGCGCAGGCGCCATGCGGTGCCGCCTGGCACGACGAACCGGCGAGATAGACACCGGCCACCACGCTGCGAGGGCCGGGCCGGAAGCCCAGCATCTGATCGGGCGCGAGCTGTCCGCCGTCGAGATCGCCGCCCGTGGCGCCCAACACCTCCTCCATGTCGGGCGGCACGAAAATCTTCAAGCCGGCCAGATTGTTTACGAGGCCGGGCACCACCGCCTCCAGTCGCGCCAAGGTCCGGGCGGCAAGCATCTGGCGTCGATCCGAGGTCCATCCGCCATCGAACAAACTATGGGGGATCGCGCCAAGCGTGACAGTGATGACGCTCGCACCATCCGGGGCCAAAGACGGATCGCGCCGGGACACCGGATCGGCGAGCAGCGGCGGCCGCTCCGGAACCGACCCACGGCGAAAGCTGGCCAGCGCATCGCCGTCCGCCGGAAGATAGATCGGCCCGTCCAACGGCGCTGGCACGCGCAATGCCAGTAACAGCCGCGCCCGCGCGCCCGAGGGCCGCCAGGCGCCGGCCGCAGCCAGCAACGGCGCAGGCAGGGCGTTCCAGGGAAATAGGGACAGAAAGGTTCGTTTGAAATCGAGAGTCGAGAGAATGATTTCGGTCTCGATCTCGCTGCCATCGGCCAGCAGTAGCGCCTGGGCTTTGCGGCGGTGCAGCCTTATCTCGTTCGCTTCGGCCTGGAAGAGGAATTCGGCGCCTGCGGCGCGCGCCGATTCGGCCAGCGCCCTGCCCAGCGCGCCGAGTCCTCCGCTCACGACCTGCGAACGCGCGGTCGTGAGCAAGGCTATCCCGCTGCCCGCCAAATCTGGATCGAGCGCGCGCCCCGCCAGCACCGGGCCGGCTTCGATGCCGAGCTCGCCGATCGACCGGTCGACCCAGTCGCTGCCGGGCCAGATCGATCCTTCGCCTTCCTCCGGCGTCATATGGGCTTGCAGCTTCTTCCAGACGGTCTGCGGCGCGGGGGTCTGGGCCTCGCGGCGCACGCGCGCCAGCACCGCCTCGCGCCGGAACAAGACGCGGCCATCGGCGGCTTTGTCGACGAGCACGGCCCCATGCGCGGTGACCCCCAGACTCTGCACCAATTCCGGCGGCATCCGCGGCATGTCGTCGGCAAAGGGCGAGGCAAAAAAGCCGGGCGCGAACTGCCGGGTGACACAGCGGCCGCCCGATTCGGGACCGCGCTCCACGACAATTACATCCAGATTGGCGCGGGCAAGCAAAATCGCAGCCGCCAGCCCGTCCGCGCCTGCGCCGATGATGGCCGCGTCGTATCGCACCCTGAAACCCGCCCCGGAGCCGGAACGCAACCAGACCTCCCGGCGGAGCCGGGATCGCGCACCAGACAATACCCGTAGGTCAGGATACGCGCATACGATGACAGCGGAAACAGCCCCGTAAGGGCAATTTCCGCTCCTGGTTAAAGTGATTCGTTCCCCGGGCCGATAAGCGAACCCGCGCGAAACTGTTAACGCGGGAACTTAGATAAGGCCGCGCTTGTGCTCGCCAACCACGATGCGGCCGGGTTCGAACGCCTTCTTGAACACGTCCAGCGCCTTGCGCGGCTGAGCGTCGCCGCACATGAAGACGTCGAACGCGGCATAGCCCTTTTCCGGCCAAGTGTGGACGGAGATATGGCTTTCCGCCAGCACCGCCACGCCGGAGATGCCGCCGCCATCCTCGAATTTGTGCAGATGGATATGGAGCAAGGTGGCCCCCGAAGCGGAAATAGCATCGATCAGCGCCGTCTCGATCCGGTCGCGCTCATCCAGACCCTTGGCTTCCCACAGGTCGATGATCAAATGGCTGCCGGCATAACTGAGGCCATTCCTGGTGATGAAATGGTCTTTATGATCGTCGTTCGAAGGTGGAACGACGACATGCACCGGCCGCGGATTCGCGCGGACGCGGGTCGGTTTGGTTTCCTTTTGCGGAGCTTCCTTTGTCGCCGCCACCAGATTGAGTCGAGCCATTGGGGCACCTACCCGTCTTAGAGTTGACACCTGCGCCTTGGCCTTGTGGACTTCCGGACGCGCCTTAAAGAAGAAAGCGACGGACGGGGGCACCGTTCGCCGCTTTTCCCGCTTTTTTTCTCGCGGGGTCGTGGGGGAATATAGGCAAGCATTCCTTTCACGCAAGATAAAATTTTCCTTCCGGGCAATTTTTTTGGTGACAGGAGTCTGCCGAGCCGCCGCGCGCGTCCGCGGTCCGCGAGCAAAGCCACCTGGCGGAGTCGATGCCGGATGGATTGTGGACAGCGGCGCGACGCCGCCCTATACGGCAAACGCCTTCATCGGCACGACGCCGGGTTTGTCACAATCGCTAAGGATTTGTTATGGCCAGGCTTACCAAGGTCAAGGAGCGCCTCCACAAGGGCTATGCCCAGGCGATGGAGGTCACAAGGATGCTGGCTGACGAGAACAGCCAATACCAACACATCCGCATCTTCGACACGGTCGCCAATGGGCGGGTGATGACCCTGGACGATATCGTCCAGATCACCAGCCGGGACGAGAGCGCTTATGCCGACATGCTCACCCATCTGCCGATGCTGGAGCACGGCAAGGTCGAACGGGTGATGATCGTGGGCGGCGGCGATCTCTCCATCGCCGATGAGGCGCTCAAGCACAAAAGCGTGAAGGAAGTCGTGCTGGTCGACATTGACGGGCGGGTGATCGAGCTGTGCAAGGAATGGTTCGGCGAGATCAACGCCAAGGCGTTCAAGGACCGGCGCCTCAAGCTGGAGGTCGCCGATGCGTTCGAATATCTCGGCCGCAAGGATTCGAAGGGCCGGTTCGATCTCATCATCGCCGATCGGCCCGACCCGGTCGGTCCCGGCAAAGCGCTGTTCGGCGAAACTTTTTATGACCGCATCAGGGGCGCGCTGCGCAAGGGCGGTTATGCCACGTTCCAGACCGGTGTGCCCTTCTATCAGCCTTGGGAGATCACCGAGGCTCTGGAAGAGCTCGGCCGTTTCTTTCCCCGCTGCGGCCTTTATCTGACGGTCGTGCCGACCTATGTCGGCGGCTTCATGGCGCTGTCCTGGGCGACCAAGGGCGGCCGTCCCCTGGGCACCCCAGCCGGACTGCGGAAAGCGGCCGCGGCCTATAGGCGCGCGAAGCTGAAGACCGATTATTACAACCCTGAGATCCACGCGGCCGCTTTCGCGCTGCCGCAATGGATCAAGAAGCTGGTGCCTTGAACGCGGAGAAGCGCGCGCTGCAGATCGCGGTCGGCATGGCGGCGCTGCTGCCGGTGACGGCGGGCTGGGCCGGGATTATCGGCGGAGCGCATTTTCTCGGGCTGTTTGGTTCGGCGCCAGCGCGTGCCCATGCCGCCTATCTGAGCGGATTGCTGCTGGGCATCGGCCTGGGCTTCTGGTCCACAATTCCCGATATCGAAAGGCAGGGACGGCTGTTCGGCATCTTGACCGGCATCGTCATCGCCGGCGGACTGGCACGCGCCTTTACCGCTTTGCGGTTGGACGCCGTCTCTTCCCTGGTCGCCGGGCCGCTGCTGATGGAGCTTGGAATCACGCCGCTGCTCTGGCTGTGGCAGCGCAAACTGGCGCGCAAGATGGCGCGCTGATCCGGGTTTGCGGCATTCGCCTCAATTCGTCCGCAAATCCATCCCCGCCGCATTCTGGCTTCTGGAACTGAAGGGAGGTAGCTTATGCGGGTAGACAGCCATGACGCGAGCAAACGATCTGGGCTCGGACCGCTCAGTCCTCAATATCGGGGAGATCGGCATGCGTTTTGCTTTGCTTCGAATCTCTACCTTATGTTTATCGGCCGCTTTTACGGTTATGGCCGTGCCCGCCATCTGCTCCCCCGAAATCTTCCGACCCGGTTTGTGGAAGATAATTCTTCCCGACGGACCGCCGCGCGACAGGTGTGTTTTTCAGGATTCCGTCACCAACTGGATATTCAATTCCGATACTTGGCCGCCGGGAGCCTGCAGCGAAAAAATTGTTTCCCAAAACGCCACCGAGAAGGTTGTGAATAGGATTTGCTCAGAACCCTCCCAGAAAGAGAATCCCGTGACTTATAACGGAACTCTGCATTTCCGTCTCGTCAAGCCCGGCACCGCGGTAATAGATCATTACGAATACACGCAAGCATATGCTGTTAAACAGCCATCCGGGGTTACGCGGGTTTTTACTTCCTCTCCATTCCGAAGCGCCTGGGTAGAAACCGATTGCGGCTCGGCGGGGTTCATTCGTGATTTCCCGCCCGATCTGTCCGGAGTTGGTCTGGATGGCCTGGATGCGCCTCGGAAGGTCCTGAGATGAACAAACTCATCAGAGAGACAAATTGCCGGGCTTTTCTTTCTCCGCCCAAAACCCCATCTTCATGGGGAATAGTCAGGATATTCAGCCTATGGCATTGATCGGACCTGGGGGACGCCCCCTCGCCTCTCGCCAACCAGAGACGGCAAACAGTGCCGCGAGTCCGCATATCAAGGATTCGGGCCTTGCCACCTTCGCAGCCGACGTATTGGAGGCCAGCCGCGAGGTGCCGGTGATCGTCGATTTTTGGGCGCCTTGGTGCGGCCCGTGCAAGACCCTGGGGCCGGCTCTGGAAAAGGCGGTCCATGAAGCCGGCGGAGCGGTCAGGCTGGTCAAAGTCAATATCGACGAGAATCCGGAGATCGCCCAGCAACTGCGCATCCAGTCTATTCCGACCGTCTACGCCTTTCGCAACGGCCAGCCCGTCGATGGTTTCATGGGAGCAATTCCGGAAAGCCAGGTGAAAGCGTTTGTCGTTCAGCTCGCAGATGGCGGCGAGGGCCATGGCGGGGCCGACCACACCGCCGAGGTGCTTGCGATCGCGGCGGAGGCGCTCGCCAAAGGCGATGTCGCCGCCGCGGCCCAGGCTTACGGCCATGTACTGCAGGACGAGCCGGGGCATCCCGGCGCGGTGGCCGGACTGGCAGCCAGCTATCTGAAAAGCGGCGATATCGAGCGCGCCAGGACCACCTTGCAACTGGTGCGGCCCGATGGCGCCGGCGATGAAGCGATCCGCGCCGTGGAAGCCGAACTGAAGCTGCGCGAAGCTGCACCCGCATCGGCCGCCACCGCATCCCTGAAGGCGCAGCTGGCCACCGACGCGAACGACCATCAAGCGCGTTTCGATCTGGCCCTGGCGCTGGATGCAGCCGGCAATCGCGAGGAAGCGCTGAAGGAATTGCTGGAGCTCGTGCGACGCGACCGCAATTGGAATGAAGAAGCGGCACGCAAGCAGCTTGTCATCCTGTTCGAGGCGATGGGGCCCGCCGATCCGCGCACCATTGAGGCGCGCAGGAAATTATCCTCTCTGCTGTTTTCCTGACAGGCGTTCGATATGGCGACACCGCATTATCATAGTTTCACCGACCTGCCCCATAGCCTGCCGTTATTTCCCTTGAGCGGGGTTGTGCTCCTGCCGCGCGGCGCACTGCCGCTCAATATTTTCGAGCCGCGCTATCTGGAGATGGTGGACAGCGCCCTGGCGGGCAACCGGCTGATGGGCATGATCCAACCTACCGAGAATGAAGATACGGTGCTGAAACCCAAATTGTCACAGGTCGGCTGTGCCGGCCGTATTGTCGCCTATCGCGAGACCGACGATAATCGCTATCTGCTGACCCTATCGGGCGTCTGCCGCTTCCGCCTGACTGGCGAGATCGACAGCGACGGCGCCTATCGCACCGGGTTGGCGGATTTTGCGCCTTTTGCAGGCGATCTTGCCGGCGTGGAGGAGAATAATTTTCCCCGAGACCGCTTAGTGGCGGCGCTCAAGGGCTATCTTTCCAGCCGCGATCTCAAGGCTGACTGGAAAAGCGTGATGTCGGCGCCAAGCGAAGCGTTGGTCAATGCGCTCTCCATGATGTGCCCGTTCGATCCCGCCGAGAAGCAGGCTTTGCTGGAAGCGCCCACCCTGGAAGATCGTGTTTCCACTTTGGTGGCACTGCTGGAAATGTCCGGCGGCAATGCCGGTTCGGTGACGGTGAACTGAGGGGCATGGAAACCGATCCCAAATTGCTGGAAATCCTGGTCTGCCCGTTGACCCGGACGACGCTGCGCTATGACCGCGAGAGGCAGGAACTGGTCAGCCGCGCCGCGGGCCTGGCCTATCCCATCCGCGGCGGGGTCCCGATCATGCTGGGCGAGGAAGCACGTGAACTTTCCGAGGCGGAGCGCACGCGCTGATGACCCAACCCTGGCCGAGCGAGCTTCGACTCAATCCGGCACGCAACACACTGACGACGGTATTCGACAATGGGGAGCGCTTCGTGCTTCCGGCAGAGTATCTGCGTGTCGAATCGCCCAGCGCCGAAGTGCGCGGGCATGGTCCCGGACAGAAGCAGATCGTCCGGGGAAAACACGCGGTGACGATCGACACGCTCGAGCCGGTGGGCAATTACGCTGTCCGCATCCTGTTCGATGACGGCCATGACACGGGACTCTATAGCTGGGACTATCTTTACAAGCTGGGCCGGGAACACAAAACCATCTGGGCGGCCTATCTGACCGCCGCCGAACGATCATGACCCTAATCGGTCGGCCCGGCTTGCCGTCTTTGCGGCAATGCTCGCACACCGCCCAAAAATAGTGCGGTGGCGAAAGCGGCTACCTCTGCCGGATCGCTCTCCTGCCGCTGCAGCATACGTTCGGAGACCTCGAACGCGACGCCTACGATTGCGGCCATCAGATAATCGGCGTCGACTTGCGCAAACAGCCCTTGGGCCATGGCGGTTTCCAGGTCTTCGCGCAATTCGTCGAAACCGGCGATCACTTCCGGCGTATCGAGGCGGAACCGGCTGGCGTCGCGGCGCAGATGGCGGAAATCCTCTCGGTTGCCGCAGACGAAATCGAAGAAGGTGCGAAAGCTGCCGGAGATGAAAGCTTCCACCGTGTCCGCTTTGATGCGCTCCTCGCGCAGTCGGGGACGGATCGCGAGAGCCACATCGTCACGGATCGCTTGATACACTTCTTCCTTGGATTTGAAATAATTGTAGAAGGTCCCCGAAGCCAGCGGTGTGGCGCGGATGATGTCGCGCACCGTCGCAGCGCCGAAGCCAATTTCCGCAAATACCTTTCGAGCGGCGGCAAGAATGGTTTCCCGGTTCTGGACCTTGGTGAGTTCACGACGCCCGTGCGCGGCCTCGCGTTTGACGACTGCTTCCATCGGCGCTCCAAGCCTAAGGCGCGATCCGGAAAGTAAAAACCGGTTTTCCAAGAGATCGCGCGACAAATCAATGACCTAGAGCGTGATCGCGATTCGAGAAAGCGCATACGCTCTTGTGGCGGACCGCCTACTGTCACCGATAGTGCGTCAATTTTTAGGCAGGAGAAGCCGGGACTTGTTGCGGGACCTCATTGGCGAGAGGCGGCCGTCCGTCGACGCCCAGACGCGGCACGAACGGATTTCGGCCCCGCCGCGGGGTTTTTGCGATTGCGGTTTTTGGGTACGCGAAGCCTGGCGATCGTTTCGCCTGCTGTTTTCGTGCTGCCATAACGGTTGCCGATTCTGGCGGAACCGCAGCTTGTACTGCCGAGGATACCGCAACCGGAGCCGTTTTCGGCGGGAGCGGAGACGAACGGAACAATCAGAGATTTTCTTTCGCGCTCTGGCATCTTCTCCAAGGAATGCTGGAACACTGAATCGGAAACAGATTGCGCAGCAGGCCTGCCAACGCCATCACGATAATCAGCGCCAAGCGGTCCATACGGCCAGCACCACGCCGACCGGCTGGGGAGCCAAGGTCACGATGAATTGATGCCAGACTCCAGACCAGTCCCTCATCGTTCTTGCCCCAACGGGGGCCATCTTGCCTCAAGGAAAGCGCGGGCCAAAACCCTCAATGGCCGCAGGCGTCATGATTCGCCGCTTCCCACCGCATCGGCTAACTGCGCAAAACCGTCCCGAGCCAGATATTCCGCGAGTTCTCGGTTAATGCGGGCAACCAGACCGGGACCGGCATAGACCAGCGCCGTATAGAGTTGCACCAGCGAGGCGCCGGCGCGGATCTTGGCATAGGCATCTGCCCCGCTTCCGATACCGCCAACCCCCACCAAGACAATGCGCCTCCCCAACCGGTCATGCATCGCCTTGAGTATCGTGGTGGAAAGCGCAAACAGCGGTTTGCCCGAAAGGCCGCCGGTTTGCGACGCATGAAGACTCCGCAAAGGCGGTCGCGCGAGTGTGGTGTTGGAGACGATCAACCCTTCAATACCGGAAGCCAGCACCACCGTTGCAATATCGTCGAGCGCCTGCTCATCCAGGTCGGGCGCGATTTTCAGCAGCAGAGGGACTTCGATCGACCTTTGCGTGCGCTTGTCAACGAGAGCGCCCAGCAGCCGCGCAAGTTCATCGCGATTTTGTAGGCCGCGCAAACCGGGCGTGTTGGGTGAGGAGACATTGATCGCCACATAATCCGCCAAGGGCCCGAGCAGATCGAAAGCGAGAAGGTAATCGGCAACGCGATCGGTGCTGTCTTTGTTGGCGCCGACATTGATGCCGACTATTCCGCCGCCTTTGCGGCGCGACAGATTGCGCGCCACCGCCTTCATTCCGAGATTGTTGAAGCCCATACGGTTGATGACGGCATCATCCTTTCCCAGACGAAACAGCCGCGGCTTGGGATTGCCGGCTTGCGGCCGGGGCGTAACGGTGCCGCATTCGACAAAACCGAAGCCAAAGCGGGCCATCGCGGCCGGCACCTCGGCATTCTTGTCGAAGCCCGCTGCCAACCCGACAGGATTGGGGAAATGCCGCCCGAACAGAGCGATGCCCAGCCGCGGATCGTCCGCCGGCGGGTCGGGCCGCAGCGCAGCCGCCGCTCGGGTCAATTTCAGGGTCAACCGGTGGGCGGTTTCGGCCGGAAGCCGCCGCAGCAATCCCACCCCCAGCTCTGATGCCGACATTTGGCCTACAACTTCTCCTTGTAGCCCCCTGGACGGGAACCGGACTTTGCTTTATATAGGAATAATTACCGAAAAACCGGATTGATTCCTAATCTTAATATGCTCACCCATTCCCAAATCTGGCGTGCCATCGATGCGCTTGCCGCCCGGCATGGCATGTCGCCTTCGGGATTGGCCAAGCTCGCCGGTCTGGACCCCACTACCTTTAACAAGAGCAAGCGCGGCGCCGCCAATGGAAAACTGCGCTGGCCTTCGACCGAGAGCCTGGCCAAGGTGCTGGCCGCCACCGGCGCCAGCCTGGAAGATTTCGTAGCCCTTGTCGCGGGCGATGCCGGAAAGAACCACATCCGCATGGTGCCGCTGATCGGAATGGCTCAGGCGGGCAGCAAGGGCTATTTCGACGATTCCGGCTTTCCGGCTGGCTCAGGCTGGGAGGAGATCGCCTTTCCCGATATTTCCGGCGAACATTGCTATGCGTTGGAGATCACAGGAGATTCCATGCTGCCGGTCTATCGCGACGGCGACCGCATCGTGGTGTCGCCGGCCGGAAATCTCAGACGCAACGACCGCGTGGTGGTCAAGACTCATGCGGGAGAAGTGATGGCCAAGCAGTTGGGCCGCATGAGCGCCCAGCGCATCGAACTCAGATCATTCAACCCCGCCTTCGAGGATATCAGTTTTCCGTTGAGCGAAATCGCCTTCGTGCATCGCATCATCTGGGCGAGTCAGTAAACCGGCCACGCAATCTTTCAGCCGATAGATCACCTGCAGCTGCCATGGCTGTTTCGCCAGCGGCTCAAGGGGCGCGCTCCAGGCTGGCGCAGTCTGAAAAGGTGCAGGTGCGTATCCGCCCACCTTCACGCGCGGTAGCTTGGCGGCAGGCCAGTCCTTCTCGCAATCGGGATTGAGCACCTCCGCCTTGTCCGCCTGCATCCGCGCCAGGCCGTAATAGAATGCCCGGCCCCGGTGACACATCTTTTCCAACGGCTTGCAAACTTTGCGCTGCCTCACCTCGAAAACCACAAGCCCGGCCGGACGCGTTGAAGCGGGAAGACTATCAAGGATATCCCTGATCGTGGCGCACGGTTTCCGAAAATGCCGTGTCATCGCCGGATTTGTGTAGCGCCAGAAGCTCGGCGGCACGGCCGCGAACAAAACGTTCATATGCGGTGGCGGGCGCGGCGGCCACGGCCGCTTCCAGTTCGCGCCGGATGCGGTCCTTGAAACGGGCCGGGTCGTAACCGGCCAGTGACAGCGCAATCTGGTAATGCACGGCGACATTGGCCGGCGCCGCCTTCACCGCCCGGTCGAACAAAGCCAAGCCTGTCGCTTCCTCGGCACCATAAATGTGGCGCGCCAGGAAATCGCCCCCCAGCCGCACGATCTCGATATGCCAGCCACCGAGTGCGGACAGAGCATAGGGATTGGCGGGATCGGCCCGGAGCGCCCGCTCCAGCGCCTCCTTGGCCCGTTCCGGATTGCGGGCTAGCCGTGCCCGCAGTGGCCCGGTCAGGCGCGATTCATAGCCGAGCGCCACGGCCAGCCATACCTGGCCATCGGCATATCCCGGACCGGCGGCGATGGCGCGATTGGCAAAGCTTTCGGCTCGCTGCAGGCAGATCATGCAAGGCTGCGGCCGCTCCATCGCGTCGGCCAGTGCGGCGCGGGCTGCGATGGCGAGGCCGGCGGCATTGCGCGCGGCTTCGCCTGCATGCATGGCCTCTTCGTAATGGCCGGCCGCATAGATCGCATAGGGCGAGTCTGCGGCCTTCGCCGCGACGGGCGATGCCGCCAGCAGCAGCGCGAAGGCCGCGCGCCTCATGCGGTTGCGAATTCGCCGGCCAGCGCGCGGCGAATCAGGGAAGCGGTCTCGGCGCAGCCGAACAAGGCGGCGAACGAGCCGAAGCGCGGCCCCTGGGTCTGGCCGAACAGCACTTCGTAAAGCGCGGCGAACCAGGCGCGCAGCGGCTCGAAACCGTGGCGCTTGCCGACTTCATAAATGACATTCTGCACCGCGACCGGATCGCGCTCGTTGTCCAATTTCTCGAGCTGGTCGGCCAACTCCGTCAGCGCGGCGCGCTCGCGCGCATCGGGAGTACGATATTTCTTCGCCGGCTTGACGAAATCATCGTAATAGCGAAGGGCATAGCCGACCAATTTCTCGAGCCCAGGATTGGCTGCCGCGGTTGCCTCGGGCGCATAAGCCCGAATGAAGCCCCACAGCACCTCGCGACTGTGCGCATTGGAGGCCGAGACCAGATTGAGCAACAGCGCGAAGCTCACGGGATAGCGTTCGTCGGGCGGATCGCCGGCGTGAATGTACCAGACCGGATTCTCCAACCGCTTTTCGGCGGTAGCGTCGCCAGAATAATAGGCTTCTAGAAAAGCGATATAATCGTCCACCATCTTTGGGATCACGTCGAAGTAAAGCCGCTTGGCGGTGCGCGGCTTGCCGAACATGAACAGCGCCAGGCTTTCCTGGGTGCCATAAGTAAGCCACTCGTCCACTGACAGACCGTTGCCTTTGGATTTGGAGATCTTTTGGCTTTCCTCATCCAGGAACAGTTCGTAATTGAAGCCGTCCGGCGGCGTCCCGCCCAGCGCCTTGACGATCTTCGAGGACAATTCGACCGATGAAATCAGGTCCTTGCCCGCCATTTCGTAATCCACGCCAAGGGCGAACCAGCGCATGGCCCAGTCGGCTTTCCATTGGCATTTGACATGGCCACCCGTGACGGGCAGCTCGGTCATGGTGCCTTCATCGTCAAAGACGATAGTGCCCTTGGCTTTGTTCCATTCCAGCAGCGGCACTTGCAGCACCTTGCCGGACTTGGGCGAGACCGGCAGGAAAGGCGAATAGGTGGCGCGGCGTTCGGGCCCCAAGGTCGGCAGCACGATCTCCATCACCTCTTCGTAACGCTGAAGCAGGGTCATCAGCGCGGCATCGAAGCGGCCGGATTTATAATATTCGGTGCTGCTGGCGAACTCGTATGCGAAGCCGCCATTGTCGAGGAACGTCTTCAGCCGGGCATTGTTATGGGCCCCGAAACTGTCATGGGTGCCGAACGGATCGGGTACCGAGGTAAGCGGCCGCTCGAGATAGCCGCGTAGCATCTCGGCATTGGGCACGTTATCGGGCACCTTGCGCAGCCCATCCATGTCGTCGGAAAAGGCAATCAGCCGGGTCGGCACATCGCTCATCGATCGGAACGCTTGACGCACCCAGGACGTGCGCGCGACCTCCCCAAACGTCCCGATATGCGGCAGACCGGAAGGACCATAGCCGGTCTCGAACACCACTTGCTGCGTATCTTGCCCGGCAGCGCGGCGGCGCTCGATCCGCGCCAACAGCTTGCGGGCCTCCTCGGCCGGCCAAGTCTTCGCGGCAAGCGCCTGGTCGCGCGTCATGTTTACAAAGGCATTCACCATGGGGGGCCAAATTTAAGCGTTTTGAAAGGGCGGGAAAGCTAGGCTTTACAGCAGGGTAGCACAATGATTGTCGAAACACCGGGCCAGGACGAAGCGGGGGCTGTATTCGCCGGCCGCATCGATGTCCTTTATGCACTGGGTCGGCATTATCTATCGCTGCCTTTCGCAGTTTTGTGCGTGCCGGCCAGCTTCATGGCGGGTGTCGCGCCGGGTTTTTTGCCGCTGGCGCCGTTGCTGCTGCAGATCGTAGTGGCGGTTTCCGCCGAACAATTGACGGCTGCTTATCGCAACCGCGCGCCCGGCCGCGACGCGCATTATTGGGCCCGCCGTTACACCTTCACCTCGGCTATCGGAGGGGCAACGTGGGGCGTCGGCGCCTGGTACTGGTTCGTACGGGATTCCTTTCCGGCCGAAGCCTATCTCGCACTCGCCTATCTCGGCATGACCGCGACCGAGTTCATCGCCCGCTCCGCTTACCGCCCTGCTTATGCGGCGCATTGCTGTTTTTCGCTCCTGCCGCTGGCGGGCCTCTTGTTGTGGCAGGGCGGCCCCTACGCGACCTTGACCGCAATGCTGGTGCTGTTCTTTGGCGCAGTACTGATCAGTTATTGCGACGGCATGGCACGGCTGCTGGATGAAAGCGTGCATCTGCGCTGCGAAAATAGCGGTCTGGTCGCCAGCCTCAAGCGGGAAAAAAGCGAAGCGATCCGCGCCCACGACGCTGCCCAGGCCAGCACCCACGCCAAAGCCTCTTTCATCGCCAATATCAGCCATGAACTGCGCACACCGCTCAACGCTCTCTTAGGCATGGCGCAGCTTCTGGAGCGTGCGGACCTGCCTCGGCAGCAGGCCGATCATGTCAGGGTGATGCTGGAAGCGGGCAGCGGGCTGCAGACCCTGATTGACGATGTGATCGCGCTAACCCGCGACGAGGTCGTGCTGCAGGACGATGGCGATTGCGATCCGGTCCAGGCGGCGCGCGCGGTAATCCGTCTTTTGCAGCCCCGCGCCTGGGAGAAGCGCCTTCGCCTGACCTTGAGCGCCGCGCCCCATCTGCCGCGCGTTGCCGCCGACCCGCGCAAGTTGCGCCAGGTGCTGCTCAAGCTCGCCGACAATGCGCTCAAATTCACCGAGCGGGGCCTGGTCGATATCCGGCTTGACCCAATAGGGCAAGAAGGTGCCGCGATGGTGCGCTTTACCGTGTCGGATACGGGCTGTGGTGTGGTGCCGGATGTGGCGCGGCAGTTGTTCAGTCCCTTCACGCCTGGCGACAGCTCCTATACCCGCAAGGCACAGGGCGCCGGGCTGGGCCTTGCGGTGGCCAAGCGCATCGTTGAGCAGGCGAAGGGCGAGATCGCGTTTGAAAGCCTGCCCGGCGAAGGCTCTCACTTTTTTTTCACCTTGCCGGCCTCGGGCAGCATGTTGGGCGCAGCGGACATCAAATCCGCCGGCGAGAGCCAGCGAATGCCGCCCACCGGGCTGACCCTCCTGGTCTTCCTGCCCGTCCCCGGCGCTGGCGCTGCCATCGCCCGGCTGCTTGAGCCTTTCGGTAACAAGCTCACCATCGCCGACAGCCTTGCCGATGCGATCGAGCGCGGCGGAAAACAGAATTTCGACGCCATCATTGTGGGCGCGGGCGATGCCGACATGCTCGCCGCCGCGCCGGGCGTGCATGCGCCCCTGATCGCCGTGCTGCTGCGGGGGGACCGCGCGCCCGCTGCGACCGATACGGTCTTGCGCTGGCCGCTGGAGGCCGACCCGATCTATCGCGCCCTGGATGCGGTCTGCGTCAGGCCGGACGCCACGCCTCAAACCGGCGCACCCCCCGCGATCGATGCGGCGTCCTTCTCCGCCCTGGAAAAATCAGTCGGCGGCGCAGCCGCGCTGCTGGAGCTGCTGCAATGTTACCTCCTCACGGCCGAGCAGCTGATGAGCGCCTTGTCAAAAGCCTGCAATGACCAGCAATGGGATGATGCGGTACGGGTGGCCCAGGACATTGTGGGCGCCGCGGGCGGCGTAGGGCTCGCCGCCGTCACCGAGGCAGCGCGGAAATTCGCCCGCTCGGCGCGCATGGACGGTGACCGGCATGGCCTGCGCAACGCCGCCCAGCTTCTGTGGAGCGAGCACCTGCGCGCAAGAGAGGCGCTGATGCAGCTCTATCCCGACATCGCCGCATAAAAAGGTTTGGGCTTTTCGCAAGCGGCGCATCAATATCCGCGCCCATGCCCGATATTCCTTCTCTTTCCGCGCTGACCGCGCTGGTGCCCGCCGCGCCGGGCGCGGCTGTCGCACAGCCGGACGCGCCAGCCAAGCGGGCGCCATTGGCCCCCGCACGGATACTGCTGGAAAGCGGCCTCGTGCTGCTTGTGCATGCCGGTTTCGTGGCCGGACGGCTTGGCGTCGCTTTAAAGAAACCGCCATTCGATCTTCTGGAACTGTTCGCCTTCGTGCGGCCCGGCCAGCCTTTCGTGCCCAGCGCGCTGGGGCTGGCGCGGGCTTTGGGCCTGGAGCCGCCGCACACGCCTGAACAGGCCGCGCAAGCTCTGCATCCCATCGCGCATCGCTTGCTGGAGGAGATTGCCCGATCGGACGAGCACACCCGGGCGGCACTCGCCCCGCTGGTTGGCACCCTGACGCGCGCGGGCTGGCCTTGGGCACCGCTTTTACAGACTGTAATTTGCCGGACCGCGCCGCATGGCTCGCCCATCGCCGGACTGGAAGCCTGGCGTGGGCTGCCGCAATGGGAAGACGATGCGGGGCCGGGCGCTCCAGGCTCCCAGCCGGTCGAGCCGGAAGAAGCGCGCGCGCGCCTCGCGCGGCTGGTCGGAGTCATGCGGCCGGAACAGGCGGCTTACAGCATGGCTGCGAGCTATGCCTTCGGACCGCGCGAGCAGGCGGGCGCCCCGCGCGTTGCTCTGGTCGAAGCGGGCACCGGCACCGGTAAAACCTTGGGATATTTGGCGCCCGCCAGCGTGTGGGCGGAGAAGAACGGGCCCGGCCTGTGGATTTCCACCTATACGCGCAACCTGCAGCGCCAGATCGTGCAAGAGATCGCACGGCTTTATCCCGATCCGGCCGAGCGCGCCGAGAAGGCCGTGGTGCGCAAGGGCCGCGAGAATTATCTTTGCCTGCTGAACTTCGAGGATGCGGCGAAAAGAAGTGTAGCGGCAGCGTACACTTCCGAGCCGCATGCGAAGCGAACCGCGTTGGCGCCGGGGGCGCGCAGCGTCGCGCTTGCGCTTATCGCGCGCTGGATCGGCTCCGGCACGGATGGCGATCTGTCGGGGGCAGGCTTTCCGGCTTTTCTCGCCGCCGCCATGCCGCTTTCCACCGTGACTGACCGGCGCGGCGAATGCATCTATGCAGCCTGTCCGCATTACCGCGTGTGCTTTATCGAGCGCGCCATTCGCCGCGCCCGCCGCGCGCCGATCGTGATCGCCAATCATGCGTTGGTGATTGCCCAAAGCGCCCAGGATGCGCTGGCGACTGACGAGACAACCGATGCGCCGCCCGAGCGCCGGCTGCGCTATGTCTTTGATGAGGGCCATCATCTGTTCGACGCGGCGGATTCCGGTTTCTCTGCGCTGCTCTCCGGACGCGAGATGGCCGAGCTGCGGCGGTGGATCAGAGGACCAGAAGGCCGTGCCCGCAGCCGCATGCGCGGATTGGGGGAAAGGCTGCGCGATCTGATCGCCGATGACGAGGCGGCGCAGGCCGCGCTGGAAGACGCGCTGCAGGCGGCAGGCGTTCTGGCGGGCGAAGGTTGGACCCAGAGACTCGGCGGCAATCCACGCGGGCCGGGAGAAGTATTTTTGGCTATGGCTTATAGCCATGTGCGCGCCCGCAGCGACGACCGTGACAGCTTCTACACGCTGGAAGCCGAAATCGCGCCCATGCAACCTGAATTACTGGAGGCGGTGCGCGCCCTGTCGCGCGGCCTGGTACGCCTCGCAAACCCATTGGGCGACCTGGCCCGCTTGTTGCGCAAGAAGATGGACGAGAAGACCGCAGCGCTCGAACCTTTTACACGGGCCCGGTTGGAAGCGGCGGCGCGCGGTCTGGAGCGGCGGTCCAAGCGCATCCTGCCCGCCTGGATTGCCATGCTCGAAAGTTTGGAGAATGGCGAACTCGCTGCCGAATTCGTCGATTGGTTCGAAATCGCGCGCGAGGAGGGCCGCGACAGCGATGTCGGATTGCGCCGGCACTGGATCGACCCCACCATTCCGCTCGCCGCGGAAGTGTTGGAACCCGCGCATGGCGCGCTGATCACCTCCGCGACCTTGCGCGATGCCGCCCCCTCTTCCAATGGAGAAGGCGCGGATGACTGGATCAGCGCGGAGGTGCGAACCGGCGCGGCCCATCTGCCCCAGCCGCCCCGGCGCGCCCATTTCGAATCGCCGTTTCGCTATGAAGACCAGGCGCGCATTTTCGTGGTGACAGACATCGCGCGGCGCGATGCCAACGCGCTTGCGGCAGCAATGCGGGAGCTGTTTCTGGCGAGCGGCGGCGGCGCCCTGGGCTTGTTCACGGCCGTCCGTACTCTCCGCGAGACCGCTTCCCGTATCGCCCCGCCTCTCGCCGAGGCCGGCCTGACGCTCTATGCCCAACATGTCGACAGGCTGGACACCGGGGCGCTGGTCGATCTGTTCCGGGTGGAGGAAAATGCCTGCCTGCTCGGCACCGATGCGCTGCGTGACGGGGTGGATGTGCCGGGCCGTTCGCTGCGGCTGGTCGTGTTCGACAAAGTGCCCTGGCCAAAGCCCACGATCCTGCACAAGGCACGGCGTGCGCGCTTCGGCAAGGGTTATGACGATCTCATCACCAGACTGCGGCTGAAGCAGGCCTTCGGGCGGCTGATCCGCGGGCCTGAGGATCGCGGCTGCTTCGTCATCCTGGAAAGCGCCACCCCCAGCCGCCTGCTGAGCGCTTTCCCGGAAGGCGCGCCGGTCAAGCGTTGCGGTCTGGCGGAGGCGATTACAGACATAGGCCAATTCCTGCAAATAGCACCCGCCTTGCCACTCCGCTGACACTGTTGGGCAACAGGCGCCTTGCGCGCCAATGTGGAGAGTCTACTCCGACGCAATTTTTGGCTTCAATTAAAGCACAGTGTTCCCAACGTTCCTGGGGTTTGGACTCGGACCGTTGCCTAGCTCAATCGTTCCGGAATTTCTTCCGGGTTCAGTTTCTGCGGCCGATAGTCGATGTGGGGGATGTACCGGGACGAATCCGGCCCCCAATCGAAGTATAAACCGGCGTCAGATTTCTCCAACGCGGTTG
>DATATP010000005.1:0-30296 GCA_036268715.1 Rhizomicrobium sp. | reverse complement strand
GCGCATGACTTTTAAGCAGCAATTGGCAACGTGGGGCCTTTGCAGCCCTTATCATAGGGGTGGCTGGGCTGAGCGGGGTTGTTTGTGGCGGACTAATTTCCGCCGCCATTCTCCTGCCCGTAGAATTTCTCTGGCATCGGCCAGATTGGGGCAGCATCGAAAATGGCTATTTCTTTTGGAGCGCGCTTATTGGTGTGTGCCTGTTTGGACCATTCTTTATTTCCAAGGCCCTGGAGGGAAAGGTGACGCCGGGATGGCCTTTCGAGCCCTAAGCTTAGGTCTAGGTGTGACTGCTGCATAATGGCGGCGAATTCGGGAAGCTCGTCCAAGAACAGAACGCCCAGATGGGCAAGGCTCACTTCTCCCGGCTTGACCTTGAGCCCGCCTCCCACCAGCGCCGCCATCGAGGCGGAATGATGCGGATTGCGGAACGGACGGCGGCGGGAGATCGAACCGCCTTCCAATTCGCCCGCGAGACTCTGCACCATCGAAATTTCCAGCGCCTCGCGCGCGTCCAGTGGCGGCAACAGACCGGGCAGGCGCTGCGCCAGCATCGACTTGCCCGCGCCGGGTGGGCCTATCATCAGAAGATTGTGTCCGCCGGCCGCCGCGATCTCCAGCGCGCGCTTGGCGCTTTCCTGCCCTTTCACGTCGCGCAAGTCGGGAATGGCACGGCCGGTCTCTACCAGTTTCGGTTCGGGCGCGGTCAGCACCGACACGCCCTTCATGTGGTTGACCAGCGCCAGCAGAGACGGGGTGGCAAGAATTTCGATCTGTCCGGCGAAGGCCGCCTCCGGTCCGTTGGCGGCGGGACAGATCAGGCTGCGGCCCTGTTCGTTCGCCGCCAGCGCCGCCGGCAGAACGCCCGTGACAGCGGTCACCGCCGCATCGAGCGACAATTCGCCCAGCGCGACATAGCCCGCCAATTCGCTGGCCGGCAGCACGCCCATTGCGGCCAGCAGGCCCAGCGCGACCGGCAGATCGTAATGGCTGCCTTCCTTGGGCAGGTCGGCGGGGGCAAGGTTGACGGTAATGCGCTTGAAGGGAAGCGCCAGCCCGATGGCGGACAGCGCCGCCCGCACCCGCTCGCGGCTTTCCGCCACCGCCTTGTCGGCAAGTCCGACGATATTGAACTGTCCGCCGCCGGATTCGCCGACATGCACCTGCACGTCGACTTCTCGGGCTTCGATGCCTTGAAACGCAACGGTGTAGACATGCGCGACGGTCATCGGGCGACGTTAGCGGAGGCGGGGAACTTGGCAAAGGCCGGCGCTTATTCAGCATCGGTCGAACGCATCCGCCAGCTTTTCCAGCCTCAGAGCGGCGTCGTGTTCTTGCGAAGCCAATCCCCCAATTGCGGCTCAGACAGCGTGCTTGCCGCGAGTGATAGGATGACCATGGTGGCTTCAACCTGGGCGGCCATCAGCCGGAAACCATTGAGCCGCAGGAACAGGGCGGCCGCGAGAAAGGCGATGCGCTTGTTGCCATCGACGAAAGGATGATTCTTCGCCAGCCCGAAGGCATAACAGGCCGCGAGGCGCGGGATGTCGCTCTCGCCCTCATAGGCATGCAGGTTGCGAGGGCGCATCAGGGCGGATTCGAATAAGCCCCCGTCACGCAAGCCATCGGCGCCGCCATGTTCGGCGATGCTTTCGCTGTGCAGCAGTTCAAGGGTCTCGCGGCGAACCCAGACGGGCTCGTTCATTTCGCCAGCGCGCGGAGGGTATCGCGGTATTCGCGCATAATCTGCCGGCCGGCGTCCACCTGCTGGTCCACCTCCGGATCATAAGGCGTCACCCGAAATCCATCCGGCGCCGGCGTGAGGGTCAAGGTGTCGCCCTTCTCGACCTTCAGCGCGGCGAGGGCCTCCTTGGGCAGGGTGACGCCCAGGGAATTGCCGATCTGGATGATTTTCAGGGAGAAATGCATGCCGATCTCGTTGGTACGTAGGTTATAACACGATGTTATAACAAACGTATAACTCCAGCAAGTCCGGTGACTTACCCCTTGGCGTGCGCGATGTACTGATCCGTGATGCCGTCCAGCATGGCGAGCGGCACCGCCCCGGCCAGCAGCATCGCGTCATGGAATTGGCGGATGTCGAACTTGGCGCCCAGCGCCTTCTTGGCCTTTTCCCGTTCCGCCAGGAAAGCGAGCTTGCCGAGCATGTAGCTGCACGCCTGTCCCGGCCAGACGCAATAGCGCTCGACTTCGGTGATGGCGGCGCTGTCGGGATCGCCCAATGTCTCGGTATAATATTTCACGGCCTGCTCGCGGCTCCATTTCATCGCATGCATGCCGCTGTCCACCACCAGGCGCACGCCGCGGAACATGGAGTCGTGCAATTGGCCGATGCGGCCCAGCGGGTTGCCGTCATAAAGCCCCATCTCGACCGCGAGCTGCTCGGCATAAAGCGCCCAGCCTTCGATATAGGCGGAGAAGAAAGACACTTTGCGGATCAGCGGCAGACCGGCTTCTTGTTGGATGGACAATTGCAGGTGATGGCCGGGAATGGATTCGTGATAGGTGAGGGTCGGCAGCGACCAGCTCGGGTCTTCGGCGGTATCGCGCAGATTGATCCAGTAGATGCCGGGCCGCTTTCCGTCCAGCGACGGCGTGTTGTAATAGCCGCCGGGCTGCCCCGCCTCGATGTCCTTGGGCACTCGCTTGATCACCACACCGGCCTTGGGCAACGTGCCGAACCATTGCGGCAGGCGCGCACGCACCTGTTTCACCTTGGCGTTCAGTTCGGCGATGATCTTGTCCTTGGCCGCGTCGGTGTTGGGAACGATAAAGCGCGGGTCCTTGCCCATGGCGCGCAGGCGCTCGCCCACCGTGCCTTTGCTCATGCCCTGCGCCTTCATCAGTGCGTCGAGCTTGCCCATATGATCCTTGACGATGTCCAGGCCCAGCTGATGGATTTCCTGCGGCGTCTTGGTGGTCGTGGCCCAAAAGGTGAGGGAATCGCGATAATAGTCTTGGCCGTCCGGCAGCTTCCACACCCCCGCGTCATGACTGGAATGTTTCTGCGTCTCCTTCACCAGCGCGATCTGGCGATCCAACGCGGGATAGACTTTGCCCGCCACCAACTTCGTCGCCTGGCCGCGCCAATCCCCCGCGAGATGCTTTTCGGCGGCGCGCCGCACCAGCGATAAAGTGAGATTGGATTTCTCCGGCGGGTCGGCACGCAACTGGCCCATCTGGGTCAGCGTCTTGGCGAGTGCGAAATCGGGCGGCACCACGCCCTTGGCGATATCGTGTCGCGCGACCTCGATCTCCTGGTCCATGGCACGGGCAAAGCCTTCCAGCCGCGCCAAATAGGCTTCGGCATCGGCCTTGGTTTCGATGCTGTGCTCTGTGTCCAGGAAAGAAGGCGTATTGCAGTAATTGCCGGTCAATTGGCTGAGAATATAAGGCGCGCCCGCGCCCGCCGGACCATAGTTATAGCGTTTGTCGGCCTCGTCGCCATTGGCAAGGCCGTACATCACCACGTCGTAATTGATCCCATCCATGCCGGTCAGCGAAGGGCGGTCGAACGCCTTCAGGCGGCCAAGCTGGCCGGCGACGATCTGTTTGTTGCGCGCGATGCCGGCCAACGACGTATCGTCGATCAGCCGCTTCTCATAGCCGCGCCCGCCAGTGTCCAGCCCAAGCGAGGTGACGGTCATGGGAGAATTGTCCAGATTCTCCTTCATGAACTGGTCGAACAGGCGGTTCAGCGCGGCATGGCCACCACCCGACGCGGCGGCGGCCGGCAAGGCCAGAACGGCAGCCGTGGAGGCAAGCAGAGCGCGACGGTCGAGCATTGAAGATCCTTTCCCTCCAAAAGGGTAGGACCCCGCTGCGGCTGCGACAAGGCAGAATGCCGCGTTATTATTTCGGATTATTCCGGCGCGACCGTGACCTTGATGCCGTCTATCGCATCGCTGCACACGATCTGGCAGGAGAGGCGCGAAGAATTGGGCTCGACTGCCAGGGCCATGTCCAGCATATCGATCTCCGCGTCCGAAGGCGGCGACAGCTTTTCATACCAGCCGTCCTGAACATAGACATGGCAAGTGGCGCAGGCGCAGGCGCCGCCGCATTCCGCCGCGATATCGAAGCCCGCATCGCGCAGAATCTCCATCACGCTCCAGCCCTCGCGGCCTTCGACTTCGCGCGTATTGCCCTGGCGGTCCGTTCCGACAATCTTCAATGCACACCCAGCTTCTTTTGCAGGTTGGAGGACGAGGTCGTGTACTGGAAGCGCAGCTTTTCGTTCGGCCGGACAATATGGAACGCGGCCTGTGCCATCAGTGCGGCTTCATGGAAGCCGGACAGGATCAGCTTCAGCTTGCCGGGATAGGTGTTGATGTCGCCGATGGCGAAGATACCCGGTGTGGCGCTTGCAAAACTTGCGGTGTCCACCGGAATCAAATTCTCGTGCAGGTTTATGCCGAACTCGGCGATGGGCCCCAATTTTATGGTCAGGCCGAAGAACGGCAGGAACACATCGGCCTCGTGATGCCATTCGCTTTTATCCGCGCCGGCCAGAGTGACGCCTTTGAGACCGCCCGGTTCGCCATGCAGCGCCTTCACCGAGGCGACATGGAATTTCACCCGGCCTTCCTTCTCCAATTCGCGCATCTGGTTGACGCTGTGGGCGGCCGCGCGGAAACCGTCGCGGTGATGGACGAGGGTGAGCGACTTGGCCAGCGGCGCCAGATTGATCGTCCAGTCCAAGGCGGAATCGCCGCCGCCTGCGATCAGGATGTTCTTGCCGCGGAAGGTCTCCATCTTGCGTACGGCGTAATGAACCCCAATCCCGTCCCCGGCATTCTCGAAATGCTCGATGCCCGGCACGGGAGGCCGTTTGGGCACGAAGCTGCCCGCTCCCGCCGCGATCACCACGGCATGGGCAATGATGCTCGTTCCCGTATCGGTGGTGAGTTGCCAGCGCCCGTCTTCCAGCTTGACCAGCGCGGTCGCCATCTCGTTGAAATGAAACGTGGCGCCGAACGGCTTGACCTGCTCCATCAGCCGGTCGGTAAGCTGCTGGCCGGTGACGATCGGCAGGCCGGGAATGTCGTAGATCGGCTTTTCAGGATAAAGCTCGGTGCATTGCCCTCCCGGCCGGTCCAGGATGTCGATCAGGTGGCATTTGAGATCCAACAGCCCCAATTCGAACACGGCGAACAGCCCGATCGGACCGGCGCCGATGATGACGACATCGGTCTCCAAAGGCTGCGGGGAATCGGAGCTCATGGTCTTGTCCAAGGAGTTTCACACCTAACACACTGTACTGTTTCAGAAAACCTCGCTCTTATATGTAAAAATAGGGACGGCAACAACCCCCGGCAAGAGAGATATTGCGATGCACAATGACGCCCCCGCCCCGCCCGAAGCCTGTTCGTCCATGACCGAATTGAGAGAGGCCATCGACACGCTCGACCGTCAGCTGGTGGGTCTCCTGGCGCGACGTCAACGCTATGTCGAACGTGCGGCTATTCTCAAGCAAAACCGGACCGCGGTGCGCGATGAAGGACGGGTGGAGGAGGTGATCGCCAAAGTGATCGCGGAGGGACGCAAGGCGGGATTATCGCCCGATATCGCCGGGGCGGTGTGGCGCAGCCTGATCGACGCTTCCATCGTCCATGAATTCAGCGCCTTCGATGGCAAATCTAGCGCAAACTAAAGCAAGGGAGCGCCGCCAGCAGCTCTCGAGCCAATCGTTCGGACCGAACCCGCCGCTACATGCCGCGTGGGAAATTCTGCTGTGCCACCGCTGGATGGTATTCCAGCACTCCTGATCCTACCACATAAACGGCAATCGCGCCGACTATGAGGGCGATGACAATCCAAGCCGTTATTTTCGAACCTTTGGTGGGCGCGTCATCGATATGGTGAAATTCTCCCAGACTCATGCATACCTCCCGGTTCAGTGACGATCTCGTGCTTCGCGAAAACTCCCGTTGCTGCTGCCATCGGCCCCGATTCCACGATCGGAACCGAAAGCGATGAAAATCCTATCACCTCGCCGTCGGCAAGCGAATAGGAACTCAGACAAATAGAATTTGGGCCAGTGTCGGGGACGCTAGGATTTACGCTGTCCGACGCATAACTATCGCCGCGTCGAAGATCAGACGGGATAGTCCCGCAGGAAAGCCTGAACGGCTTCGCCTTGTCGGCGCAAATTCTCGATCGCAGCTTCGGCCTTATCGTGCTGGAGCAGGGGATCGACTGGCTCGGCCGCTGCCGCCGCTTCGCCAACCGGAAAAGCGCCGACCCCTCGGGCCGAACCTTTGATGGTATGGGTGATTTCGCGCCAGCTTTTGCTATCGCGCCGTTCCAGCACGCCTTTCAGCGTTTCGACCATCTCGTCGAGCTGTTTCTGAAAAAGCCGCAGGATTTCGCGGTTAAGGGCCGGCTCGCCGCCGGTATACCGGGCCAGATGAGACAGATCGATGGGCAAAGTGTCAGACATGCGGTCCAGAATGCTGTGCCCAGCCCTAAGGGCCCGTTAAGGCGCGGCTTTTACTGTATTGCGGTTGGGTTAAGATGCCGCTTCAGCAAAGGTCGCCCATGGTACAATATTTCGCGCCAAATCAGCCGGTTCTGGTGGAATCGGCAGAGGCCGTGGCAGAGCCCGTCGCCCGGCCGGCGCCCCGCAGTCGTTATGGCGCCAGAGCCTACGCTTTCGCGGCCATCGCTGCCCTATTTTGGACCGGCTTCTGGGCCGCTTATTTATTGGGCTATCTGGGAATCGGGGGGCTGGCCGCGCTCGACCTGCAGCAGGTCGCCATCCAGGCCTCCGCCGTGCTGTTGCCACCGCTGCTGTTCTTCGCAATCGCGGCGGCTCTGGCGCGGAGTGCCGCGATGCAGGCGACCGCCGAGACAATGCTGGTGGCTGCCGACAAACTGTTCGCCGCTGACGAAACCGCGGCCCGCAGCGCCGCGCGCCTGTCCCGCGCCGTGCGCCGGGAGCTCGACACGCTCAATACCGGCCTCGACGCTGCCTTCCAGCGGGTGCGCTCGCTGGAATCGCTGATCGAACACCAGATCGCGGCGCTGGACGAGGCGGGCGCCCGCGCCGAAGTGCGGGGCGACAGCATCGCCCTCCGACTAGGCCAGGAAACCCAGCGTATCGATCTCCTTTCCAATGCCCTGACCGATGTCGCCGTGCGCGCCGGCGAAACCGTGGCCGGCAAGGCGGCGCAATTGCGCGCCACCCTGGAAAGCGCGGAAGACGTGCTGGCGCAGCGGGTCGCCATGTTGTCCGACAATCTGAACGACGCCGCCAACCGCAGCCAGAACACGCTTGCGGCGCACACCGCCCAGATCGCGTCCACGCTGCAAACCGCGGAAAATGCTTTCACCAGCCAAGTCGGAATCCTTTCCGGCCATCTGAATGACGCTGCGGCGCGGGCCAATGAGGCCCTTGCCAGCCGTGCGGCGCAGATGAGGAACACGGTCGAAACCGCCGAAGGCGTGTTGAACCAGCGCATCGAAGCCCTGGCCGACGCCCTGATCGCCGCAGCCGCCCGCGCCAGCGAGACGGTTGCAGGCCGCACTGCGCAGTTGAAGGCGACGCTCGAGACAGTGGAAGGAACCCTCAAGATGGCGGCGCAGTCGCTGGATGTGCAGGCTGCCGGCTTCCGTGCCGCGGCCAACGCTGCCGCCGATGCGCCGCTGGCCGCCGCCACCGAACTTGGCCGCGCGAGCGGCCGCATCCAGGAAGTATCGGATGCCGCCATGGGCCGGGCGGAATTCGTGCTGGCGCGCTACGAAAAGCACCGGGCCGGCGTCAACGAGCAATTGCACAAGCTGAAGGACGACGCCGATGCGTTCGAGACGGCTCTGTCGCAACAGCGGACCGGAATGGAGAATGCCATCGCCACGTTGGCCGGGGAAGCGCAGAAATTCGAAAGCGTGACAGGCGATGCGGAACGCCATCTCGACCTGATGATGGTCAATGCCGCAACCCGGGCGAACCAACTCACCGCCGCTTTCAGCCAGGAAGCAGAAAAGCTGCGCCAGACAGGGGAGACTGCGGCCGCCACATTGAATGCCTTGGTGGCAGGCTTGCGGACTGCGGGCGGCGACGCGCAGGCCCTGCTCGCCGACAGTTCGAACCAGGCCAAGCAGGATGCACGCCTGCTGGTCGGCGAAGCGATGGCGGAATGCGAGCGGCTGTTGCGCACCGCCGGCGAGATGAGCGCGGAAGCCGGCAAGATCCGCGAGCTTCTCGCCAAGACCACCGACGACATGGAGCGGCATCTGATCCGCCTGCCTGGTCTTGCCCAGGAGGAAGCCAAGCGGGTGCGCCAGTTGGTGGCGAGCGAGACCGAACAGATTCTGGATCTATCGGCACGCACGCTTTCGACGATCCATTCCCGTTCCAGTACCAGGAGCGCGCCGGAACCCATTCCCGGCGCGGCGCCGCAGCCCGTCTTCGAGCCGGAGCCGGAAGGCCTCAAGGGACTTGCCCGCAAGCTGACGGCGCGGCCCCGCAAAAAGGAAACCTCCTCCGATACCAAGGCCTGGGAAATGAAGGCTCTTCTGGCGGCGGTGGAATCGGGAGAGGCGGAAAACCGTTCCTTGCGGCCAGGCAACGCCGCCGCGCTGGGTGCGCTGGAAGTGGCGTTGGCCGATCTCGCCATCGATCTGTCGGCGCTGGACCAGGACGCCCAGCCGCGCGATGAGGACTGGAAACGCTATCTCGCCGGCGACCGCGCCATCTTCGCACGCAAGCTGGCGGGCGTGATCGATGCAAACGCCGTCGATCGCATCGCTACCCTCTATCGCGACGACGAGCGCTTCCATGCCGCGGCGGACTCTTATCTGAGCGAGTTCGAAAGCCTGCTCGCCAAAGCGCGGGAAGGCGATGGCGGCGGGCTGCTCACCTCGACCATGCTGTCGGCGGACACGGGCAAGATTTATCTCGCCATCGCCTATGCGCTGGGAAGGCTTTAGTTCAACTCTATTAGGCCAGATTAATCTGTCATTCCCGCACACGCGGGAATCCAGCTTCTGCCCGTAACGAGTTGGGTGCCCGCTTTCGCGGGCATGACAATGTCTATTGTTGCTGAGCGCAAGAATTTCAGAGGGTGGCCGATCAGTTCCTTCTCAGCCGCGCGGCGTAGAAGCCATCCATCCCGCCTTGTTCCGCCAGATGACATGGCAAAGTGCGTAAGTCTCCCCGCGGCGTGATCCAATCGGCATGGCCGAACATCTCGACCGCCGTCACCGGCATGCGCGCAAAATCGGGATGCGAAGCCAGAAACGCCTCGATCTGTTCTTCGCCCTCTTCCCGCTCCAGCGAGCAGACCGCGAACACCAGCATTCCTTCCGGCGCGACCATTGCGGCGCCCTGTTCCAGGATTTCATAAGCCCGCGCTGCTGCCGCGGTCACATCCGCCGCCCCTCTGATCCAGGGCAGGTCGGGATGACGGCGGATGGTCCCCGTGGCGCTGCAAGGCACGTCGATCAGCACCAACGGCGCGGGCACTTTCATGTCGCGCGCATCGCCCAGGATCAGTTGCGCCGACAGGCGTGTGCGCAGCAGATTCGCCCGCACCCGCTCCAGCCGCGCGGCATCGACATCGACCGCCACCACATTGGCGCCACGCGCCGCGAGCTGGAGCGTCTTGCCGCCCGGCGCGGCGCACAGGTCCACCACCCGGCGCCCATTCACTTCGCCCAGCAACAGGACGGGCAGCGAGGCCGCCACATCCTGCACCCACCAGGCGCCCTCCTCGAAGCCCTCCAGCTCTTCGATCCGACCCGCATCTTCCAGCCGGCGGACGGCACCGACAAGGGGCGCGCTTTGGGGAAAGGCGTCGCCGCCATTCTTCAGCACGATGTCCAGAGGCGGCGGCATCTGCTGGACCTGGGCAATGGCGCGCGCGATCTTTTCGCCATACTGTTTCTTCCAGCGATGCCACAACCAGTCGGGCAGCGACAGGCGCGCAAGGTCGAGTTCGCCCAGCATCGCTTCGCCTTCCTTTGCGACCCGGCGGAGCACCGCATTGATCAGCGGCTTGAAATGCACCGCCTTGGAATCGCCAGCCGCCAGCCAATTGGCCGCATCGACCGCGGCATGGGCCGGCACCTCCAGGATCAGAAGCTCGCAGGCGCCCAGCAGCAGGATTTCGCTGGTGGCGCCGGCCCTGTGCGGTTCCGGGGAGCGCGGCGCGAAGCGGCGCAGCACGGCTTCCAGTATGCCCATATGGCGCAAGGTCCCGCTCGCCACGGCGCGGGCGAAGCTCGCGTCCCGCCGGGAAAGGCCGCGGGTGCTGTCGAGCAAAGAATCGAGCGGCCGCTTGCTGCGCAGCACGCCGGAGATGATGGCGAGCGCCGCCTTGCGCGCCGGCAGACCGGCCTGTTCCGTCAAATTTCCTGCCCTCTTCAACCCCAAGGACCGCGCGGCGCGGCAGAGGCGCCTGCCATGGCGCGCAAGCGCGCGATCCGTTCTTCGGTGGAAGGATGACTGGCGAACATGCCGGAAAGTCCACCATGAAGTGGATTAATGATGAACATATGGGCGGTGGCGGGATTGGCGTCCGCCGGCAGGTTCTCGATCCTTCCGGCGGCGTGATCGATGCGCGACAGGGCCGATGCCAGCCACAAGGGCCGCCCGGTCACATCCGCGCCGAAACGGTCGGCCTCGAACTCGCGCGAGCGGCTGATCGCGGCCTGCACCAGCAGCGCGGCAATCGGCGCCACCAGAGTCACAACGAGAATACCTACCAGGCCCAGCGGATTGTTGCGCCGGTCCCCGCCCATGAAGAAAGCGAAATTGGCCAGCATCGACACCGCGCCGGCGATCACCGCGGTGATGGTCATGGTCAAGGTATCGCGATTCTTCACATGGCCCAGTTCATGGGCGATGACCCCGGCCAGTTCCTCGTTGCTGACCTGCGACAGAAGTCCCGTGGTGACGCACACCGCGGCATGGTCGGGGCTGCGGCCGGTAGCGAACGCGTTGGGCTGCAAATTCTCGGTGATATAGACTTTGGGCATCGGCAGTTTCGCCTGCGCCGCCAGGCGTTCGACAACGTGATAAAGATCGGGCGCGCTCGCCCCGTCCACCTGCCGCGCGCCATACATCGACAGCAGCATCTTGTCGGAATTCCAATAGGCGAACAGGTTGATTCCGCCCGCGAACAGGAACGCGATCAGCATGCCCGTGACGCCGCCGAGCGCCGCCCCCACGGCGACAAACAGGCCCATCAGCAGCGCCATCAGGATACCGGTGCGCAGGGTGTTCATGCTTCAGCTCCAAACCTGTCCACCGCATGCCCGCGGAAAGCCGGTTCGCGCTTTTGTTCTGAAAATGCTCCGGACCTGATGTAAGCTCTGGCCATGGCCCGTCAAGACGAGATCGCCGCCCGGATAAGAGAGGCTGCACAACGCGCCAATGCGGAAGCCGAGGCGCGGCGGGCCAGGCAAGTGCCCCTGTCGCTCCCGCCCGAGCGGGACGGCCCGAAAGGCCCGGAGCCGACCCGCTATGGCGACTGGGAACGCAAGGGCATCGCCTCGGATTTTTAGAAGGCTTGGGTCGTCATTTTTTCCAGCTGGACGCGCACATCGGGGGGCCAGGCTTCGACATGGGCGGCAAAATCCTCGCGCCGTCCGGCGAACAGGGCCCGCATCGCTTCCTCATAGCCCGGCGCGTCCCCGACGATGGCGGTGGCGAAGCGATATGCGGCCTGGCGGGCGACGGCCTGCATCGCCCCGGGGCGGCGGTGTGCTTCCTCCACCAGCTTGCGCAACGCGACCGAGGCGCCGCCCGGCTGGCTGTTCAGCCAGTCCCAGTGCCGCGGCAGCAGGGTAATTTCCCGCGCGACAACTCCCAGGCGGGGACGGCCAGGCCCTCGTAAGGCGGGTTCCGCCTCGGGGGGATGGCGGGGGTCGATGTCCACCACCCGGCCGCTGCGGTCATCAAAGATGAGAGCGTCAGCCCGGTCGCGGCTGGCGGCATGGACTTCGGCAAGGGGGCCGGAGGCGATCTGATCGAAACCCGAGAAGGCGGTATAAGACATGGGGATAATTATACCCAGGTAAAATACTAAGGCAATAATACCCAGGTAAAAATCTGATTTGGTCCGAAAGTTGATGCGCCTCGCCAGAGGTGGGGCGGTCGGGGAATTTCCGGTCCACTCTTGATGCGGCGCGCCGGCGGGTTCATGTAGGGTCATGTTCATCCAGACCGAATCCACCCCAAATCCTGCTACCCTGAAATTCCTGCCCGGGCGGGAGGTGATGGGCGAAGGCGCGGTCGCCGATTTTCCCAGCGCCGATACGGCCGGCAGGTCTCCCCTGGCGCGAGCCCTGTTTACGATCCCGGATGTCAGCCGGGTGTTCTTCGGCGCCGACTTTATCTCCGTCACCAAAGGCGAAGGCGATTGGAAGCATCTGAAGCCCGCCGTTCTGGGCGCGATCATGGAACATTTCACCCGTGGCGAGGCCTTGATCGAAGGCGCCGCCGAGGAAAGCGAAGCGGAAAGCTATGGCGAGGCAGACGCCGAGGTGGTCGAACAGATCAAGGAATTGATCGAGACAAGAGTGCGCCCGGCGGTGGCCCAGGACGGCGGCGACATCATCTTCAGGGGCTTCGATGGCGGCACCGGTATCGTCTCGCTGCATCTGCAAGGCTCCTGTGCCGGCTGTCCATCCTCGACCATGACCTTGCGCAACGGCATCGAGAACATGCTGCGCCACTATGTGCCGGAAGTGACGGCGGTCGAAGCGGTATGACCTTGCCCTCCGCCCAGGCGCTTGCCGACGATCTCGCTCCGCATCATGGGCTTCATCGCGCCGTCAGCGACGAGGCGCTGGACATACTGTTCCGCGCCGCCCGCACGACCCGCCGCTGGCAGGATAGGCCGGTCAGCAATACGCTTTTGATGGCGATCTACGATCTGATGCGCTGGGGCCCGACCGAATCCAACATCACGCCGGCGCGCTTTCATTTCGTGGTCTCGCCCGAGGCCAAGGGCCGGCTGGAGCCGCTGCTGGATGAGGGCAACCGCCGCCAGACCATGGCCGCGCCGGCGACTGCGATTGTCGGCTATGATCTCGATTTTGCGGCTACGCTTGCCAAGCTCGCCCCACAATCCCGGCTGCCGGAAATGTTGAAAGTGGACCTCGAACGCGCCCGCACTATGGCGATGCGCAGCGCCGCCTTGCAGGGCGGTTATTTCATCGTTGCCGCGCGTGCCCTGGGGCTGGATTGCGGTCCGATGTCAGGCTTCGACCGCGAGGGCGCGGACCGGGAATTCTTCGCCGGCACTGCGATCAAGTCCTATTTTCTTTGCAATCTCGGCTATGGCGATGGCGAAGGCTTGCGGCCGCGCGGCGCGCGGCTCGCCTTCGACGAAGCGTGCAAGATTCTTTGAGGCTGCTGGCGCAGCGCGTAGGCGCGAGCCGGAGCGCCATGAAAAGTGTAGGCGCGAGCCGGAGCGCCATCAAAGCAGCTTCGGCATGAAGCTGCTGGCAGTCGATACGGCTCTCGGTGCCTGTTCTGTCGCCGTGGTCGCAGACGAACAAGTCCTCGCCCACCGGTTCGAGGTCATGGAACGCGGGCACGCCGAGAGGCTGGCGCCGATGGTGGCCGAGGCGATGGGAGATATCCCTTTCGACTCACTCGACCGTCTCGCCGTGACGACCGGCCCCGGCACCTTCACCGGCCAGCGGGTAGGGCTCGCCTTCATGCGAGGTCTAAGGCTGGCGCTGAACAGGCCCCTGATTGGGATCACCACTCTGGATGCGATGGCCGCGGCCGCTGCTGCGCAGACCGGGCTCATGCGCGCCGCAGCGATCCATGACGCACGCCGTTCGGAAGCCTATCTGTCGCTGCGTGAAGGCGACGCGGCGGTCCTTGAGCCGCAGGTTCTGTCTTTCGCCGAAGCAGTAAAACGCATCGGCGCTTTCGCCCCCTGCGCGCTCGCCGGGACAGGCGCACCGGCGGCAGCGGCGAGCCTCGATTTGGGTTGCGTCCTTTCAACCATTCGTCAGCCGGATGCCTTGTGGGTCGCCCGGCTGGCGCGGCTGCAACCGGCCGCTGCGGGAACCCCCGGACCGCTTTATCTGCGCGCCCCGGACGCCAAACTTCCTGTGGCCCGATGATCGCGCTGTTCGATTCCGCCAACGGCGATACGCGCCAACTTGCAGAATTGCACACCGCCTGTTTTTCCGACGCCTGGAGCGCCCGTGCAATCGCCGACCTTTTAGTCACGCCGAACTGCTTCGCATTCGCAAGTGAGCAAGGATTCATCTTGGCCCGGGCGGTAGGCGCAGAAGCGGAAATCCTCACCTTGGCGGTGGCTCCGGCCGCCCGCCGTCGAGGCGTCGGGCAAGCCTTGGTGACTTCGGCCGCCGCCCATGCGCGCAATCTGGCCTCGGCGGTGATGTTCCTGGAGGTTCGTGCCGGCAACCGAGCGGCGATCGCGCTCTATCGCCGTCTTGGATTTCTTCAAGTCGCGGTCCGCAAAGGCTATTATGACGGGGAGGATGCCCTTGTGCTGAAAGCGGCCCTGCCGCTTTCCCGGCGGCAGGATATCGCCTAACTTGGCGTGCGAGAATGAAGCGAAAGAAATCGTGACCCGTATAGAAAAAATTTGCGCCGATAAGGGTCTGCGCATGACCGAACAGCGCCGCGTCATCGCGCGGGTGCTGTCGGACGCCGCCGATCATCCCGATGCCGAGGAACTTTACCGGCGGGCCTCGGCCATCGATCCGCATATTTCGATCGCGACCGTCTATCGCACCGTCAAGCTGTTCGAGGATGCCGGCATTCTCGAGCGCCATGATTTCCGCGACGGGCGTTCACGTTACGAGGAAGCGCCCGAAGCGCATCACGATCATCTGATCAATGTCCAGACCGGCGGCGTGATCGAGTTCCGCAACGAAGATATCGAGAAGCTCCAGCGCCGGGTCGCGGAGGAGCTGGGCTTCGAACTGGTCGATCACCGGCTGGAACTGTATGGCGTGCCCAAGGCCAAACGCCCTTCTTGATGGCCGATTGACATGCCGACCTTGCGCGCCGTCTTCATCGCGACCGCTTTCGTTCTGTTCACTCTGCCGCTGATGCCTTGCCAGTGGCTGCTCCTGCGGCTGAAGCTTCGCGCCGCCCGGACCTTTCCCACCTGGTATCACCGCCAAGTTGCGCGGTTGTTCGGTTTACGCCTGAAAGTGGCCGGCGAGCCGGTCCGCGGCGAAGGGGTGCTGATCATCGCCAATCACACCAGCTGGCTGGACATCGTGATCTTCTCGGCGCTGCAACCTTTGTCCTTCGTCGCCAAAGCGGAGATCGCCGACTGGCCCTTTTTCGGCTCCCTGGCGCGGCTGCAGCGCACCGTATTTGTAGAGCGCACCCGCCGCGCCGCCACCGGCGAGGCCCGGGACGCAATTCGCGAACGCTTGCTGGCGGGAGATTGTCTGGTGCTGTTTCCCGAAGGCACGTCGCATGACGGCAATACCGTGCTTCCGTTCAAAAGTGCCCTGCTTGGCGCCGCCGAAGCCACCTTGGCCGATGGTCACCATGTAAAGGTGCAGCCGGTCTCCACCGCTTTTGCCGGGCTGCACGGCCTGCCGATGGGCCGGGAAAATCGCCCCTTTTTTGCCTGGTATGGCGACATGGAGATGGTCTTGCATCTGTGGGAGGCGCTGCTGGCCGGGCCGGTGGACGTGGTGGTGCAGTTCCATGAGCCGCTCAGCCTGGACACGATGGATCGCAAGACCCTGGCCCATGAGGCGGAGAAAACCGTCCGTACCGGCCAGGCGCAAGGACTGGCCGGCCTGGTCTGAGCGGGACGGGTGCTCAGGCAAGGAACGTCTTTTTTGCAGGAGTATTGAATTTACCATGTCCGGCCGCGATAACCGCCCTGTATGAGGAAGTTGTTCGTCAAGACCTATGGCTGCCAGATGAACGCCTATGATTCTGCCCGTATGGCGGATCTGCTGGCGCCTCTGGGCTATCGGGCAACCGAGACGGCCGAGGATGCCGACATGGTGATCCTCAACACCTGCCATATCCGCGAGAAGGCGGCAGAGAAGGTCTATTCCGAACTCGGGCGTCTGCGGCATCTGAAGAGCAACAAGGCGGACATGCTGATCGCCGTGGCTGGTTGTGTCGCCCAGGCGGAAGGCGAGGAGATTCTGGCGCGCGCGCCACAGGTCGATCTGGTGGTGGGCCCGCAGACCTATCATCGCCTGCCGGAGATGATCGCCCGGATTGCCCGCGGCCAGGGCCATCAACTGGAAACGGAGTTTCCGGCGCTGGAGAAATTCGACTCTTTGCCCCAGGCCGCGCGATCCGGCATCTCGGCCTTCCTGACCGTGCAGGAAGGCTGCGACAAGTTCTGTACCTTCTGTGTGGTGCCCTATACCAGGGGCCCTGAACAATCCCGCCCGCCGGAAGCGGTGCTGGCCGAGGCGCGCAGCCTGGTGGCGAAGGGCGCGCGCGAGATCGTGCTGCTGGGCCAGAACGTCAATGCCTATTGCGGAAAATCTGCCGACGGTGGCGTGTGGAGTCTGGCGCGGTTGTGCGGTGCGCTGGCGAAGATCGGGGACATCGTCCGCATCCGCTACACCACCAGCCATCCGCGCGATATGGCGCAGGACCTGATCGCCGCGCATGGCGACAATCCCAAGCTGATGCCGTATCTGCATCTGCCGGTGCAGTCCGGTTCGGACAAGGTGCTGGCGGGGATGAACCGGCAACACACGGCCGATGCCTATCTGGGCCTGGTCGGGCGCATCCGCGCCGCGCGGCCCGACATCGCACTGACGTCCGATTTCATCGTCGGATTTCCCGGCGAGAGCGACGAGGATTTCGAGGCGACTATGACCTTGGTGCGCAGCGTGAAGTTCGCGGGTGCCTATTCCTTCAAATATTCCATGCGCCCCGGCACGCCGGCTGCGGCGGCGAAGAAGCAAATCCCCGAAAGCGTGAAGACGGCACGCCTCGACGCCTTGCAGAAATTGCTGGCGGAACAGCAAGACGCCTTCAACGATGCGCAGCAGGGCCGCGTCCTGCCGGTGCTGTTTGAAAAGCCGGGCCGCGGGCCCGGCCAGATTGTCGGGCGCACGCCTTATCTCCAGCCCGTCCATGCCGAGGGCGATGCGGCGCTGATCGGCAGCCTCGCCGATGTGAAGATCGCGGCGCGCACCGCCAACAGCCTCAAAGGCATGCTGGCGGCGAAGTTTCCAAGCGCGGATGCCGTCGGGAAACTGGAAACTTCAAATCCGCGATACCGGCCTTGAGTCCCAGGAACCGCTCGGAAATCAGCCTGGAATTTGCCGACAACCGGCTGCTTGCCGCGCTGTCCGGCCCCCACGAAAAGCACTTCGCGCGGCTGGAGCAGAAGCTCGGGGTGCGAATCGAGATGCGGGGCAACCGGGTGGCGATCAGCGGCGGCGAAACGGCCGGGGCGCGCGAACGCACCAGCGCCATACTCTCGGCCCTGTATGCGCGGGCGGAAGCAGGCGAAAGCATCACCTTGACCGAAGTCGATGCCGAATTGCGTTTCACCGATGATGCCCGTGCCGCCGCGCCCGGCGCGATCAAGACCGCCGCAACCCGCGTCACCCGGCCGCGCTCCCCGGCCCAGGCGCATTATCTCGACCTGATGCGAAACTGTCCGCTGGTATTCGGCATCGGTCCGGCGGGCACCGGCAAAACCTATCTCGCCGCCGCTTTCGCGGCCCATATGCTGCACGAGCGGCGCGTCGAACGGCTGATCCTGTCGCGTCCGGCGCTGGAGGCGGGCGAGCGGCTGGGCTTTTTGCCCGGCGATCTGAAGGAAAAGATCGATCCCTATCTGCGCCCGCTTTATGACGCGCTGTTCGATGTGCTGGGCGACCGCGCCTTGCGTCTGATGGAGCAGGGCGCCATCGAAGTGGCGCCGCTTGCCTTCATGCGGGGGCGCACCTTGAGCCGCGCCTTCGTGATCCTGGACGAAGCGCAGAACACCACCGGCGCCCAGATGAAGATGGCACTGACCAGGCTGGGCGAGGAATCCCGGATGGTGGTCACCGGCGATCCGTCCCAGAGCGACCTGGCCGGCGGGCGGCCCGAAGGTTTGGCCGAGGCGCTCGCCATCCTGGAAGGGGTGGAAGGCGTCGGCATCGCCCGGTTCGAAGAGAGCGATGTGGTGCGACACCCCCTCGTTGGCCGCATCGTCGCGGCCTATGGTAGGCACGCCAAGACATGAGTTGGGGGCGGATCACGCTGGTGCTGCAAGACCCGAGCTGGCGCAAGCCTCCCGGGTTGCCGCAAAAGCTGAAAGCCGCCGCCACCGCGGGTCTGAAGGCGTCGGGATTGCCGCGCGGGGCCTGTTTTACCATCCTGCTGGCCGACGACGCACGGCTGCGTGCGCTCAACCGCCAATTTCGCGGAAAGGACAGGCCCACCAATGTCCTGTCCTTTCCGGCAGCGCCGAACCGTGAAGATTTTATTGGTCGCGCGGCCGGACGGAAAGCCGCTCTGCGTTCTGCGCCCCACTCCGAACGCTCCACACTTTTTCTGGCCGACGCTCCGTATGTGGGCGACATCGCGCTTGCCTATGGCGTCGCGCGCGACGAGGCCAAGGCCGCGGGCAAGCGCCTCTGCGATCATGCCGCGCATCTGGTGGTGCATGGCGTGCTGCACCTTGCCGGTTTCGATCACCAAAAGCCGCGCGAAGCTGAACGGATGGAAGGCCGGGAGGTGGAGATTCTCGCGGGCTTGGGTATCGCCGATCCCTATCGGGTCGCCAAGGCCGCGGTGCGATGAGCGAAGAGACTCTCTCCCTCTGGAAACGGCTGCTGCTTGCGCTACGCGGCGAGGATGCCGATTCCGCCGCCATTCGCGAAAGCCTGGAGGAGGTAATCGAGGAAAGCGATCGTCAGTCTCCCGCCCTGTCTGCGCAGGAGCGGCTGATGCTCGGCAATCTGCTCAAATTCGGCGAGCTGAGGGTGCGCGATGTGATGGTGCCCCGCGCCGACATCATTGCCGCCGACCAGACCATGACAATGGTGGAGCTGGTCAGCCTGTTCCGCGAGGCGCAGCATTCCCGCCTGCCGCTCTACCGCGAGACGTTGGACGATCCAACCGGCCTGGTGCATGTCAAGGACGTGCTGGCGGCGCTCGATGCTTCGCCGGAGGGCGAATATTGCGTCTCGACGCAGATGCAGATCGGCCAGTTGCGGCGTCCCATCCTGTTCGTGCCGCCCTCGATGCGCCTGCTCGATCTGCTGCTGAAAATGCAGACCGGCCACACCCATCTGGCGCTGGTGATCGACGAATATGGCGGCACCGATGGGCTGATTTCGATCGAGGACATCATTGAGGAGATTGTTGGCGACATCGCCGACGAGCATGACGAAGACGCGGTAAGCCTCAAGCCCGATGGGGACGGTTATATTGCCGATGCGCGGCTGGACCTGGACGATTTCCGGCGCGAAACGGGTCTGGACCTGGCGACCGACGAGGCGGGCGAGGACGTCGATAGCCTGGGAGGTCTGGCCATCTCGCTACTCGGCCGGTTGCCGCAGCGGGGCGAGATCATCGCTCATCCCAAAGGCTTCGAGTTCGAAGTGCTGGAGGCCGATCCTCGCCGCATCCGACGCCTGCGCATAAAGCCGTTGAAATCTTCCGCGCCCAAATCCCCCCCGCCGGATGCGCGATGAGCAAGGACGCGATCCGGGAGACGATGCTGCGGATCGGCGGCTGGGTCCAGGCGCTCGCCGGCTGGCGGCGCCTTGGCTTTGCCTTTGCTTGCGGCGCTGTCTCGGCAAGCGGCTTTCCGCCCCTGGATTTCTTCCCGGCGCTGCTGCTCGGCTATGCGGCGCTGGTGCTGTTGATCGACGCCGCCCGCGCCGGACCGAGACCTGTGCGCGGCGCCGCGGTCATCGGCTGGTTCTTTGCGTTCGGGCAATTCCTGTTCGGTCTGCACTGGATCGGATATGCCTTCCTGGTCGATCCAGGGGCGCATCTGTGGCAGATGCCCTTTGCGCTTGTCTCCCTCACCGCGGGTCTGGCGCTGTTCGGCGCGCTGTCGGCGGGATTGTCGGCGTGGCTGTGGCAGAATGGTTCGGCGCGGCATTTCATCTTTGCCGGCTTTTACGCGGCGGCGGAATGGCTGCGCGGCCATCTCTTCACAGGCTTCCCCTGGAATCTGCCAGCCTATGGCTGGGGCGCCTCGTTGGCGATTCTGCAAAGCGCCAGCATGTTCGGCGCCTACGGCCTCTCTTTGCTGACGGTGCTGCTGGGCGCTTCGCTCGCCGATCTGTTCTGCGGACCACGCCGTTCCACCGCGCCCGCCACCATGCTGATGCTGTTCGGCGCGCTGTGGGTCTATGGCGTGATCTGCCTGGCGATCACCCCCGAAAGCGATGTGCCCGGCGTGCGCCTCAGGCTGGTGCAGCCCGACATTCCACAAGCGGAAAAATACCAGCCCCGCTTCGTCATGCGCAATTGGGAGCGCCTGATCGATCTCAGCCAAAGACCCGGCAGTCCCAATGTGATCATCTGGCCGGAAGCGGCGCCGCCTTTTCCCCTGGCGCGGGTTCCCCAGGCATTGGACGAAATCGCGCGCCTCACCGGCCGGGACAAGACGCTCATCACCGGCGCGGAGCGGGTGGCGGGCGCGCCCGGCCGATACCGGTTCTATAACAGTCTTTATATTTTCGGGCCGGGGGGCGGCTTGCAGCATGTATACGACAAGTTTCATCTCGTGCCGTTCGGTGAATATATTCCCTTCGCGGCGCTGCTGAACCGCATCGGCATCACCAAGCTGACGCAAGGAGAGGCCGGTTTCACGCCGGGGGACGGGCCGCATGTCTATGCCTTGTCGAACGCGCCCAAAGTCACGCCGCTGATCTGTTATGAGGTGATTTTTCCCGGCGCGGTGACGGCGGCGGAGCGCCCGGCCTGGATCGTCAATGTTACCGACGATTCCTGGTTCGGACCGTGGGCGGGGCCGCGCCAGCATCTGCTGATCGCGCGGGTGCGCGCCATTGAGGAAGCGCTTCCCATCGTGCGGGACGCCAACACCGGAATCAGCGCCGTGATCGATCCGGTCGGGCGGGTGCGGGCGCGGCTCGGGCTCGACCGAACCGGGGTGCTGGATGCCCCTCTGCCGAAAGCGCTTGCGCCATCGCTTTACGCAAGCCTGGATGGCCTGGTCTTTGCGGTCCTGCTCCTTATCGCCGCCGGCGCGGCTTTCCTGCTCTCAAAGCGTTAACCGCCTTCTTCCTGAATTATTTGGTTCAGTTGCACGACGGATGCCGCTAAGTTCCACTCCGCATAACAAGATTTGTGTGTCGTGTGCCAAAGAAACAAGCAAGCACCATCGATGTCCAGGTCGGCAGCCGCGTGCGCATCCGGCGTATGCTGATTGGCATGAGTCAGGAGCGCCTTGGCGATCTGCTTGGCCTAACCTTCCAGCAAGTGCAGAAATACGAAAAGGGCGTCAACCGCATCGGCGCAGGGCGGCTGTTCGAGGTTTCGCGTATCCTGGGCGTGCCGATCAATTTTTTCTATGAGGGGGTCAGCGAGCACCTCGCCGGCAATCGCGGCTTTGCCGAATCCGACTCCTCGCCGCCGGTGATGGAATTCGTGTCCAGCGGCGAGGGAATGCAGTTGTCGCTCGCCTTCATGAAGATCAAGGATCCCAAGGTGCGCAGAAAGGTACTCGACCTGGTAAAAAGCCTCAGCGAGGAGGACGGCAAGAATTGAGAGACCGTTCAGGTCGCTCTTTTGGACTTCTCTTCCAGCCCGCTTTGGGATTCTCGCGCTTCAAGCACGGCGTAGACGTCGCCGGGCGAAAGCCCGGCCGCGGTCCACAGCACCAGCAGATGATATAGGACGTCGGCAGATTCGGAGGCGAGTTGCTCCTTGTCGCCCGCCATTGCGGCGATCACCGCTTCGACGCTTTCCTCGCCGAACTTCTTGGCACACTGCGCCAGGCCCTTGTGCAGAAGCTTGGCGGTATAGGATTTTTGGGGATCGGCGCTCTTGCGCGCCGCGATGGTGGCGAAGAGGCGATCGAGGGGGGCATCGCTCATGGGGCGCCTTAGCATGCGGCCGCCGGTTTGCCTAGCGCCGTCGGTCAGACGCCGATCTGCGCGCGGATGTCGGAAGGGGTCTCTCCCGCTTCCCGTAGCGCCCGCAGGGTCACCGCGTCGTCACGCTTGGAAAATTTTCGGCCCTGCCTGTCCAGGATCAGGCGGTGATGGGCATAGGCGGGCCGGGGCAGATCGAGCAGCGCCTGCAAGACGCGCTGGATATGGGTGGACGCCAGCAAATCTTCGCCCCGCGTCACCAGGGTGACGTTTTGAAAGGCATCGTCCACCACCACTGCGAGATGATAGGAGGTCGGCATCTCCTTGCGCGCCACCACCAGGTCGCCGAAGCGATGAGGATCGACGGCATGGTCCTGGCCATGATCGGTGAAGGTGAGCGGCCCTGCCATCCGCGCCGCCTTGTGTGCATCCAGCCGCAACGCGAAGGACTCGCCCGCCGCGATGCGGGCGGTGCGCTCGCCTTCCGTCAACGCTCGGCAGGTGCGGGGATAGAGCGGTCCGTCGGGGCCTTGAGGTGCCTGTTTGGCGCGGGCAATTTCTTCCGTAATCTCCTTGCGGGTGCAGAAGCAGGGGTAAACCAGGCCCTGCTTCTCAAGCCGGCCCAGCGCGGCCTTGTAGGCGCCCATCCGTCGCGACTGGCGAAGCATCGGCTCGTCCCAGCTAAGTCCCAGCCATTTGAGATCGAAGGCGATCGCTTCAACGAAGCTCTCGCGGCTGCGGCCCTGATCGATGTCTTCGATGCGGACCAGAAAATCGTCGCCGCTCTCATAGGCGGTAATCGCCGCGAAGGCGTGGCCGCGATGAAGATAGCCGGTGGGACTGGGTGCGAAACGCGTGACGATCATAGCGCGATGGTTTCGCTGCGCCGGCTTGCGCCGACACATTGGTCGCTCCGGCTCACGCCTACGTTGCCGCTCTTGTTATCGCTCCGGCTCATGCCTACGCTTTGTGGACTTGCCGTGAGGCCCGTGACAATCATAGAGCGAATTTGAAAACAGCGGTGATTCACGCGCATGACTTCTCTTTCCGGTCCGCGCCTGCCCCCTGCGAAAGGCGCGGCGACCCATCTGGTGGTATTGCTGCACGGCTATGGCTCCGACGGCAATGATCTGATCGGACTGGCACCGCATCTCCAGCAAAGGTTGCCCAGTGTTGCGTTCGTTGCCCCCAATGCGCCGGCGCGGGTCGAGGGCTCCGGTGGCTATCAATGGTTTCCCCTGACCCGCATGGACCCGCGGGAGTTGGAGCGCGGCGTCGAGGCGGCGCGCCCGGCGGTCGATCGATTCCTGGACGAAGAATTGGCGCGGCTGTCGCTGCCGCCGGATCGGCTGGTGATGGCCGGATTCAGCCAAGGTACCATGTTGTCCCTCCATGTCGGGCTGCGCCGGGCGGTGAAGCCGGCGGCGATCATCGGCTTTTCCGGCCTGTTGCCGACCAAGCCGCCGCAAGGAGACAAGCCGCCCATCCTTCTTACCCATGGCGATGCCGATACGGTGATTCCCCCACAGGCGATGCTGGTCGCCGCCATCGAACTCGGCGCGGCTGGCGCGGCGGTGCAATGGCACCTTGGCCCGGGTATCGGTCATGGTATCGATCCTGACGGCCTGTCGATCGCGACGGAATTTCTTGCGCGGGCCCTGCAAGGGCAACTGAAGACGGAAGGCGAAATCTGCTGTCCTCTGACACAGGCGTAACATCGAATCGGCTAATGTTTGGCCTCTTGAGCGGGCGGCGCTTCTGCCTTTATTGTTGCGCCGCAAAGAGAGATGCCTTCACAGGAGTTGGTTTGTGTTAGCCGCCGCGCTCACTTCCAGCAATTGTCCGGCGCTGGTGCTGAATGCGGACCATCGCCCGCTCTCCTATTACCCATTGTCGCTCTGGTGCTGGCAGGACACGATCAAGGCGGTGTTTCTGGAGCGGGTGAACATCCTGGAGGAATATGACCGCACCGTGCGCTCCGCCCGTTTCGAGATGAGGCTGCCTTCGGTCGTGTCCTTGAAAACCTATATTCGCCCGGTGCGTCATCCGGCCTTCACCCGGTTCAACGTGTTCCTGCGCGATGAATTCGAATGCCAATATTGCGGCGACGGCAAGGATCTCACCTTCGATCATGTCGTGCCGCGCTCCAGGGGCGGGCGCACCACCTGGGAGAATGTCGTGACGGCTTGCAGTCCCTGCAATCTGCTCAAGGGCGGCCGGCTCCCCTCCCGCGCCAAGATGCATCCGCGTCACAGGCCGCATCAGCCTACGGTGATCGAGTTGCACGAGCATGGCCGCAAATTCCCGCCCAACTATCTGCATGAGAGCTGGGCGGATTATCTCTATTGGGATTCGGAATTGGAGCCCTGAGAGGCGCGGGATTTTTGTGCCCTGAGTGCGTCGCGCGTGCTCACGTGCCTACGCACGCTCCGCGCGACGCTCCTGCTCAGCTCACAAAAATCCTCGCGCCTGATGAGATCAAATTTTTTCCGACAGCTTGATCGCCATCCGGCAGCCCGCCTTGATCGCTCCACTCAGCAATCGATAGCCCGGTGTCTGCTCCGCGCCTTCGGCGATGGCCGTGGCACGATGAGCGGCTTCGTCGGCGCGAAAATCGGTGACCGTGGCTTTCAGTTCATCGTCGGTCTCGCCCAGCGCCGCAATCTGCGAAGCATAATGCTCGTCGATTGCTTCCTCGACCGCGGCGGTGCAAGCGAAAGCCGCTTTCTCGCCCATCAGCGCGGTGCCAACACCCAGCGCGAAGCCCGCGATGCGCCAGACCGGCTCAAGCGCGGTGGGCCGCACGTGGCGAGTATTGACCAACGCATCGAACGCTTTCAGGTGCCGCTGCTCCTGTGCCGCCATATGGCGGATGGTTTCGGCGCTGTGCCCCGTCGTGGCGCGCCGCTCCAGCACCGCAAGCTGGCCCTGGTAAATTCGCACCGCGCCATATTCTCCCGCATGATCGACCCGGATCATCGAAGCAGTGTCGAGGTGCGAACCGGGCGCTTCCGGTCGTGGCTTTCGTGTCATTTACGATTCTTAACCAGCAGATAAGTTCCGATCACCGCCGTCGCCAGCGATATGATGGCATTGTAACCCGCCAGAGACAGGCCGAACAATTGCCAGGTCATGACGTCGCATTGCACCACCGGCACAATATTGCTGCCCATCACATAACGCTGGCCGGTGCAGGCCGTGGGCCCTGGCAGCAGATGCCATTGCATGCCCTGTTGATAGGCCCCGATCAGCCCGGAGATCGCAACCAGCACTATCGCGGCAATCGCCAGCAGCCGAGTCTCTTTTTTGAACATTTGTATGCCGCAAAGCCCAACGATCGCGGCGCCGATATGAGGCCAGCGCTGCCAGTGACACATTTCGCAAGGCGCGAGATGCCCGAGATATTGAAACCCCAGTGCCCCCGCCAGCAAAGCGAGCGCCATGGTTCCGGTGAGCATTGCGACCTGTCCATCACGCATGTTCACTTTTCCTGAAAATATCCCGTCGGAAAATTTGCTTTGAAGAATTTCGCGTCCGGGCGCTAAATAGCATAGCGATGATGGCGTGTCGCTCGTCGCCTGCCGCGCCATCCGCCGCCCCGCACAGCGGGCCGGCAAAAAAAGGAAAGCCATGCGCCGTGTAAAAGCTGCCCCGCTGCAGCGTGAACTTTTAAAGATCGACGGCCGCGCCGTGGAAGTGAGTCTGAAGCTCAACCCCCGCGCCCGCCGGGTGATCGTGAAAGTTCACCCCACAACCGGCGAAGTGACGGTGACCGCGCCCAGCCGTCGGGGCCTCGATCATGCGCTCGATTTCGCGCGGGCCGAGAAGGATTGGATCGCCCGCCAGCTCGCGCGCGTGCCGGAGCCGGTTGCGCTGGCGCCGGGCTCGGCGATTCCATTCCGCGGCATCGGCCATCGCATCCGGCACAGCCTTGAGGGATCGGCGCCCGTGTGGTGCGACGAACAGGCGCGCATCATTTTCGTGCGCGGCCGCACCGAACATGCGGCGCGGCGGATTTCGGATTTCCTCAAAGCCGAGGCGCGCAAGCTGTTCGAGCAGCGCGCCCTCGCCTTTGCCGCGCGTCTCAGTGTCAAGCCGGCGCGCATCGCGGTGCGCGATACCGCCAGCCGCTGGGGCTCCTGCTCCTCGGCCCGCTCTTTGTCTTTTTCCTGGCGGCTCATTCTCGCGCCGGACTTTGTGCTGGATTATGTCGTCGCGCATGAAATCGCGCATCTGCGCGAGATGAATCACAGCCCTCGCTTCTGGGCGCACGTCAAAAGCCTGGTCGGCGATTCTTCCGCCCCGCAGCGCTGGCTGCGCGTCAGCGGCCGCGATCTCCAGCGTTACGGCGCCTGAAGCGTCCAGACCGGATAATTAGGTCCCGCCGAACAGGCTGTTCAGAATCTGGTCGATCGGGTCGGGCTTTTTGACCGTAACGTCAGCGGGCGTGGCCGGGGCGATCTGGGGCTGGGGTGCTTGCGCCGCCGCGATCAGGGCTGTTCCCGCCAGCGGGCGCACCGGCAGTCCCTGTTCGGCATCTTCCATGAAGGCATGGAAGATGTGCGCCGGCACGCCGCCCCCTGTCGCAGTGATGCCTCGTGCCTTGTGCATCGGTGTGGCGCTGTCATTGCCGACCCATACGCCGCAGACCAGATCGGCGGTGAAGCCCACGAACCAGGCATCATGGAAATCCTGGGTGGTGCCGGTCTTGCCGGCGCTGGGGCGTTCGTCCAGCCGCGCCGCTTTGCCGGTGCCTGTCGCCACCGTCTCGGCCATCAAGCTTGTCATTGCCTGGTCTTGCGCCGCAGTCATGACGGGACCCCGGCCCGGGCCGCGATGCCGGTAAAGAACCCGTCCCGACGGCGTGCGGATATTGATGATCCCGAATGGCACCACGCCTTCGCCACCATTGGCGAAAGTGGCATAGGCCCCCGTCAGCTCCAGCGGGGTAACGCCCGACGTGCCCAGCGCCAGGGACGATACCTCGGCCAGCGGCGAAGTGATGCCCAGGCGATGCGCTGTCTTGGCCACCTCGCCGGCGCCCACTTGCGCCGTCAATTGCGCCGCCACCGAGTTGGACGACAGCGCGAACGCCTTGGTCAGGGAAATCGGCCCCTGATATTCACCCTCGAAATCCTGCGGTTTCCAGCCATGAATATCGACCGGCCCGTCATTCATCACATCTTCGGGCGTATGACCATGCTCGAATGCGGTCAGATAGACGAATGGCTTGAAGGCGCTGCCCGGCTGGCGCACCGCGTCGGTGGCGCGGTTGAAGCCGGATTCCTGGTAGGATGCGCCGCCAACCATCGCACGCACGGCGCCATCCGAGGTCATCGCCACCAGCGCTGCCTGCCCCGCGCCGATACGCACGCCTTCGGTAGCAAGCGCGGTATCTACGGCCCGTTCCGCCATCTCCTGAGTTGAAAGATCGAAACTGGTCTCCACCACGACCGGCTCTTTGCCGTCGCCGATCAGCTTCGGAAGCTGCGCGATCACCCAGTCGGCAAACCAGCCAGAACCGGGCGTCCCGCTCGCCCTCAGGATGCGCGGTCTCGTCGCCTGCGCCATCGCGCGGGTGTTTGCGTCGATGAAACCGGCTTCCCGCATCGCCGTGAGCACCAGCCTCGCACGCGCCAGGCTGGCGTCGGGATCGGCGATGGGGTTGTAACGCGCGGGCGCCTTGACGCTGCCCGCTAGCATCGCCGCTTCGGTGAGGCTGAGCGCGCGCGCCGGCTTGCCGAAGAATTTCTCCGACGCCGCCGCGATGCCGTAGGCGCCGTCGCCGAAATAGACCCGGTTAAGGTAAAGCGTCAGGATTTGATCCTTGGAATAGCGATATTCCAGATAGAGCGCGAGGACCGCTTCCTGCAACTTGCGCTCATAGGTGCGGCTGGCACTCAGAAACAGATTCTTGGCGAGCTGCTGGGTCAGGGTCGAGCCGCCCTGCACCACATGGCCCGCCATTATATTCTCGCCGGCGGCCCGCATCAGGCCGATGGGATCGATGCCGGGATGCTCGCGGAAGCGCCGGTCCTCGATGGCGATAAAGGCATCGGGTACATAGGACGGCAGGTCTTCAACTTTCACCATGGCCCCCTGGGTGAGGCCGCGACGCGCGATCAGCCGCCCATGATCGTCCAGGATGGTGACGTCCTGCGAAGGCGGAACAAGCAGCAGACGGTTCACGTCCGGCAGCGCCGAGAGGAAATGGGAAAAGAAAATCCCCCCGAAGATCAGTCCCCAGCAGCCCAGCATCACCAGCACATAGGGCCATGCGGCACCGCGCCTGCGCGGCCTGGGCGCATCGTCCTCCGTCACGACCAAGGATCGTGTGCCGGGTTCAAATCGGAGCGGGGGTTTCGCCATCCCTTTTATCTAAGTTAACCATGGTTAACGACCCTTAAACCTTATGCGCAGAGCCTGTAGCCTCCCTCCTCGGTGAGGAGGATCTCCGCCTTGCCGGGATTTTGCTCGATCTTTTTGCGCAGCCTGTAGATATGGGTTTCCAAAGTGTGGGTCGCGACCGCCGGTCCATAACCCCACACTTCATGCAGCAAAGTCTCGCGCGGCACAGTTCCTGCGCTCGCATGCAGGAATTCGAGGATATTGGTCTCCTTCTCGGTCAGCCGGATTTTGCGCCCGTCAAGTTCCAGCAGCTTGGCGGACGGATGGAACTGATAAGGTCCGATGCGCACCCCTTCGCCTGTGGTGCGCTGGGCCAGCAAGGTATGCAGCCGCTGCAGCAATGTGGAAAACCGGAATGGCTTGACCAGGCTGTCATTGGCCGCCGCCGATGGCGTGTCGGCGTCGGTCAGAAGCAAGATGGGATATCCCAGGCCCTCGGCGCGCAACGACGCCGCAAGGCCATCGCCGTCGCCATCGGGCAGATGCCGGTCGACAATTGCCAGTGAGAAGCGTCCCTCGCGCGTCGCGGCACGCGCCTGCTGCGCGGTTTCCAGGGCGGTAATCTGATAGCCGCCTTCGCGCTCCAGCTGCTCCACCAGGGAGCTGCGCAGAATGGCATCGGGCTCGACCAGGAGCAGGCGGATCGGCATGACAAATCTTAGAGTGGTTCGGGAAAAGTGTGTAACGGTTTTGCGGCCAAACCGCGACAAAACAAAGAAAGAGCATTTTCATGTTTCGGCGGAAAAGGCTCCCGCCGGGATTTTGGCGCGGGCGGCAATTTATGCCGCCAGGCGCAGGCGGCGGGGTTAAATTCCGGCAATAGGGCGGCTTTTCCTTCTGGCGCGGAGCTTGCTTGGTCTCGGAGATGCTCGGCTTCGATCCCGCACAGAAAACAGGACATGCCGTCCAGCTGCCACAGGCTCAACCCGGCGCGGCGGCTGCGCCGGCGCAATCCTCGGGCGGCTTTTTCCATGACCTGCTCGATATTCTTAATCCGTTGCAGCATCTGCCGGTGATCGGCACGATCTACCGGGCGATCACCGGTGAACACATCGGAACATTTGAAAAGATCGCCGGCGATACGCTCTATGGCGGATTGTGGGGCGCGGTATCCTCGGTTGCCGACACGGCGTTCGAAGCCGTGACCGGCAAGGATATCGAGGATACCGTCCTGGCGCTGTTCACGGGGTCGCATCCGGATGCGGGCAAAGCCGCCGCCAATCCTTCCCCATCACAAGCCGGTGACGCCTCCACCCCCGATGTCGCGGCTCTGTCCGAGGCGATGGCGAAAAAGGGTGTCGATAGCGACATCGCCAGCCGTGCCCTCTCTGCCTATCGCAAGTCCATCGCTCTTCCCGATGCGGTGCTCGTCCATTGACAGTATAAGGGGGTGATGGACCTTCGTGTGACATCCGACGCCGCGGGTGCCTGGCTCGATTGGGGCCAGGGCAGGCGGCGTTGCGCTATCGGGCCGGGCGGCATCGCGCTCAAGTGCGGCGAAGGCGACGGCATCACGCCATGCGGCGCATTTCCGGTGCGGGAGATATTCTATCGTTCCGACCGGGTCGCCAAACCCGAAGTGATATTGCCGTTGCGCGCCATCCGTCCTGACGACGGCTGGTGCGATGCGCCGGACGATCCCAACTATAACCGGCTGGTCGCGCTCCCCTATCCCGCCAGCGCCGAACATCTGTGGCGCAAAGACCATCTCTATGATCTGATCGCCGTTCTCGGATTCAACGACGATCCGGTGGTGCCGGGCAAAGGCAGCGCGATCTTTCTCCACTTGGCCAGGAGCGTCGGCGAGAGCTGGAGCGACCAAAAAACCACTCCCGATTACACGCCGACGCAAGGCTGTA
>DATATP010000004.1:0-3296 GCA_036268715.1 Rhizomicrobium sp. | reverse complement strand
AGAAAAAAGACACCGGCGAGATGGGTGACGTCTGGACTTGGGTGGCGCTTGATGCCGAAAGCAAGCTTGTTGGCGCTTGGTACATCGGAGATCGAGACAGCGAAGCTGCAATGTTCTTCATGGACAATTTGGCGAAGCGGCTAGCGCATCGCGTCCAGCTTACGAGCGATGGCCACAATGCCTATCTGAATGCTGTAGATGGGGCGTTTGGTCTAGATATCGATTACGCGATGTTGCAGAAGATTTATGGCCCATCCTTTGAGAAGGGGCCACATAAGCACTACAGCCCGCCTGAATGCATCGGAGCCAAGAAGCACAAGATTGTGGGAAACCCAGATGCGCGCCACGTTTCTACGTCATACGTTGAGCGCAACAACGCCATCATCCGCCAACATTGCAAGCGGTATGCGCGCCTTACTCACGCTTTCAGCAAAAAACTGGAGAGCCATATTTGCGCCTTCGCCCTGCACACGATGTATCATAACTTCGTCAAGATCAGCGGCGCGCACCGCATGACCCCGGCTATGGCCGCAAATGTCGAGTCCCGCCTTTGGGAAATGAGTGATATTGTGAAGGTGATTGAGGACTGGGAGGCGGCTCAATGATGACGCGGCTTGGACAAGTTCTCTATTGGTTGGGCTGCGTGTTAGCCGTTCTAAGCATCGCAGTGGGAGCAATAGGAGCGGCAAACGATACCTACAACCGTTGGGGACTTTTCTTTCTATTCGTGACTATCGCTGCGGTCATTTGGGCTATCGGGCGGGCATTCCGTTATATCCTTGCTGGCCAATAATTTTTCAAACTGACCCACTACCCGGCCGAGGATTATTTCCCAGCCTTTTCAAAAAGTTAGTGGCGCCGCTGGCACGGCGCCCCGTCGCAAAGGCCGGTCTTTATGGTTACTTGTCGTTCGGCAGGCCGAACACGAACAGGGCATAACCGTTGGGCGGGCGGTGGACTTCGCTCAGCATGGTGCCGGGCTTCAGTTCCGGGCTGCCACCGCCCAAGCCGGTGGTGACGGCGACATACTGCTTGCCGTCCACGCTGAAGCTGACCGGAAAGCCCTGTACCGTGGTGCCCAGCCTGGTCTTCCACAGGGTCTGGCCGTTGCGCACATCCACCGCGCGGAAGACGCGATCGAAGTCGCCCACAAAGGCCACATTGCCCGCGGTCGAGATCACGCCGGTCAGGAAGGGCGCCCGCTGCTGGAACGACCAGAGCGGCTTCATGTCGGAGGTGCGATAGGCCGACAGCCGCCCCATATTGCCGTCGCTGCCCGGCATCTCGAAATAGGTCTGCGCGCCGTTGCCCAGCATGAAGACGCAGGATTGCGAGAGCGGGATGATCAGCGTGTCGCTGGGCTGGTGGTAGCTGGTCGCCTGCCAGTCATGGCCGCCTTCGGGGCCGGGGCAGGAGGACAGCCACTGGTCCACCTTCTGGTCGACGATGTCCTTGCGGTATTCGGGTCGGCCCGTCTTGGGGTCGATGGACTTCCAGATGTTCTGGAACACGGTTTCCCTGGCGGCGATGAACTTGCCGGTGACGCGGTCCAGCTTCCACAGGATGCCGGCCTTGCCGATGGTCATCAGCGTCTTCTGGTCGCCGTGATCGATCAGCACCCGTTCATAGACTTCGTCCAGGTCCAGCGACTCGCCCGGCCCGTGCTGGAAGAACCACTTCATCTTGCCGGTGTCGGGATCCAGCGCCAGGGTGGAGTTGGCATAGTCGGTGTCGCCGCTGCTCGAGCCGCGCAAATCGCGCCGCCACGGCTTGGCCTGGGCCACGCCCCAATAGGTGGTGTTGAGTTCGGGATCATAGGTGCCGGCGATCCAGGTCTCCGCGCCTTTGCGCATATTGTCGGGCAGGTCGCCCCAAGTGTCGCCGCCCGGATCGCCTTTCAGCGCGACGGTGACGAACTTCCAGTCGCGCTTGCCGGTCTTGGCGTCATAGGCGCTGATATAGCAATGGTCGTCGGTCTTGGGCCGGCCGCAATTGGTCATGCCGACCAGCACCTTGCCGTTGATGACGATCACCCCGCCGGTGGACCCGCCGATGCCCGGCTTGTAGTCCACGATATTGTTCTTCCAGATCTCCTCGCCGGTACGCGCATCGAGCGCATAGAGCATGCCATAAGGCGTGTTGACGATGAGATAGTTGCCCCACAGGCCCAGCGCGCGGGTTTCTTCGGTGGACGGGCCCGGGCCGGGATTACGCGGCGCCGGACCGATGCGGTTTTCCCACAGCAGGTTGCCGGTCTTGGCGTCCAGCGCCTGGATGGTGTTGCCGGTGCCCCAGACATAGATGATGCCGTTATGCACCATGGGCGTGATCTCCATGGTGCCGTTCTCCGGCATGGACCACATCCATTTGAGCTGAAGCTGCGATACATTCGAGGTGTTGATCTGGTTGAGCGGACTGTAGCTCCAGCCGGCATAATTGCGGCGGAACATCAGCCAATCGCCGTCCGGCGGATTGCGCAGCATCTCGTCGGTGACGGGAACGTAGTTCTGGATGTTGCCTTTGACGGTCAGGCCAAACTTGCCGGGCAGCGTGAAGCGACCGGAATCGACGCGCCGGCCCGTCGCGACCTGGCTGCTGCCCGGACGCGCAGCGCTGGCGCCGGCCGGCGGGGCCAGGCTGAAGCCGGACGGCGTCTTGCCGTCGGCGAGGGAGCCGATATTGACCGACGCGGTGGGCGTGAAGGCCGTGCTGCCGGGCACAGCGCCATTGGCGCGCAGGATGAAGGCCGTGATGCCGGTATAGGTCGCTTCATCCAGGCTGCCGGGCGCGCCCGCCGGCATGGTCTTGCTGATCTTGTTGTAGAGCGCTTGCGTCGTGCGGCCTTTCCAGGCGCCGATAAAGGCGGAGCCGGCCAGCTGCGGCGCGTCATTGGTGCCTGACAGGTCGGCCTCGTGGCAGGCTGCGCAATTGGTGGCGAAAGCCTGGCGGCCGGCGTCAACCTGCGCCGCGGTGAACGGACCCGGGGTCTGGCCCAGGGCGGCGGGGCCGAACGCCACAAGGCCCAGCGCGGCGCAAACGCCGGCGCCGCTCAATAGCAGGAGGTTCTTGTTACGCATCGTTACGTCCTTCAAAACTTGGCTCAGCGCGACGGCGTGTCGAGCTGGGGGATGAACCAGTGGCCTTCCTGCGGCACGTCCTGACCCACGGTCTCATGCGCGGGGAAAATCCAGCCCCACAGCGTGCCCTTTGCGCCCCAGGGCGCTTCGTCGGGCGCCTTTTCGCTGTCGATCTGGACATAGAGACGGCCGGTGCGCAGCGCCGTGGCGTCGGCGCCG
>DATATP010000003.1:0-36857 GCA_036268715.1 Rhizomicrobium sp. | reverse complement strand
TATGCAAGTGATAGAAGCATTCGACACACCCTTGCCGGACCCGTTGGGATGGAACGTCGCCAAAGGCGGGGCCGCCGCCTCGGCGGTCGGTTTTCTCAAGAGTTCCGGCGCGCGCCCGCAGAGGGATCGCAAAAAGTTCCTTCATCAGGGCGTTGTAGTGCGAGATTTTTTGTGCCGCTTCCTGTTCGCCGGTGGCATCGAAGTCACCCCTGCCGCGTTCAAAAATAGATTGCGTAAAATCGTCTGGCCCATCCTGCGGCCGAGCCCAGCATGAAGGTCGTGGAAATTAGGACTGGAGGCCAATAATGACCAATACAATCTCTTATCAGATCGAACAGAAACTCGACCAGGCGCGCATCGCTTATATCAAGCCCACGGGCAGCGAGGAGGCACATCGCCTGGGCCTTATTCCCGCCAATATCGACTTGCCGGAAGGCACGAAGCTCTATGTGCTCCACGCTGTGGACGGCAGCGTACTTGGTTTCACGGATGCCTGGGCCAGCGCTTATGGCGCGGCCGTGCAAAATGAACTGACGCCGGTAAGCGTGCACTGACCGGCGCGAAGCGAAAAGAACGGAAAGCCGGATGCGCAAGCGTCCGGCTTTTTTAATGGAATGAGCGGACCGGCGAAGATGCTGCAACTGCCGATCAGCAGCGCGGCGACCGCAATACGCAAGTACCAGGGGCTGAGCGGCGCGGGCGGCTGGACCGTGGGACGGGGCGCGATGGTAAAGTTCAGTTTTGGCATCGACCGCTGTTGCGCAGACTTCCACCAATCCCGATGCAAGGCAGGTGCCAACTCGGCTGTGCCGAATTGAAATAGAGATATTCCCCCGGCTAGACTGAGTTCTGGAGGAACCCATGCGCATCATTATTCTTGGCCTTGCGGCAATGCTTTTGCTGGCCGGGCCCGCCTTGGCACAGGATCAGGCGCCGCCCCCGGCGGCCGCGGACCAGGCCACCCCCGCCGACTCGAACAGCACCCCTCCGCCCTCCCCAGACAGCGCCGCGCCGGCGCCCGTTCCGCTCAACGTGCCTTCCAACCCGGCAATGATCGGGCCCAAGCTGCTGATCCAGACCGCGATGGGCGACATTACCCTTCAACTCGACTCACAACGTGCGCCCAAAAGCGTAGCCAATGTGCTGCGCTACGCGCGCGAGAAGCATTATGACGGCACCGTGGTCTATCGCGTCGTCAAGGGCTTCATCATCCAGATGGGAAGCTGGGACGCCAATGTGAAAGGCCGCCCCGTCCACAAGCCGGTCGTGTTCGAGGGCAATAACGGCCTTCTCAATCTGCGCGGCACAGTGGCGTTGGGGCATGGCGAGGACCCCAATAGCGCGACCGCAGATTTCTTCATCAACCTGGCCGATAACGGCGCGCTGGACCATCATCCTGCCGATCCACCGGACAAGCCGAGCTATGCCGTCTTCGGGGAGGTCGTGTCGGGCATGGACGTCGCGGACAGGATTTCACAGGTGCCTGTGGGCGACCACGGACCGATGAAGGGCCAAGCTCCGGTCGATCCCATCCTCATCAAGAAAGTGATGGTGATCAGCGATCCGGCCGCAGGGCCATCGTTAAAGAGCAAGAAAAGGAAATAGGCGCGATGGATTTTGCGGCGTGAGCAGGACCGAGGAGGAATGTGGGCGACGAGCCCTGAACGATCTCGCGACGAACTCATGCCGCAAAAGACCCGCGCCTAAGCGGCCTGGGTTCCCGCGCCGCCGGTATTGTGCCCGTTCAGAATGGCATAGAGCGCCTCGGCTGAATCGGCGGTGCGCAGTTTTTCGCAAGTGCCCTGGTTGCGCAGCAAGCGGGATACACGCGCCAGCGCCTTCAAATGATCAGCACCCGCCGTTTCAGGCGCCAGCAGCATGAACACCAGATCGACCGGCTGGCTGTCTACCGCTTCATAGTCGATCGGCGTTTCGAGACGCGCAAACAGGCCGGTGATCTTCTTGGCTTCGGGCATGCGGCCGTGCGGAATGGCAATGCCCTGACCGACACCGGTCGTGCCCAGCCGCTCGCGTTCCACCAAGGTCTCGAAGATTCGCCGTTCCGGCAGGCGGGTCTGAACATGCGCGCGCGCCGCCAGTTCCTGCAACAATTGTTTCTTACTTTGTGCTTTGAGCGCCGGGAGGATCCCCTCTGGCGCCAGCAGATCGGAGATGTTCATCAACATTCCTGTGTAAACCCGCGAAGTTTCCGGTGGTCTAGCCTCGCCCACGCAGTTTGTTGAAGTTGCTCAGGGAAAGCGTGTCGGCACTGCCGAAAAACGCCTTCCGGTTCCAGCCGGTTCCCGACCCGCCCCCAAAAAGCGGCGGTTGAATAAGACGGTCCCGCCCCAAAGTCAAATGGAGGGATTTCAACGAAAAACACTTTCCCTTGCGTTGCCGCTCTTCAGCCGCCTCCGCTCGACCGATGAGGGAATCCGCATCGCCTCGCGATACTTCGCCACAGTGCGGCGTGCAATGTTCACGCCGTCCGCAGTGAGCAGCGACACGATGCGGTCGTCGGAAAGAATTTCCCGCGGCGCCTCCTTCTCGATCATCTCGCGGATGCGGTCGCGCACCGCTTCGGCGCTGTGCGATTCGGCGCCGTCGATCGATTGGATAGACGCGGTGAAGAAATACTTGAACTCGAACAGGCCCCGCGGGGTGGCGACATATTTGTTGGAAGTGACGCGGCTCACCGTCGATTCATGCATCGAGATTGCGTCGGCGACCATGCGCAGGTTAAGCGGCCGCAGATGCCGCACGCCGTAAGTGAGGAACGCGTCTTGCTGGCGCACGATCTCGCTGGCGACTTTCAGGATAGTGCGGGCCCGCTGGTCCAAACTCTTGACCAGCCAATTGGCGCTGTTCAGACAATCGATCAGATAGTTCTTGGCGTCCTTGTCGCGCGCTCCCGCGGCCACGCTCGCATAGTAGCGATTACTGACCAACAGCCGCGGCAGGGTTTCGGAATTGAGTTCCACCTGCCAACTGCCGTCAGGCCCCTGACGCACGAACACATCCGCGATCACCGGGGTGATCGGTTCCGTTCCGAAAGCCAGGCCGGGCTTGGGGTTGAGCGAGCGGATCTCGCGGACCATATCCTCGACGTCTTCGGCATCCACGCCGCACAGGTGCGTGATTTGGCCGATGTCGCGCCTGGCTAGAAGATCGAGACGCGTCAGTAGCGCCGCCATCGCCGGATCGAGCCGGTCGCGCGCCTTCAATTGCAGCGCCAGGCATTCGGAAAGGTCCCGCGCCGCGACGCCCACCGGGTCGAAGCCCTGCAGCACACCCAGAACAGCCTCCACATCCTCGCGCTCAGTGCCAAGCCGTTCGGCAACCTCGGACAGATCGGCGCGCAGATAGCCCGCTTCGTCGATCGAGTCGATCAGCGCCAGGCAGATCAGCCGGTCCTCATCGGTCAAGGCCGCGATGGTGAGCTGGCTTTCCAGATGGTCCTTGAGGGTTGGATCCTCGGCAAGGCCGGCATCCAGTCCATCCTCGCCGTCAAAGCTGCCGCCGGATTTCACCGTCGTCCAGTCGGTGAGCGAGCCTTGACCCGGAGCCGAAGCGGTCGCAGGCACATCGCCATCATACATATTGTCGCGCGCCGCCTCGTCCATGTCTGCGGTACGGGAGAAATCATCGCGCGACAGCGCCTCGTCGGCACGTTCGGAGGCCGGCGCCTGTTCGGGCTGGCTTTCCGGCTCGGTGGCGGCGAGGGCCGGACCATCCTCACGCTCCAGCAAGGGATTGCGTTCCAATTCCGCTTCGCAATATTCGCCCAATTCCATATTGGACAATTGCAGCAGCTTGATCGCCTGCTGCAATTGCGGCGTCATGACCAGCGACTGGCCCTGGCGTATCTCTAATTTCTGCCCCAGCGCCATGATGCTATAGCGTGAATTTTTCTCCGAGATAGACGCGCCGCACATCGCGGTCGCTTACGATCTCGGCGGGCGTGCCTTCTTTCAGCACGCGGCCGTCGTGCAAGATGTAGGCGCGGTCGATCACCTCGAGGGCGTCGCGCACGTTATGGTCGGTGATGAGCACGCCGATGCCGCGGTCCTTCAAATGCTTGACGAGGCCGCGGATCTCGCCCACCGCGATGGGATCGATGCCGGCGAACGGCTCGTCGAGCAGGATGTAGGAGGGATGAGTCGCCAGCGCGCGGGCGATCTCCACCCGGCGGCGCTCGCCGCCCGACAGGGCAATGGAAGGCGCGTTGCGAATATGGGTGATGCCGAATTCCGCCAGCAATTCCTCGACCATCGCTTCCAGGCGCTGGGGATCGGGTTCCAGCAACTCGGCCGTGGCACGGATATTCTGCTCGGCGGTGAGACCGCGGAAAATGGAGGCTTCCTGCGGCAGATATCCGACCCCCATGCGGGCGCGCCGGTACATCGGCAGCTTGGTCACATTGTGCCCGTCCACCTCGATCGAGCCCGTATCGCAGGAAATGAGACCGGTGATCATGTAGAAGCAGGTGGTCTTGCCCGCGCCATTGGGCCCGAGCAGTCCCACCGCTTCGCCCCGGCGCACCGAGAGGCTCACCGAGCGCACCACCGGCCGCTTGTTGTAGCTTTTGCCGATGCGGTCGGCGACGAGCCCCTTGCCGCCTTCGATGACACGCGGGCGCGTATCGGCGGGAAGACCGATTTCGCTGGAATCTCCGGGAACTTCTAGTGTCATCGCAAAAATCATGCCTGTTTGGGTTTAAAGAACCATGAACCTTATCGCGTGCCCTCTGCGGGCGTGAACACGCCCTGCACTCTTCCTCCCGGGAGGCCCTGGGCGCCGGACACGGGCCTTGCCCCCAGGCTTGCCTGTCCGGTCGCCAGATTGACGGTCATCTGCGTGCCACGCATCACGTCCTTGGCTTTGGTCAGCACGACATGGCCGGTCATGGTGACGATGCGGGGCGTGACGTCGTAGACCGCGCTGTCGCCCGTAGCGACTCCGGAAGTGGGTGAATCCAGCACGACATTGCCGCTGGCGAGAATCTTGTCCGGGGTGTTGCTTTTACCTGTCACGTTCACCCGCAAATTGTTGGAGCGCATTTTCATGTCGCACTGGGTAACCAGGACATTGCCGGTATAGGTGCCGGTCTTGCCGTTGAGATCGGCGAGAAATCTGTCGGCCGAGACATTGATCGGCTGGTTGCATTTGGGCGGCGCGATGCCGCCGGCGCGAGGTGTGGCCGCCGGGACGGCGCCGACCGGACTGCCGAATACCGCGCCGGCCGTCAAAGCGGCGATGAGGACCAGCGCCATCCTCATCTGCGGCTCCGGTTGATGGTCATGTGAACATGGCCGACGAGCAGAAGCTGGTTCTTGTCGCGGTCGGCATGGAATTGGTCGGCGACCAGGGTCCCCAGCGGCCCCTGCCCCGTCACTTTCACATGACCGTCCAGGATGCTGTTGCCGAGATCCACCGAAGCGCTCTGGGTATGAAGTTCATAACCCTTGTCGGTGAACAGATCGATACCGCCGCCCAGTTCCAGCTTTCCGGCCGCCATGTCGATCCGGCCTTGCTTGGCGCGGGCATTGACCCAACTATTCTTGTCCACCGCGACATCGGCCTCCACGTTTTTCAGCTTGGCGCGTTTGGGATCATGGGCGTCCTGGACGGCCGCGTCGGCGGTGATGACGAAGGGATTGCCTTTGTTGTCGCTGCCGGTCAGGCGCGGCTTCAGCATGGCGAGATCGTTCTCGACCTGGCCCAGCTTCTCATAAGTCATTGCCAATTGCCGCGGCTGGCGCTGCACGAAAAAGAAGGCGAGCACCGCGAAGATGATGGCGGCGGCTCCCAGCATCAGGCCGCGGCGCATCCAGGCGACGAATCTTGTGTAGCGCAGCGCGTCCAGCGCGCTGGAACGGGCGCGCGCCGACCAGTCGTGGCGGCTCCGGCCATCGGGATGCTGTGCCGGCGCCACGCTCATGCCACCCCCGCGCGCAGGACGTCATGGATATGGATGACACCCAGGGGTTTCCGCGCCGCATCGCCATCGGCCAGCACGAACAGACGCGTGATCTTGTGCTCGTTCATATAGGCGAGCGCCTCGGCGGCAAGCTGCTCGGGATGGACGATCTTCGGATTCCTGGTCATCACCGACCGGGCGCTACGGTTGAGAAAATTGTCGCTGTCGAGATGGCGCGACAGGTCGCCGTCGGTGATGATGCCGCAAAGCCCTCCCGTGTCATCGATGATCCCGACACAACCGAGCCGACCCCTGGCCATCGCCAGCAAAACGTCCCGCATGCTGGCGGTCCCGGGCTCCAGCGGGATATCCGGTTCCGGATGCATCAGATCGCATACCCGGACCAGGGCGCGTCCCAGGCTGCCCCCGGGATGAAAATCGCGATACTGGTCGGCGGAAAAGCCTTTGCGCTCCATCAGGGTGACCGCCAGCGCGTCGCCGAGACTTAGCATCATGGTGGTCGAGGTGGTGGGAGCCATGCCCATCGGGCACGCTTCCGGCGCGGGCGGCAGGACCAGCCTCACATCGGCCGCCTTGCCCAGGCTGGACCCGGCGTGGCCGGTGACACCGATCAGGGGGATACGGAAGCGCTTGGCATAGGTGATGAGATCGGACAGTTCCGCCGATTCTCCGCCCCAGGACAGCATCAAGAGCACGTCCTGGCGGGTAACGGCGCCAAGATCGCCGTGGCTCGCCTCGGTCGGATGGACGAAATAGGCTGGCGTTCCGGTGGAAGACAGAGTTGCGGCGATCTTGTGGGCGATATGGCCGGACTTGCCCATGCCGCTGACGATTACCCGTCCCTTGGCCGCCTCCAGCACGGCGACCGCGCGGGTGAAATCCCCGTCCAGCGCCGCCGCCAGACCCGCCAGGGCCTCACTTGCATAGCTTAGGACCCGCCGTGCAGGGGCCAGGCCGTCCGCCGCCGCAGGGGGCATGGCAACGGGCTTGACGCTCTTCAATGTCGGCTTGGGAGGAGCCATGAATCCCCTTGATTTGACTACGGAATTGTAAGCTTCGCCCCAGCTTAAGGCAAATCCGCCGCCGCGTTAATCAAAAATCGTGCCAAGTTTCGCCGAAAGCCCCCGGAGGCGCAAGTTGAACAGCACCCCGGCGCGCGGGATTTTGGCCGATGGGCAGGAGCGTCCCGCAGAGCGTGCGTTAGCACGTGAGCACGCGCGACGAACCCAGCGGTCAAAAGACCCGCCTCTAATGGGCGAAGATGTCGGTTTCCTCCCAGCCCGCCAGATCGAGTTCAGCGCGGGTGGGAAGAAAATCGAAACAGGCCTGAGCAAGATGGGTGCGATGTTCCCGCGCCAGCATTGCGTCCAGCGCGGTTTTCAAGGGATGCAGATAGGCGACGTCATTGGCCGCATAGGCGAGCTGCTGCTCGGTCAATTCCTTCGCGCCCCAATCGGAACTTTGCTGCTCTTTGGAGAGGTCGACCTTCAGCAGCTCTCGCACCAAGTCTTTCAGGCCGTGCTTGTCTGTATAAGTGCGCACCAGCTTGGAGGCGATCTTGGTGCAATAGACCGGCTTGCAGTCCACTTTCAGCCATTGCCGAAACATGGCGATGTCGAAGCGGGCAAAATGGAACAGCTTGATGACGGACGGATCGGCGAGCATGCGCTTGAGGTTCGGCGCGTCATAGGCGCCGGCGGCGAACTGCACCGCATGGCAGATGCCGTCCCCGGCCGACAATTGCGCCAGGCAAAGCCGGTCGCGGAATGGATTGAGGCCCAGGGTTTCGGTGTCGATGGCAACAAGAGGGCCAAGGTCCAGCCCCGGCGGCAGATCGTTCGGGTGCAGTTTAATCTTCATGCCGCTGCATAACCCAGGCGCGCATCAGGGGCAAATCCCATGGCGGACTTCAACGCAGGTCGAGGTCCTTGATATAGAATGAAGCGATGAAGGACGCGATTACCGCCCGGGCCCGACAGTTTCGCGAGGAATGGGGCGGCCTTGCCCTCTCGCTGCTGCTGCATCTGCTGCTGGCGCTGGCAGCATTCTGGTATATCGCCCACCGGCCGACGCTGCGGCAGACCTCCTTCCGAGCTCTTCCGGTAGAACTTGTGCTGGGAGAGGAGACCAAAGCGCCGGGTCCTTCGACAACCGAAGCCGCCCCGAAGCGCCAGAGAGCCCGACAGCGGCGACAAAGCGCCCCCGTGCCGGAAGGCACCCGGCCCAATGCGGTCAAGCAGCCGGAGGACGAATTGTCCGCCAAGCTGCGCGCCCTGGCCCAACTGCGCCAGCCGGAGACCGACCTGCCGGCCGCCGACAATGAAACCGGCGCGGGCGGTAACGGAAGCGGCGCGGGCTCCTATTCGCTGAAGGATTTCGTGCGGGCGCAGATTCTGCGCCGCTGGTGGCCGGACCTTTCCATCCCGGGCGCCCGCAACCTGCCGGTGCTGGTGCGCGTCAAGCTGCTGCGCGATGGCGTGATCGATGACGTGGAGATTCTGGACCAGCAGCGATTCCTGAACGACAAGCCGTTCCGCAACATGGCGATCTCGGCACGCAATGCCGCACTGCTTGCTTCACCGCTGGACCTGCCGCCCGGACATTATGACAAGGTGATGCGACTGGTGATCGATCTCGATCCGAATGCGGTATTGAGATAGTCGATGCGTGCACAGGCTCTCTTCCCCGCTGCGCAAAGCGCATGGCGGGGAAGATGTCCGCTAGCGCGCGAGCGCGTGGCGGACAGATGGGGTGGAATCAAGGCAAATCCCGCGCCACGCGGAAGCCGGTGAGAGTTGAATAATCGTAATCCTCGCCGTCCGCCGCGCCGACCCGGGCGGCCGAGCGGATGAAGATCGGCACATTGTTCCAGGCGCCGCCGCGGATTACATGCTTGACACAAACGCCGGCATCCATCCAAGGACTGCCATCGGCAGGCGCGCCGACATAGCTGGGATGCCAGCAATCCTCCATCCATTCCCAGGCATTGCCCAGCACGCCATAAAGCCCGAATGGATTGGGTGCGAAACTGCCCACCGGCGCGAGCAGCTTGTCGTCCCATTGCGAACCGCAACCATTGCAGTCGGCATTGTTATGGCCGATCTCATCGCCCCACCAGCGCGCCGTATTGGTGCCGGCCCGCGCGGCATATTCCCATTCGGACTCGCTGGGCAGGCGATAGGGCCCGCCGGGCCGGTATTTGATATCGGGATGGGCCGCCCGCACCTTGGTATTGATCCAGGCGATATAGGCGTGCGCATCCTTCCAGCCCAGACACACCGCCGGCCAGCGCAGCGGCTCGTCCTCGCCGGGCGAATAGGCAAGCCCCCGCCCGGGCGATTTCCAGCCCAGCCCCAGCATCGGATTGCATGGGTCAGGCTGGTAGCCGGTGGTGCGTAGAAAGTTGAGGAATTCCTCGCTGGTGACCGGATATTGCGAGAGCGCGAAGGCGCGCAAGGTCACGACATGCTGCGGTCCTTCCGAATCGAAACGGCCGGGCTCATGCGCCGGACTGCCCATCAGGAATTTTCCTGCCGGAATGCCTACCATCTGCGGACATTCGGGGCATTCCTGGAATTCGCGGTCCTGTTTGGCCTGCCCGCCGCAGACGATCAGCGCGACGAGGACAAGCCAATGTGCCGAAGCTTTCATGACGGCATCAAAGCAGGATTTGCGCATTTGCCAAGTTGCGCCGAAGAAAGAAAGCCCGGCCGCGCAGGGATCAGTCGAGAGTGGCGAAGAATTTCAGCAGCAGCTTCTCGACATCGCCATAGGCTTTGGTCGCTTCGCCCAGGGTTTCGTCATGCGTCAAAGGATGCGGGGCAAGTCCGGCTGCCAGGTTGGTGACCAGCGACAGGGCCGCCACTTTCATTCCGCAGTGACGGGCGGCGAGACATTCCGGCACGGTGGACATTCCCACCACATGGGCGCCAAAGCTACGGAACAGCCGCACTTCGGCCGGGGTCTCGAAATTCGGCCCCAGGCACCAAAGATAGATTCCCGACTTGATCGCCACCCCTGCATCGCGCGCAGCCTCCGTCAGCAACCGCCGCAATCCGGGATCATAGGCATCCGTCATGTGCGGAAAGCGCAGACCGATGCGGTCGTCATTCGGGCCAATCAGGGGATTGGCGGCCGCGAAATTGATGTGATCCTCGACGATCATCAGCGTGCCCGGAATCATCTCCGGCGAAAGGCCCCCCGACGCATTGGTGAGGACGAGCCGCTCTATCCCCAGCCTTCTCAAGATGCGGATGGGCATGGCGATGGCGGAGGCGGCATGACCTTCATAAAGATGGACGCGTCCCGCCAGCACGGCCAGTTTGAGCGCGCCGATCTTGCCCGTCATCAGCTTGCCGGCATGGCCGGCGACGGTCGAAGGAACAAAACCCGGAATCTCCGCATAGGACATCGCCTGCGGCGACGAAAGCTTGTCCGAAAATTTGTCAAACCCGCTCCCGAGGATGATTGCGGTGGCGGGGAAATCGTCACCCAACCGCGCACGAATCGCGGCAGCGCCCTCCTCTATTGCATCGCGGCCCCCTCCGGTCATGTCAGCCATCTAGCAACGCTTCGCCGCACCCGACAAGCCTGATGGACAAGCCTGTGCGTTCTTGGGAAAATGCCCGGCAAATCGCGGTACGACCCCCTCCAGGAATCATTTCAGGAACCATTGAATTTGCGTGCGATCATCGCAGTCTTGGATTCCTTCGGTATCGGTTCGACTCCGGACGCGGAGCATTTCGGCGACGCTGGCGCCAACACCTTCGGTCACATCGCCAGGACTTGCGCCGAAGGCCGGGCCGACAGCGCCGGCCGCAAAGGGCCGCTGCAAATTCCCAAACTCCTGTCGCTCGGACTGGGCTTGGCGGCGCATGAGGTGGACGCAAACGTGCCGATAATGGCGGACGACCGCGTCACCGGACGTTATGGCGCCTGCGCGGAAGTGAGCCGCGGCAAGGACACGCCCAGCGGCCATTGGGAAATGATGGGACTGCCGGTGGATCGCGACTGGGGCTATTTTCCGAGGACCGTGCCCGCCTTTCCGGAAGAGTTGACCGCGGCGCTTGTCGCGCGTGGCCAGTTGCCGGGAATCCTGGGGGATTGCCATGCCTCGGGCACGGAGATTATCGAGAAATATGGGCTGGAGCATATCCGTACCGGCAAGCCGATCTGCTACACGTCCGCGGATTCCGTTTTCCAGATCGCGGCGCATGAGACGCATTTCGGGCTGCAGCGGCTTTATGAGCTTTGCCACGTCGCCCGCGAGCTGCTCGATTCCTACAATGTCGCCCGGGTGATCGCCCGGCCGTTCGTCGGCGAGGCGCCCGGCCCATTTCGACGCACCTATAATCGCCACGATTATGCGACGCCGCCTTTCGGCCCGACATTGCTGGACATCGCCAAAAAGGCCGAGCGCGCGGTGACGGGCATCGGGAAAATCTCGGACATCTTCGCCGGCAACGGGATTACCCGCAGTATCCCGACCGCCGGCAATGGCGAGACGTTCGACCGCATGATCGAATGCGCCCGCACCATGCCGGACGGTTCGATCACTTTCGCCAATTTCGTCGATTTCGACCAAACTTATGGACATCGGCGCGACACTGCCGGTTATGCCGCGGCGCTGGAAGCGTTCGACAGCCGCATTCCACATCTGGAGGCGGCGTTGCGGCCCGACGATCTGGTCGTATTCTCGGCCGATCACGGCTGCGATCCGACCTGGAAGGGCACCGACCATACCCGCGAATATGTTCCGGTGCTGGCATTCGGCCCCAAGATTGCTCCCGGCCCCGTCGGCAAGCGCGACAGCCTGGCCGATATCGGCCAATCCGTCGCCGCGCATCTTGGGCTTGAGCCGCTCAAGGCCGGCACGTCGTTTCTGTGATGGCGATGGATAAACAGACCCGTTCGCAGCCCGGCGATGAGACGGCGACCGACATGGCGCGCTGCCCGACGCCGGAAACCGCCTATGCGCGGCTGCTGAACCTGTATCGCGAAGCGATTGCGCAGATCGATCGATCCTTCGCCGCCTTTTCCCGCGGCGAGAGCGCGTCTGCCGCAGATCATCCGGTCTATCCCTATCTGTCCATTGAGGTGCCGCAGGGCGCCATGCCCGGCGCCACGACGCGGGCTTTCGGCAAAGTGATGCGGGCCGGACGCTATGGCACCACCATCACCGCCCCCCATCTGTTCAGGACCTACCTGATCGAGCAGTTGTCGCTACTGACCGACAACTACCAGGCCGTGATCCATGTCGGCAGAAGCCGCGATCCCATCCCCCTCACTTTTGCGGTGGAACGCGCCGCCGCCCGGATGAATGCCGAGCAGCGTCTTCGCATGGCGGAGCGTTTTCCGATGCCGCGACTGGACACCGCGCATGACACGATCGCGGACGGCGAGGCCTGGCATGGGCCCGGACCGGCGCCGCTGTCGCTGTTCTCGGCCGAACGGATCGATTTCTCGCTGCACCGGCTGCGGCATTACACCGGCACCGAGCCGGAACTGTTCCAGAGCTTTGTGCTGTTCACCAACTATCAGCGCTATATCGACGAGTTCGCCGTCTATTGCGCCAACGAGGTCGAAGCCGGCCGTGCCGCGCGGTTCGTGGAGCCGGGGGGGCGCAGCACCGTCAAAGGAGCCCCGCCCGATCGGCCGCCCGTCGCCAAGCTGCCCCAGATGCCGGCCTATCATCTGGTGCAACCGAACGGCGACGGCATCACCTTGGTCAATATCGGGGTCGGGCCATCCAACGCCAAGACCATCACCGACCATGTTGCGGTGCTGCGGCCGCACGTCTGGCTGATGATCGGCCATTGCGGCGGTCTGAGGGCCAGCCAGCGTTTGGGCGATTATGTGCTGGCGCATGGCTATCTGCGCGACGATGAGGTGCTGGATGCCATGCTGCCGCCGGAAATCCCCATACCCGCACTTGCCGAGGTGCAGGTCGCGCTGGCCCAGGCGGTATCAGAGATCACAGGCGCCAAAGGACAGGTGTTGAAGGAGCGTCTGCGCACCGGCACGGTCGTCACCACCGCCGACCGCAACTGGGAACTGCGCTTCCAGCATTTGTCGACGCGCTTCAACCAATCGCGCGCCATCGCCATCGACATGGAATCGGCGACCATTGCCGCAAACGGCTATCGCTTCCGGGTGCCCTACGGAACATTGCTCTGCGTCTCCGACCGGCCGCTGCATGGCGAGATCAAGCTGCCGGGGATGGCCGACGCTTTCTATGAGGAGCGCGTCAGTCAGCATCTTCAGATCGGCATTCGCGCGCTGGAATTGCTCCGGCTGGAGGCAAAAGCCGGCACCCTGCATTCGCGCAAGCTGCGCAGCTTCACCGAACCGGCGTTCCGCTAAGCGCGCCGCGTCCGCCCTCGCCTCCAGGACGGGATCAACCTGGCGGGACAATGCGCTCATGGATGACCGCCCGCGGCGCCGGCGGCATGTCGGAAATGATCGCGGCCTGGTTCAGCGCGGCAAGGGCCCAGGCGGCGGCGGATTCATCCGCGGCATGCACCAGCGCGATCGTGTCGCCTTCCTCGAGCCTGGTGCCGACGGAGCGGAATTCGGAAAAACCCACCGCGGGATCGATCCTGTCACTGGTTTGACGCCGCCCGCCGCCCAGATCGAGGATGGCGATCCCTATGGCGCGGGCATCGATGCCGCTGAGATAGCCCGGCTTGGAGGCTTTGAACGCTGTCGTCATGGGGGCGGTTTTCAGATAACCGCAGGCACGCTCGACAAAATCCTTCGGCCCGCCCAACGAAGCGACCATTCTTCCAAAGACTTCGGCTGCCTTACCAGATTCAAGCGCGGCAAGCGCTTTCGCGCGACCTTCCTCCGGTGTCGCAGCCAGCCTGCCCAGAGCCAGCATCTCCCCCGCCAGCGCCAAGGTCACATCGTGCATGCGCGGTTCCCGGCGCTTGCCGGTAAGATAGTCGACCGCCTCGCATACCTCCAGGGTATGCCCGGCCGTCAAGCCCAACACCTCGTCCATGTCGGTGACCAGCGCGGTCGCGGCCAGCCCCGCATCCCGCGCGATCCCGACAATGCTCTGTGCCAGATCGCGGGATGCCGCCAGCTCCGTCATGAAAGCGCCGGAACCGGTTTTCACATCCATCACCAGCCCTTCAACGCCCGCAGCCAGTTTCTTGGACAGGATGGACGCCGCGATGAGGGGTATCGACTCTACCGTCGCGGTGACGTCGCGGACGGCATAGAGGCGCTTGTCGGCGGGGGCGAGGTCGGCGGTCTGGCCGATGATGGCACAGCCGATGTCGCGCACCACGCGGCGCAAGGTTTCGATGTCAGGTTGGGTGCGATAGCCTTGGATCGCTTCCAGCTTGTCCAGGGTGCCGCCGGTATGGCCGAGGCCGCGGCCCGAGATCATCGGCACATAACCGCCGCACGCCGCGACCATCGGGGCCAGCATCAGGCTCACCTTGTCGCCGACCCCGCCCGTGGAATGCTTGTCCAGCACTGGACCGGGCAGGTCCCATTCGAGCACCTGGCCCGAATCCCGCATCGCGCGGGTCAACACCAGGCGCTCCCGCCCGTTCATGCCGCGGAAGAACACCGCCATAGCGAAGGCCGATATCTGCGCTTCGGAGAAGCCGCCATCGGTGACGCCGCGCACCAAGGCCGCGATCTCATCGTCGCTCAACACCGCGCCATCGCGTTTGCGGCGGATGATCTCCTGGGGAAGCATCAGGGCTTCACGCCCAGGTGCGCGGGCCCGAAAGAATGCGGCAGCAGCTCGCCCATGGTCATTGTTCCGCGCCGGCCCGAGGGACTGCAGAAATGAGCCTTCACATCGTCGTCGGCGAATTCGCGCAGGCGTTGGCGGCAGCCACCGCACGGCGTCACCGGGTCGTCGGAGGCCGCCATCACCAATATCTCGGTGATGCGACGCTCGCCGTCCGACACCATGGCGCAAATCGCGGACGTCTCGGCGCAGCAGCTTTCGGGAAAGGCAGCATTTTCGACATTGCAGCCGCCATAGAGTTTGCCGTTCGCGCCACGCAGAACCGCCCCCACGGCGAAGCTCGAATAGGGCGCATAGGCCCGCGCCATCATCGTCCGGGCTAGCGCGAGCATGTCGGCGGGGCCCTCCGGCATGCGGTCATGCGCCATAGGGAATCCAGACATTCTTGACCTGGGTGGCGTGGCGCAGGAAGACGCGGCCTTCGCCATCGGCACCGAACCAGTCGATTGCGCCGACGATCCAAGTGCGCTTGAGGTCCCCCACGCTCGCCTGTTCGATCAACTTGCCGTTGCTACCGAAGTACCAGATCGCATCAACACCGTGATGTTCTCCCAGAGTCTGGGCCAGCGTGTCGCGCCCGCCGGTGACGATGTTGATCACGCCCGCCGGCATATCGGAGGTTTCCAGCACCTGGTAGAAATCCGTCGCCGCCAGCGGATGTCTTTCCGAGGGCACGATGACGACCCGGTTGCCCATCGCCACGGCGGGTGCCCAGAGAGAGGTGAACGCCAGCAGGGGCGCTTCATCCGGAGCGGCGATGGCGATCACACCCTGCGGCTCGTTCATCGCCAGCACCGCGCCACGCAGAGGCGGGTTATGCACTGCGCCGTCGAACTTGTCGGCCCAGGCGGCATAAGTGAACAGGCGGTGGATAGAAACCTCGACTTCCTTCGCGGCGGCGGCTTTGGAGGCGCCGGTCATGCCACGCGAGCGGGCCGCGAACTCGCCCGCGCGGGCTGAGAGATTTTCGGCGCAATAGTAAAGTATCTGGGCGCGGGCATGACCGGTGGCGTAGGCCCACCCTTCCGCCTTGCTGGCCGCCTCGACGGCATTGCGGATATCCTTGCGGTTGCCTTCGCCGACATGACCGAGAAATGCGCCGGACCGGGAGACAATCGCGCGGCTGGTGCCGCCATCCGGCCGCGCCTGCTTGCCGCCGATGAACAGCTTGGCGGTCCGGTCGACGGCAGGGAACTCTTCCTTGGCAAGGGCCGGCGGGGCGGTGGGCATAGATGCGGCGGCGGAAAACTTTGGCGTTTTTTCCTTCAGATATTCGTAAAGCCCTTCGCGTCCGCCCTCGCGACCGAAGCCGGATTCGCGATAACCCCCAAAACCCGTTGAGGCGTCAAACTGGTTGGTGCAGTTGACCCACACCACCCCGGCCTTGATCCTGGGCGCGAGGTCGAGCGCGACATTGATGTCCTCGCTCCAGATGCTGGCGGCGAGGCCGTAACGGGTGTTGTTGGCCAGCGCGACGCCTTCGGCAGGGGTACGGAACGTCATCGCCACCAAGACCGGCCCGAAAATTTCTTCCTGTGCGACGGTTGCAGCCGGTTCGACATTGCTGAGCAACGTTGGCGGATAGAAACAGCCATCCGGGCATACCGTTTTTGGTTGGAACAGGATTGCCCCTTCCGCAACACCTTTCTTCACCTTGGCGTCGATCTGGGCACGTTGCTTGAGCGACACGATGGCACCGATGTCGGTCGTCTTGTCTAGCGGATCGCCCACTCTCAGATTTTCCATCCGCGCGCGGAGCTTGGCGAGAAAACGCTCCGCAACGCTTTCCTGCACCAAAAGCCGCGAGCCGGCACAACAAACCTGGCCCTGGTTGAACCAGATCGCATCCACGGCGCCTTCGACGGCCGCGTCGAGATCGGCATCGTCGAACACGATAAAAGGCGATTTGCCCCCGAGCTCAAGGGTCAGCTTCTTGCCCGTCCCCGCGGTGGCGAGACGAATCGCACGGCCCACTTCGGTCGAGCCAGTGAAGGCGATCTTGTCGATATCCGGATGTTCGACGATCAGCCGGCCGGTTTCTCCCGAGCCGGTAACGATATTGACCACGCCTTTGGGCAGCTTCGCTTCCTGGCAGATGTCGGCAAACAGCAGCGCGGTCAGGCTGGTATCCTCGGCGGGCTTCAAGACCACGGTGTTGCCGCAGGCAATGGCGGGCGCGATCTTCCAGGCCAGCATCAGCACGGGAAAATTCCACGGGATCACCTGTCCTGCCACCCCCAGTGGCGCGTAACCGGGGAATTCGCTCTCCAGCAACTGCGCCCAGCCGGCGTGATGATAGAAGTGGCGCACGACCAGCGGAATGTCGATGTCGCGGGTTTCGCGGATCGGCTTGCCGTTGTCCAAGGTTTCCAGCACCGCGAACAGGCGGGAATGTTTCTGCACCAGCCGCGCTAGGGCATAAAGATATTTGGCCCGCTCGAACCCGCTGAGCTTGGCCCATCCCGGCTGCGCGGCGCGGGCGGCCCTCACCGCCGCGTCCACATCCGCCGCGGTCGCTTGCGCCAGCAAAGCGAGCTTGCTTCCCGTGGCGGGATTGATGCTGTCGAAGCGGTCGCCATGACCCGGCATCCCTGTGCCGCCGATAAAGAGTTCGAAGCGGCGCCCCTTCTTATCCAGCCACGTCTGCGCGGGGACATCGCTTTCCGGCGCCGGGCCATATTCCATGGTTTCGAGGATCTGGGCGACGCGGTTCATGGTCAGGCCATCGGCTGGCGATGCGCGACGGAATAATGCCCGCTGACGAAATACTCGAGCTGCCGCTCGATGTCGGTGAGCAGGCTCGAGGCGCCGATCCGGAACAGCTCGGGACTCAGCCAATCATTGCCCAGCTCTTCCTTCATGATGAACTGGTAATTCATCGCGTCTTTGGCAGTAGCGATCCCGCCCGCCGGCTTGAAGCCGACCTTGTGGCCGGTCATTTCGTGCCAGGTCCGGATCATGCGGCACATGACGAGGGCGAACGGCAATGTCGCATTCGTCGCCTCCTTGCCGGTGGATGTCTTGACGAAATCCGCCCCGGCCATCATGCAAGCCAGCGAGGCGCGCCCCACATTGACAAGGGTGCCCAGGTCGCCTGCGCCGACGATCGCCTTGACACGAGCCGGGCCGCAGGCCGCGCGAAACAGCTTCATCTCGTCGTAAACGGCGCGATAATTGCCGGTCAGCACATGGCTGCGGTTGATGACGATATCGATTTCCCCGGCGCCCGCCGCGACCGAGGCTTCGATCTCCTTGACGCGCAAATCCAGCGGCGAGAGACCGGCGGGAAAGCCGGCGGAGACGGCGGCAACAGGAATCTTCGTGCCGCGCAGCGCCGCAACCGCCGTTTCCACCATCGCGTGATAGACGCAGACCGCGCCTGTCGTCACACCGATGCCCCCAATACCCATCGCATCGAGCAGTTCCTGCCGCACCGGCCGGCGCGCCTTGGCGCAAAGGCGGCGCACGCGGCCCGGCGTATCGTCGCCCGACAGAGTGGTGAGATCGATGCACTGGATGGCGCGCACCTGCCAGGCAGCTTGCCATTCCTTTTTCACGGTACGGCGTCCCGGCAGGCTGGCAACACGCCGCTCGGCGGCGCTGCGGTTGACGCGCACGCTGTCGATCAGGTCGGCGTCATAGCTGGCGACGGGGTTGCGCGCGTCGCGCAGTCCCGCGATTTCGCAAGGGACGATTTGCTTCACATTGAACATTGAAAGCACGCTTTCACCACAAAAATCGCGAGTCAAGCGATCACTTGGTGCCGAACATGCGGTCGCCGGCATCCCCCAATCCGGGAACGATATAGCCGTGCTCGTTGAGCCGTTCGTCTATCGCCGCGGTCCAGAGAGGCACGTCCGGGTGCGCGTCGCGGAAGGTGGCGATCCCTTCCGGCGCCGCCAGCAGGCACATCAGCCTCAACCGCGTCACGCCGCGTGCTTTCAGCCGGCTCACCGCCGCCACCGCAGAATTTCCGGTCGCCAGCATCGGGTCCATCACGATCACCAGCCGGTCGGCGATATCCTCGGGCGCCTTGAAATAATATTCGATACTCTCCAACGTTTTTGGATCGCGGTAGAGACCGATATGGGCGACCCGCGCCGATGGCACCAGATTGAGCATGCCGTCCAGGAATGCAGTACCCGCCCTTAGGATAGGGGCGAACACGAGCTTCTTGCCCTCGATGGTGGGTGCCATCATCTTTGTCAGGGGCGTTTCGATTTCGATCCTGGTGATCGGCAGATCGCGGGTGATCTCGTAACAGATCAGCATGCCGATCTCGTTCAGCAATTCGCGGAAATTCTTGGTGCTGGCGTGCTTGTCCCGCATCAAGGTTAGCTTGTGCTGGATCAGCGGGTGATCGACGATGATAACTCCCTGCATGGCGAATTTCCCCATCTGCGACGGACAGTAAGTCCAAAGCCGCCGTCGCTTTCCAGTGGCGCGGGCCGGGGCCTTGCGCTTAACTGTGGATAAGGACTGGCGGCAGCAGCAAAGGAATACGGCATGGACAAGCAGACCAACATCGCGGGCCGCAACAGCCTGGAAGCCTATTGGATGCCGTTCACCGCCAACCGGCAGTTCAAGGCCGATCCGCGTCTGTTCGTTGGCGCCAGCGGCATGTTCTATAGGACCACGGACGGGCGCGAGGTGCTGGACGGTATCGCCGGCATGTGGTGCTGCAACGCCGGCCATGGCCAGCCCAAGATCGTGGAGGCGATCGCCAGGCAGACGGCGGAGATGGATTATTCCCCCGCCTTCCAGATGGGCCACCCGAAAGCGTTCGAACTCGCCTCCCGGCTGGCGGAGCTGATGCCGGGCGGGCTGGATTACTTGTTCTTCACCAATTCCGGCTCGGAATCGGTGGAGACCGCCCTGAAGATCGCCCTCGCCTACCATCGCGTGAAGGGCGAAGGCCAGCGCGTGCGGCTGATCGGGCGCGAGCGCGCCTATCACGGTGTGAATTTTGGCGGCATGTCGGTCGGCGGGATGAGCGCCAACCGCAAGATGTTCGGCACCCTGGTGGCGGGCGTCGATCATCTGCGCCACACCCATGGCGATCCGCGCAATTTCTTCTCGCGCGGCGAACCGCAATATGGCGCGGAATTCGCCGATGACCTCGAACGGCTGTGCGCGCTGCACGATCCTTCCACCATCGCCGCGGTGATCGTAGAGCCGGTGCAGGGCTCGACAGGCGTGATCATTCCGCCGCGCGGTTATCTCAAGCGGCTACGGGAAATTTGCGACAAGCACGGCATCCTGCTGATCTTCGACGAAGTGATCACCGGCTTCGGGCGCCTGGGCACGCCTTTCGCGGTCGATTATTTCGGGGTCGAGCCCGACATGGTGACCGCCGCGAAGGGCCTCACCAGCGGCATCATCCCGATGGGCGCCGTGTTCGTGCAGAAACAGATTTATGACACCTTTATGCAGGGGCCGCCCAACGCAATCGAATTTTTCCATGGCTACACCTATTCCGCCAATCCGGTGGCCTGCGCCGCGGCGCTGGCGACCCTGGATGTCTATGCCGAGGAAGGCCTTTTGACCCGCGGCGCGGAACTGGCCGGCTATTGGGCCGATGCGGTTCATTCATTACGCGGATCGCCCCATGTCATCGATATCCGCAATCTGGGTCTGATCGGCGCCATCGAGCTGGAAAGCATTCCCGGCAAGCCCACGGCGCGGGCGTTCGACGCATTCCTGAAGGCTTATGCGGCGGGTCTATTGGTCCGCACAACCGGGGACATTATCGCCCTGTCGCCGCCACTGATCGTGGAGAAGACGCATATCGACCGCATCTTCGAGACGCTGCGCAAGGTGCTGCAAGCGGTGGACTGACGGCGTAAGCGCGCGCAAGCCTTAGCCGAGTAGCGCACGCTGCTGGGCGATGCGCGTGTCGCGCGCGCGGGCAAATCGCTCGATTCCGGCGAAGATCGACTCCGGATCGAGATGGGCCTCCTCGATCACTTCTTTTTCGAGTCCGCTGGTCAGCCATTGATCGTCCCAGTCGGAGGTGAGCGAATAGGCGTCGGTCAGCGGTCCCAGATCGCGTACAGGCCAAACCCGCCGGGTCCCGGTCGAGACCACCATCGCGTCGAACATCGCTTCGGACGGCAGCACGGCATTGCGATAAGCGTCGGGCTGGCGGTCGAACAATTCCTCGCTGACGGCAGAGACGATCTTCACATTGAGACCGGCTTGTTCGATGCGCGGCAGCAGCTTGACGGCATTCACTGTCGAACTGGCTCCCTGGCAGATCACATAGCCCTGTTTTGGCTTGCCCGGTGCGAAGTCACGGATCACGTAAAATCCTTTCGCCGCGGCGCGGGGATCCTGGTCTGCGAAATTGCGACGGTCGGCGACCGGATTGTCGGGGCGCGCCACCTCGATCGAGATGACGCCGACCTTCGGGTCACGAGCCGCGATCTCGGCGGCTGCGAAATAGCCGGATGCGACATCGTTATAGTCCCAGAAATTCAAATGAATTGTCTGGCCGCGCGGGAACAGCTTCCATACCTGGGTCGCGAAGATGCCGAAATGGGTGCGCCCGTCCGCCGCCGTCTCGGGGCCCGAATGGCCGGCCAGGATATGCAGCACGCCCATGCGGAAACGGCTGTCCTGGTTCTGCTGACTCCAGACCCGCGCCGGCGTGTACATCAGCGGCGTGAAAGCACCATAGGTGCCGCTCAGCGCCCAGACGCCACAGAATTTCTCCGGATCGACGCTGGCGCTCTGGCTGACCAGACCAATGGCGGTGGAGACATTGCCCGCTTCCTGAATCGCAGCCTTGATGCGGGTGCCGAGCGGATTGGCCTCGGGATCGTAATGGCCCCACAAGCTGCCATGCTCGACATTGATGGATTCCGACAAATCCGCCGCCAAAGTGATGAATTTGTTGTCGGTGACATAATTCATCCATTTGATGATTTCCGAGATGGCGCGCCGCGCCCCGGCCGGTTCCCCTGCTTTTCGGAACAGGGCGATGGCGACCTCTTTTTGCTGGCCCGATACCCGGTTTTTCACCGTCACTTTCGCCGGCTCGGCGGGAAGGTTGGCAACCTTCAACCGGTCGTCGAGAAATGGGTCGGTGCTATTGTCGATACTGAGCTTGCGTTCGTCACGGACCTGATCGCCGATCTCGATCAATCGGTCGGCCAGCCAGTCGCCGAGGCCGTTATGGTCGAGCACCGACATCGCCTTGTCGATATTGGTCTTGAACTGGACAAGGCGTTCGCGCGGATCGCCGACCGCGCCTTTGCGGATGCCTTCGAATTCGATGCCGTAGCGCCGCTCGAACGATTCCGCCAGGGCCAGGAAATATTCGGAATTCATCTTCTGGCCATAAGGATGGCTGGCATGGGAAACGATCTGGCGGGTCGTGCCGAGCATGCCGTCCATGGCGGTCGGCCAATAGCCCTTGGTCGTCTTGGCGACCGCGATCATCGGCCGCTTGTCGTTCGCGTCCCCATTCTCCATCGCCGCATACATCTCGGCAATCTGCTGGTAATCGCCACCATCGGCAACCGCCAGCACGTTCCAGCCATAGGACTTCCATTGTTCGGCGAGATCATAGCCCTTGTATCTGGACGGCACGACCCCGCCCAACAGCACATCGTCGATGCCGGCATTGTTGTCCGAGAGCACGATACGCAGCCGCTTGCCGACCGATAGCGCGAGCGCCTGCGTCTTCAGCTCCTGGGCGTGACCCTCGGTCATGGCGAATTCGCCCTCGAAGGCGATGATCTTGGGGCTATCGGTCGCGCCGACCATGTCCCAGAACGCCGCCTTGCCTGCAGCGGTCGCAATACCGACCCCGGACGGGCCGCCATTGACATCGTTGGTCACGTCGATGCTTTCGGCATGACCGGACAGGGCCTTGATGCCGCGCAGCTTGGCTTCTGCGAACAGTGGATCGTCTGCCAACCCCTGGTCCGACAGCAAGGTCTTGAGCGCCCCGGCCCCGCGGCGGAAGCCCAGCGCATCGATCGGCAGCAACGCGACCGCCGGGTCGGCGTAATAGCGCCGGTCGCCGGTCAGGCGGTATTTGCGCGCCAGGGCATGGCCCAGGATCATGTAGAGCGCGTAGCAGGTAGGCACACTATGCCCCGCCGCCATCATGAACTTGTCACCGAAGGGATGCTTTGGACGGCGATAGTCATAGCGCAGGCCGCCGCGCTGCGGCCCCAGAAGGTGCGCCATCACGTTGAACGGCGTGTAAGCAAGCGGCCCACCGAAATGGCCGGTCTGGGCGTAATTGCCCAGCAGCACCAGGGTCACGCAGGTTATGAAGCCGACATCTTCCAGGCGCGCGCGCTCTTCGCGGCTCAGTTCATTGCCAGGCGCCATGTCCGGAGCCCCGTTTTTGTCCATGCCCATCCCCGACCACGGTATTTCCGCCTACCGTCGGCCAGCCTATTGCAGGACGTAAAGCCGATCCAGTGCCCCTAAGGGACGCTGGGATCAGCATTTTTTCTGTCCGATTTCCTGTGCCTTTAGCGAACCGTCTCATAGCCGCCGCGCAGACCGCGAGGCGACAGCACGAACTGGCCGACATTGATGTGGCGGCTGCGGAACGCGGCCGCGTTCTGCAGCAGATAATATTCCCACATGCGCGCGAAGCGCTCGCCAAGTTGTTCCACAATGGCGGGGCGGCGGGACTGAAAGTTGGCGTTCCAGGCCATCAGTGTCTTGTCGTAGTAGGCTCCGAAATTGTGGACGTCCTCGACGACGAACAGTCCTTCGACCGCGCTGGTGATCTCGCCGAGCGAAGGCAGGTCGCCGTTTGGGAAAATATATTTGTCCTGCCAGGCATCGATCGCAGGATAGCGCTCATTCTCCCAGATCGTGTGGAGCAGGAACAAGCCATCATCCTTCAGATACTGCCGCGCGCAGCTGAAATAGGTGCCGTAATTCTTGTGACCGACATGCTCGAACATCCCGACCGAAACCAGCCGGTCGACCTTCGGGCCGGTATAGCGCCGGTAATCGAGCAGCAGGGGGCGTACCGGCAAATCCCGATACCGCTTTTCGCCATAGGCGACCTGTTCGCTGGAAACAGTGACGCCGGTGCAGGATGCGCCATATTTCTCGGCCGCGAATCCAATGAAGGAGCCCCAGCCGCAGCCGATATCGAGCACGGTATGCCCGGCCTTAAGGCCGATCTTGCGGCAAATCAGGTCGAGCTTGGCTTCCTGCGCCGCATTCAGATCGGCGGCATCCTTCCAATAGGCGCAGCTCGCGGTGAGGCGGCGGTCATACGTCGCCTCATGAATGTCGATGGGTAGATTGTAATGCACATCGGCGACTTCTCGCGAGCGGGAGATGGTCTGCCGGTTCTGCAGCCGCGCGGCGGTGCGCAGGATTACCAGCGGGATAGTGAGGCCCAGCCGGTCGCCCAATTGGGCGGAGATGATGCGGTCGAACAATTGGTCCAGTGCCGGACAGTCCCAGTCTCCGTCCATATAGGCTTCGCCCAATCCGACGGACCCGTCCGCGATCACCCGGCGATAAAGGCGCTCATTATGGACCTTGATGTCCCAGGGCTTGTCGCCACCCAGCTTGACTCCCGCCAGCGCGAACAATTCCTCGACGGCGCGACGATGGCTGAACAGACGCTTCCAAGTGGAGAGATGGGCTGGGCCGGCGCCCACAAGCTCAACGGTATCGGAATGATGGCTGATATCGGCCATGGCGATTCCCCCTTCAGGCCGCTCCATAACGCGGATCGGCGAACTTGGTTCCGAGCTAGACCGTTATCGTGTCTCGTTGAATCACGAAAACGCTCTTAGTTTTTTGGTTGTCGCGGTTCCGGACGGAGTTGGTAGCGCCAGCGTACCAACGCTACACACTTTTCCGGGAACCGCTCTAGGCCAGATCGATCTGGAAGATATAACCGCTCGTGGAGCTATCGAAATTCGGCCAGCCGGGATGGATGCCCGCGTCGCAGGAGATGAGCTTACCCTCATGCATGGCCAGGCCGTGGGGGTCGGACGAGCCCGGCGCGAGATCGACAATCTCCAGCAGCTTGCCGCTGGTCGCGTCATATTTGTCCAGGCCGCCCTTGAAGTTCTTGACCCCGGTCGAATTGTTGCCGGTCACAGCCCAGATCGCTCCATTGTCCCAGGCGATGGCGTGATAGCGCTGGACCTCGTTGGAAAGGGGAATGAGGAATTCCGCCGTCCAGGTGCTGGGGTCGATCCGCATGATCGCATGCAGCCGGTTGGACAGTACCCACAGCTTGCCATCCTGCCATAGCGCGCCGTGAATGCCGCCGCCGTCCTCCGCCGTCCCCAGCGGCACCTGGCGTTGCGCCACCAGCGAACCGTCGCTCAGCCGGTACTGATAGATGCCGTCATGGGGCGGGGCAAATTCCGCGCCCATCCACAGATAGCCGCCGCCCACCGCCATGCCCGAGGTGTTGCGCGAGGCCGTCATGATGGTCTTGAGCAGCTTGCCGTTCCAGTCGACCAGCCACGCGGCCTCGCGCAGGTCGGTGGGCTCCGGCATATGGTATTGCCGGGCGAATGCGCCGGACATTTTCTGCTCGCCGATCCAGAGTCCCTCCGGCGTGACCGCGATGGCGTTGGGAAAACCAGGCGGGGCCTTGAACAGGGTACGGGTGGTGGCAGTGCGATGCGGCACTTGCGCGCTGCGTTCACCTCCGCCGGACGAAGGGGCACCTGCCGGCGGCGTTTGGGCGCGGGCCGCGCCGGCGGCGAGTGCAAAGCCAGCCCCAAAAAGAAAATCTCTTTTGCCGATGCTCATCCGATCCTCCAAATTTAATCGCTGTCCGGCAGCGCGAACACATAGACGGCCTGGCCGTTGTCGGGACGGTGCACGTCGGTCAGGATGACATTAGGCATGTTCTCCGGCGAACCGCCGCCGAGGCCCGTGGTGACGGCGACGTACTGTTTGCCGTCGACGCTGAAAGAGACGGGATACCCTTGCACGGTGGTGCCAAGCTGGGTGTGCCACAGCGTCTTGCCGGTCTTCACATCCACCGCCTTGAAGCTGCGGTCGTAATCGCCGACGAAGGCCAACCCGCCGCCGGTGGACAGGACCGCGGTGAGGAAAGGCGCGCGCTGCTGGAAGGTCCAGACGCGGTTCATGGTTTTGGTGTCATAGGCGGACAGCCTGCCCATATTGCCGTTGCTGCCAGGCATCTCATAGACCCGCACCGCAGCGGCGACGCCGCCCGATCCGGCCTTGCGCTCCACGTCATGGCCGTTCATTTCATCGCAGCTTTGCGAGAGGGGAATGATCAACAGGTCGTTGGGCTGGTCATAGCTGGTGGCCGGCCAGTCATGGCCGCCTTCGGGACTGGGACAGGACTGCACCCACTCATTGGTCTTCGCGTTGAGCAAATTGTCCCGATAGGTCGGCACCCCCGTCTTTGGATCGATATGGCTGAAGACGTTCTGCAGCACTGTCTCTTTGTAGCTCAGGAATTTGCCATCGGTGCGGTCCAGCTTCCACAAGATGCCCACCTTGCCGATGGTCATCAACGTTTTCTGATCGCCATGATCGATCAGCACCCGCTCGAACACTTCGTCGAGGTCGAGGTCTTCGCCGGGGGCGTGACTGTAATACCATTTGAGCTTGCCGGTATCGGGGTCCAACGCCAGGGTCGAACTCGTATAGAGCGCGGCGCCATTGGCGGTGCCGCGCGAGGCGCGCATCCAGGGCTTGGCCTGGGCCGTCCCCCAATATGTCAAATTCAGGCCGGGATCATAGGTGCCGGCGATCCAGGTTTCGCCGCCGGCGCGAAACTGGTCGTCCAGCCCGTTCCAGGTGTCGCCACCGGGTTCGCCTTTCCGGGCGACGGTGTTGAACTTCCACACCAGCTTTCCGGTGTCGGGTTCATAAGCCGAAATAAAGCATTTTTCCGGACCATAGGCGCTGCAGCCGGTCAGCCCCGTCAACACCTTGCCGTGAATCACCATCACCCCGCCGGTCTGGGCGCGGCGGGCCGTGCTGAGCGGGATGTTCCACAGCGTCTTGCCGGTTCGCGCATTCAGCGCCACCAGATGGGCGTTGGTGGTCGCCACGAACACTTTGTCCTGATAGAGCGCCAGGCTGCGGTTTCCCCCATAGAGATTGGGCGATTTGGGCCCGATATGGTTTTCCCAGATCAGCTTGCCGGTCCTGGCATTCATCGCCTGGATGATATTGTCGGTATTGGAAAGAAACATGATGCCGTCATGCACGATCGGCGTGATCTCGCTCGCGCCGCCCTCGTTCATCGCCCAGGCCCATTTCAGAGTCAGGCCCTTCACATTGGCCGGCGTGATCTGGTTCAGCGGGCTGAAACTCCAGCCCTGGTAATTGCGGCGGAACATCAGCCAGTCGCCGTCGGACGGATGGTTGAGCATCTCGTCGGTGACGGGATGATAATTCTGCACCGTCCCGGCCACCGTGACACCAGTGCGGCCGAGCGGGGTCTCGCGCCGCCCGCCCGCGCCGCTGGCGATTTCGGGCGGCACGACGCCATTGGCGATCTGGCTGATCTTCACATCGGTGGCAGCGGAGAGATTGGCGCCGCCCGGCGTCGCGCCATTGGCGGTCAGGATGAAGGCGACGATATTGGCGTAGGTTGCGTCGCTCAGGCTTCCACCTTTGCCCAGCGGCATCGCCGAATGGATATAGGCGTAAAGCTCGCGGGTGGATTTTCCGCCCCAGCTTTTCATGAAATTCCCGGCTGCCAGGGACGGCGCTTCGCCACCACCCGACAGATTCGCCTGATGGCAGGCGGCGCAGTTGGCGGCATAATCGCCTCGTCCCTGCCCGGCCTGTGCCGCGGTGAACGGACCCATCGTTTGTTGCGCCTGCGCGCTGGTCCAGAACGCCAGAACTCCTATCGTGCTTGCTGCCAAAATGATCCGCATCCGCATCTTTTTCTCCAGAATATTTTCGCTGCGTGGCGTAAGAGCGGTTCCAGGAAAAGCGTGTAACGGTTTTCCGTCCGGAATCGCGAAAAACAAAGAAGTAAAGCGCTTTCGTAATTCAACGAAACACGCAAATGCTCTAGTCGGCTGGCGCCCACAGCCAGCCCCACAAATCCCCGTCCGGCGCATCGGCGCTGTCGATCTCGACATACAGACCGCCTTTGCGAAACAGGGCGAACTGGGCGCGGTTCAGTTTTGCGGAGCCGCTGAAATGGCCATCGGTGCCATTTTGGCCTGGCGCGGAGGCCACATGCTCATTTGACGTGGTGGAAAGATCAGCCACTTTTGGACCGCGCACGCCCGGAGCCGATCCCGCAAACAGATGCGCTCCCGTAGGCGCGCCCAGCAGGCCCTCATAGGTGCCGCTGATCGTCAGCTTGCTGCCATCCAGTGTAGCCGTGACGCTTCCCACTCCGGAACGCTCCGCGCGCGTTCCCACCAGCCGCGGCCCCGGCGAAAGGCGGACTGTCATGGTCTGCGCCGCGGCGGCTGGGTCGGCAAACCACAGCAATGCCAGCATGACTGCCAAACCCGTTCGCATCATCTTTTTACCCCTGTCCCAGATCAATGTCGTTGCGACGCGCTACGCGCCCTGTTCCTGTTTCTTGACAATATCGAGGGTCACGTCGGTGATCATGTCTTCCTGGCCGCCGACCATGCGGCGGTTGCCGAGTTCGACCAGGATGGTTCGGACATCGACTCCATAATCCTTGGAGGCTTTTTCGGCATGGCGCAGAAAGGAGGAATAGACCCCGGCATAGCCCAGGGAGAGTGTTTCGCGATCCACCCGCACCGGCCGGTCCTGCAGCGGGCGCACCAGATCCTCGGCCGCGTCCATCAGCTTGAACAGGTCGCAGCCATGCCGCCATTGCTTACGATTGGCCACGGCGATGAACACTTCCAGCGGTGCATTGCCTGCGCCGGCTCCCATGCCGGCCAGACTGGCATCGATGCGGCAGGCGCCGCTTTGAGCGGCGACGATGGAATTGGCCACGCCCAAGGACAAATTGTGATGGGCATGCACGCCGCGCTGGGTTTCGGGGCGTAGCACCCGGTCATAGGCCTTCAGCCGCGCCGCGATGCCATCCATGTCCAATGCGCCGCCGGAATCGGTGACATAGACACAATGGACTCCATACTCCTCCATCAGCTTGGCTTGGCTTGCCAGCGCCTCGGGCTCGCTCATATGGCTGAGCATCAGAAAGCCGGACACGTCCATGCCGATCTTGCGGGCAAACCCGATATGCTGCTTGGCGATGTCGGCCTCGGTGCAATGGGTGGCGATGCGCACCGAGGTGACGCCCAGGTCATGGGCGCGGTGCAGATCCTCCACCGTGCCGATGCCCGGCAGCAGCAGGGTGGTGAGCTGGGCGCGTTTGACCGTTTTGCCGACCGCTTCGATCCATTCCCAGTCGGTATGGGCCCCGAAGCCGTAGTTGAACGAGGAGCCCGACAGTCCGTCGCCATGCGCCACCTCGATGGCGTCGACTCCCGCCTCGTCCAATGCCTTGGCGATGGCGGTCACATGCTCCAGGCTGTATTTGTGGCGGATGGCATGCATGCCGTCGCGCAAGGTGACGTCCTGGATGTAAAGCCGGTCGGTATCGGGATTGAACATCACGCGGCCTTTTGGAGCAGCTTGCGGGCGGCGATTTTCTCGCCGGTCCGGAGGGCTGCGGAAGTCATGATGTCGAGATTGCCGGCATAGGCGGGCAGATAATGCGCCGCCCCCTCCACTTCCAGGAACACGCTGGTCTTCAGACCCTCGATCAGCCCGATCCCCGGCATCGCCACCGGATTGTTCGAGCCGAAACGCTCGAACTGCACCTGCTGCTTGAGCCGGTAGCCCGGCACATAGGCCTGCACCTCGCGCACCATGCGCTGCACGCTGGCCTCGATCTCGCTCTCCTGCGCCCCCGAGGACAAAGTGAACACTGTGCCGCGCATCATCACCGGCGGCTCGGCGGGATTTAAGATGATGATCGCCTTGCCCCGCGCCGCACCCCCCACCGTCTCGATCCCCCGCGCCGTGGTCTGGGTGAACTCGTCGATATTGGCCCGCGTCCCCGGACCGGCCGACCGGGACGCGATCGAGGAGACGATCTCGGCATAATGCACCTTGGCGACCTCCGCCACCGCCGCGACGATCGGGATCGTCGCCTGCCCGCCGCAGGTCACCATGTTCACATTCATCGCATCCAGATGGGCATCGCCATTGACCACCGGGATCACATAAGGCCCGATCGCCGCCGGCGTCAGGTCGATCATCACCTTGCCCGCTTCGCGCGCCGCCGCATTGTTGGCCGCATGCGCCGCCGCGCTGGTGGCGTCGAACACAATCCCGATCTCGGGCCAGACAGGAAGTTTCTTGAGGCCCTCGATCCCTTCATGGCTCGTCGCAATCCCAAGTCGCGCCGCCCGCGCAAGACCGTCCGACCCCCGATCGATCCCCACCAGGGCCCCCATCTCCAGCACCTGCGACGTCCGCAGAACCTTCATCATCAGGTCCGTCCCAATGTTCCCAGACCCGATGATCGCTACTTTGATTTTGGCAATGCTGTCCCGATTATCCACGCACCAATTCCGTCTTGAGCAAGCCGCCAACCTTCCGGGCGCGACCCTGTCTGTCAACACTGACCCGCCTATAAAATCCCATTGCATCCGCCGATCCAATGACCAGCCGAAAATCGGTTCCGTAACCTCTCACAGAATGAGCGTTCGATCGGGAAACCGAAAATTGGCTGAGCAAATCGAGGTCAGGGGCGAACCCAAATAACACGGTCAAGCGGAAATAAGACGGCTTTCATCCCGGAGTTCTCATCCTGTGAGAGTCGGACAGATTCTCTCCGAAATGAAATCACACCTGCAGTTGACACATTTACGGCGCCCCCCAATCGTGCAGATCAAACGGCATGAAAATAGAGGGATGGGACAAATGCATAATCTTCTGCAGACATTGAAGCTCGGCGGCTCCGCTCTGGCCATTGCGGCGGCGTTTTCTTCGGCGGCGGCGGCACAACAGGCATCCGATACTTCGATGGAGACCGTGACCGTCACCGGCACCAGCATCCGGGGCGTGGCGCCTGTCGGCTCCAACGTCATCACCGTGGATCAGAAGGCAATCCAGCAATCCGGCGCAGTCAATATGGAGCAGCTGCTCAACACCGTCACCGCCATCAGCACCGCCAACGCCCCGCCCCAGGGCGTCAACAACAATTCCTATTTTGCGCCGCAGATTCATCAGCTGGCGGGTTCGATTTCCAACTCCACCCTGGCGGTGGTCGACGGCATGCGCTTTGTCGGCGCGGGCGGCGACACCTTGGCCGATCCCAACATCCTGCCCACCGCCGCCATCGAGCGGGTCGAAGTCCTGGCCGATGGTGCCTCTTCGATCTATGGCTCGGACGCGGTGTCGGGCGTGGTCAACTTCATCACCCGCAAGGACTATGAGGGCTTGGAGCTCAACGTCCAGACCGGGTTTGCCGACAGCTACAACACCACCACCGGCAGCTTTCTGTGGGGCACGCGCTGGAACAAGGGCTCGGTGATGGTCGCCGGCGGTTATGAGTTCGACAGCAATCTGCCGGGCGACTCCCGCCGCATAACCTCGATGGGCGATTTCCAGTCCCTCGGGGGCAACAATTACGACAATGTCTATGGTTGTCCCACCGCCGCCATCGTCGGCCCTACGGTCAATGGGGTTGGCACGGTCTATCTGTCGCCTTCCGCGACCACCCCGGTCACCACCGGTTCGATCAATTCGCTGGGCCAGACCACCAAGAACTGCAACATCCAACCTTACGGCGACACGCTGCCGCAATCAGTGCGCCAGAATGCGCTGATGAAGGTCAACCAGGACATCACCGACCGGCTGAGCGCCTCTTTCATGCTGGACGTCAACGACCTAGCGGTCACTTACCGCAGCCAGCCCGGACAGATCACCGCCAACAGCCGGGTCTATGGCCCAGGCTATACGAACACCGTTGGCAATTGCGCGTCGGTCAATCCCCTTACGGGCTGCTTCAACACAGGCCAGATCAATCCCTTCTTCCAGGCTCCAGCGGGCGCGCCGACCCTCAACACGGAACAAGTGAGCTGGGTCGATCTGATGGGCCGGGGTACCAATGGCACCGATTTCGGCCGCAACATCACCAACGAACAGGCGATGTACGGACAGTTCGCGCTGACCTACAAGATCAGCGACGACTGGCAGGCCAAATTCACCGATGCGGCTGGCTGGGATGGCTATCGCGGCAAGAGCATCAACACCTTCTGTGGATCCTGCGCCACTCTCGCGCTCAACGGCACCGCCCAAGCCAACGGCAGTGCGACCACCACCGACGTGGCCGGAGCGAGTGTCATCGCAACCCAATCGCTGACCGCCGCCAATGCGTTGGACGTATGGGATCCTGCCGGCGCTTCAAACAAGACCAATGCGATCGTCCAGCGCCAGCTCTACAGCAATTTCTCCCAGAGCGACGCGGACAACACCATCAACCAGGCACGGCTTGAGGTGGATGGGCCGGCCTTCAGCTTGCCGGCGGGCGACGTCAAGGTCGCGTTCGGCGGCGAGTATGTGAATTATCACCTCTACAGCTTCAGCTCCGGCTCCAATGGCACCGGCCAGATCAATAACGGCGCCACGGTTTCGCTGTTCCGCTCGCGGCGGGACGTGATGTCGGGCTATGGGGAGGCCAACATCCCTCTGATCTCGCCGGAAATGAACATTCCCCTGGTCGAAAAGGTGTCGATCGACATCTCCGCCCGTTACGACAAGTACAGCGATGTGGGGCCAACCTTTAATCCCAAATATGCGATCGACTGGACGGTGACGGATGACATCAAGTTCCGCGGCAACTACTCGACCTCTTTCGTGGCGGTGCCAGTCGGCATTTCGGGAGATCAAAGCCTGGGCGGCCGTTACAGCGGTGGCGGCGCCAGCATCGCGCCTTTATCGCCGACGCCGGTGGCGAACTTCCCGGGGCTGGCGCTGGTTCCCGGCTGCGCTGGCGTGACCACCTGCCAACTCGGAGGGACCAACAATCCCGGTCTCATCCGGCAATATGGCAGTGCACTGGCCAATGCCAAGCCGCAGGAAGGCAACGGCGTCAATTTCGGCTTTGACTTCACGCCCACTTTCATCCCGGGGCTCACCGTCAACGCCACTTATTTCGACCAAAACTACAAGGGCGGCATCACCGCGCCCAATCATACTCAGATCGTCAACACGCCCTCGGCCTATCACCTGCTGACCATATGTCCCAATGGCTGCACGCAAGCTCAGATCGACGACTTCACCCGGGTGCCGGAAGGCGGTGCGGTGGCCGGGCAATTGCCGCCGACCATCTACTTTCTGGAAAATCACGACGAGAACAATGTGCTCGATCTGCATATCGAGGGCATCGACCTCAGCGCCAATTACGCGATCGACACCGATTATGGGCAGTTCCACCTGGCGGACGGCATGACCGTGTTCACCGACTTCAAGGAGGGCCTGCTGGGCGGCACCGAGTTCAATGTGCTGGGAACCTCGGCCTTCAATTCGACCTTCCCCAGTGTGGCGATGCAGAGCCGCCTCAATCTCGGCTGGACGAACGATGTGCTCGACATCGACACCTTCATGAACTGGACTTCGGCCTATCGCAACATCGGCGCCACCGCGACGCACCCGCCAACGGCGGACGCCAATGGGGCGCTGGTGGTAGGCGGCGACCATGTCAACGCCAACATCACCTTCGATCTGCATGTCGCCTATAATTTCCCCGGCGGGCTGTTTTCGGGCGACCAGCTCTATGTGGATATGAAGAACATCTTCAACAAGCAGCCGCCCTTCTACAATTATGCCGTACCCAGCAATTCCAACAGCAGCAACGGCATCAACACATTCGTTTCCAACCCGATCGGCCGGCTGATTTCGCTCGGCCTGCGGGCTGACTTCTGAAGAAAGGCTTCGTCGCCAAAGCGATTCCATCATACTGTCGCGGGGGCGCGGTCCTGCCGGATCGCGCCTCACGACATTCCGGCGGAACGCCGGCAGGCGAACGGAACAGGAGGGAACATGACAATTCGAAAGCGGGAATTTCTTGCTGGACTTGGACTGGGGTTGGGCCTGGCGGGCGCCGCCTCGGCGGCAGAGGTCGGCGCCGATCTTGGCGCGGCGCCCCCGCAGAAAAAGAAAGAGGTGCCGCACCGCAAGGTGACCACGAGGAATCTGTTCAAAGCGCCTCCCGGCTATCCCAACGCGGTCGCAGTGGCGCCGGAAGGCCTGTGGATCGCGGAGCAGAAAGCACAAGGCTATGGCAAGAGCGGCAAGAACATTCCCGAAGCCTGCTGGCTCACCGACTGGAATGGCAAGCTGCTCAAAACGGTGCTGACGCCGTCCAGCAACACGTCGGGCATGGCCTATGGCAATGGCCATGTCTGGATGGGCGCCAATGGCGGCGATGAGGGCATCTATGAAGTCGATATGAATTCCAAGGTCGTCTCCCATCGCCAGATTCCCCTTGGACCGGCCGACAATGGCGGCGGTTGCCACGGGTTGATGTGGCATGCGGGCAAGTTGTGGATCGTCGCCAACCGGCTGAAGGCGATCCTGCGGGTGGACCCGAAAAGCTGGGAGCCGGAATTTATCATTCCCATCACCACCGACCGCTGGCATGGCATCGCCTGGGACGACTCCCATACCGGCGGCGCGATCTGGATGGTGACTGGCAGCTCCGATGTGGATCGCTATGTGATGAAGGGCGGCAAGCTGACCCACACTACCATCTCGGGCCTGGTGAAATACGAAGCTGCGACCGGCAAGGTTCTGGAGACGGCGGAATTCCTGCCCGGTACCGCCGATCCGCACGGGCTGGCGATGCACAATGGCAAGCTGATCAGTTGCGACGCCGGGGTCGGGCCTCCCGGCTTCGATCTCACCCACAGCCCGTCGAGCGGCTATATTTTCGAGATCGATTTCGTCTGACTGACGCGGCGGTGAACCCGCCGGCTGGCTTTGGTGCGGCCGCGTGCTAAAAGCGCGCGATGTCCCATCCTTCTCCCGATCCCCTTCATGCGGCCTTGCTGCAGCAGGCGGTCGCCCATCATCGCGCGGGCCGTTTCGCGGCGGCACAGGGACTTTATCGCCAATTGCTGGCGCGCGATCCCGACAATGCCGATATTCGCCATAATCTCGGTGCGGCCCTGGCGCAGCAGGGCAAATTGTCCGAAGCGGTGCCGCACTTGCTGGCGGCGCTGGAAAAGCGGCCCGACCAGCCGCGATACTGGAATGTGGCAAGCCAGGTGCTGCGGGCGATGGGAGATCGCGAGGGCCTCGAAGCGCTTTACCGCAAGATGGTTGCGCTGCAGCCGGACTCTGCCGCCGCCCATTTTAATCTTGGCAATGTGCTAAAGGAACTGGGCCGCCTGAATGAGGCGGAAGCGGAATGGGGCGCCGCGCTGAAACACAAGCCCGACTTCGCGCAAGCCCATAACAATCTCGGCAATCTTGCCAAGCTGCGCGGGGATTTGGCCGCGGCGGCCACGCATTACCGGGCGGCGACAAAGGCGTCCCCTGATCTCGCCCAGGCGCATTTCAACTTCGGCAATGTGCTGGAGCAGACCGGAAAACTTTCGGAAGCGGAAGCGAGCTATCGCCGGGTGTTGTCGCTGGAGCCCGATCATCCCGATGCCGGGCGCTATCTTGGCGGGGTGTTGTGCGAACTGGGGCGTACCGGTACGGCGCTGGAAATCTTCATGGCGCATGCGCATCGCCGCTATGACGCAGGCCCCTCGTCCGGCCCGGCCCCAGCACACAAAGTTCGGCACGACAGCGAGCAGCGCGCCTGGCTGAAGGACGAGAGCCTCGATATCGAAAAACTACGGATCGAAGGCGGCGAGCGGCTGGCGGGGGCCGCCGTCAATCCGAAAAGCGATGCGCCGGCCATCATGGCGGCCTGGAAGACAGGCGCGCCGCAACTGGTGGTGATCGACGATCTGCTGACAGCGCCGGCTCTGGAAGCGATGCGGCGTTATTGCCTGGGTTCGACGATCTGGCGCCAATCCTTCCCGGACGGGTATGTCGGCGCGCTGCCGGAGCACGGCTTCGCGGCCCCGCTGCTCGCCCAGATCGGCGAGGAACTGGCATCGGTCTATCCCGCCATCTTTGCCGGACATCCGCTGCTGCAGTTATGGGCGTTCAAATATGACAGCGACCTCAAAGGCATCAAGCTGCACGCCGACTTCGCCGCGGTGAATGTCAATTTCTGGATCACGCCGGACGACGCCAATCTCGATCCCGAGCATGGCGGGCTGGTGGTGTGGGACAAGGCCGCGCCGCTGGAATGGGATTTCAAGAAATACAACAATGACGAGCCAGCGATGCGAGACTTTCTACGCACCTCCGGCGCGCAGGCGATCACGGTCCCCTATCGCGCGAACCGCGCCGTGGTGTTCGATTCCGATCTGTTTCACGAAACCGATGTGATCCGATTCCGGCAAGGTTATGAGAACCGCCGCATCAATGTGACGATGCTGTATGGCTGGCGGATGTCCAAGCGCACGGCAGGAGGGTGAGGGTTTAAAACAGAGATCGTCAACGCGGCCAAGCGTCGAATGGCGTTGATGCCAAAAGAGCAATCCGCAAGGTCAAGATCGGACAACCGGCCGCGAATTCACTCCGACCCCAATTCTTTTTTGGCATTGGTGAGTCATAGTCAGCGAGCGTTCTTTCTCAGGAATTCCATGCGAGCTTTCACCTCCGCCAGTATCTCCGCATCCTTCGATGTGTCGCGAGGTGGCTCGGGAAGGTTCGCCCCGTTTCTCCAATTCGGATCGCGCCGGTCAAACAATTGCGTAAATGCGTTGTCCAATGTGCGGGCGGAAAATCGGCGTAGACTATCGATCCGTGCGCCTTATCTCCCTCAGAAAGTGAGTCGTAATAGTCTGCCATCTCGCGCAAAGCTGACTTGAGTGCGGGACCGGGTATGAATTCTTGGCCCTTATTCGCTACGCTAGAGAAAAGCTTCTCATGTATGCGGTCGCTACTTGAGAAGACTTGGGTGAATGGTAGGTATTTCAGATACTCGATATCGATCCTATTTGTTGCCCTGGTCGTGACAACGCCTGCATGCATCGCAAAGACAAACAGGGCTTCAACCCACGCTACATAGGAAGTGTACGGCGCGAACCTTATGGGAGGTGGTTTTCCATTCTGAGCCCA
>DATATP010000002.1:0-6042 GCA_036268715.1 Rhizomicrobium sp. | reverse complement strand
AAACTTCTGTGTGCATCGCCGCCATGAGATGGTCTGCCGCTTTCGCGCTGGGTTTCAGCGTTTTTTTAATTGCGGGCAGCCCGGTGCTGGCACAAACGTCAGATCCACTCTCCCTGTGCGTTAACATTTCCGACCCGCGCGCGCGATTGGCCTGCTACGACTGGGCGCATCGCGATGGCGCCGCTGCCGGCTCCCCGGCACAGACAGGTTCCAAACCGAAATCGCTTCATGACTTCGGCTGGCGCGGGTCCGACTCCAAGATCAAGCGCATCAGCGCCACGATCGAAGGGTTCAGCATCAACGACATGGGCAAGTTCACCATGGTGCTGGACAATGGCCAGATCTGGCGCCAACTCAATGACGATGTCGGCACCGCAAAATTCAAGGACGACCTGGCCAGCAATCGGGTGATCATCTCCCATGGCTTTTGGGACAGCTACAATCTGAAGCTCAATTCGACGAACGCAGAATTCCGAGTCGAGCGGGTGAAATGATCCGCAGCCTTCCGGAATGATGCCGGTGTCAGAACGGCATTTTTCCCTGGATTCGGCCCACGCGGTTACCTATCATTCATGAACATAAAAACGCCTGTCGGGGCCGAAACCCGATGCGAAGACTTGATGCGGCCAGAAGGGAACTTTGAAGCTTTGACGTCGACCTGGTCTGTGGGTTTACGCCCGCGGTGCAGTGTCGCCAACACGCGACGATTAGGCGTGCGCACGAAATAACCACTCATACGGGGAACCATCATGACCAATAATTTTGCGACAAAGCCGCTGCATGCCGCTCATGCCGGCCGGGCATTGTTGATTTCAAGACTCATGTGCGGCTCGGCCCTTGCGGGAATCGTGGCGCTCACGATATCGGCCGCCCAGGCGCAAGATCAGCCGATCGAAAGTGTCGTCGTCACAGGCACCAGTATCCGCGGCGTCGCCCCCGTGGGCGCGAATGTCATCTCGCTTGACCGGAACGCGATAGACACGGTCGGAGCACTTTCTACCGATCAGCTGATTCAGAATGTTCCCCAGGTTTCCGGCTTCGGCAACGACGGCGCAGAATTCGCGCAAAGTTCCCACTCGTCCACCGGCGAAAGCGCCCCGACCATTCACAATCTGGGCGCGTCCTCCTCACAAAGCACCCTTGTCCTCATAGACGGGCACAATTTCACGCCTTCCAACGGCTATGAGGACCCGGGGATCATTCCCGGCATTGCGATTCAACGCATCGATGTGCTCGCCGATGGCGATTCGGCGATCTATGGCTCGAACGCGGTCGCGGGCGTCATCAACTTCGTCACGCGAACCGACTATGAAGGCTTCCTGAGCCAGGCGCAGTACGGCATTGCCGACGGCGGCTATTCCAATACCACGATCAGCCAACTGGCGGGACATAAATGGGAGAGTGGCTCTGTCCTGTTCGCCTATGAATATCATTCCAGTTCCTTGCTGACCGCGGGCGACCGGAGCTTCTCGCGCAGCCAGGACCTGCGCAGCCGGGGCGGCACCAATTTTCAGACCTACCAGTGCAGCCCTGCGACGATTGCGCCGAACAACGCGTCCAGCTCAAACGTCTATGCATCTCCCTATACCGGCGCGGCGGTGGCGACGGCCGGCGATCCCAATTCCGGAATCTGCGATCAGGCGGCTGTCAGCGGACTTGAACCTTCTGCCACGCAGCACGCCCTGTTCGCCAAGTTCACCCAGCGCATTACCGACAAGCTCGATTTCGGTCTGGATCTGAATTACGCAAGCCGCGTCAATTATAATCCGACGCAGCAGGGCACCATCAGCTCGACCGCGTTCGGTCCCACTGGGTCGAGCCCAGCCGAAGGCACCGCTTCTCGTAACCCCTTTTATCAGGACAATTCCGCGACCGGCACATCGAGCGAGTTCGTGCGCTGGAGTCCCCAGGACATGATCGGGCCGGTGCGCAACAAGCTCGGCCAGCATACGGCCTCGGCGAATTTCACCGCCAATTATGACATCGGAAGTGGCTGGGCCGCGGACCTGGATTATTTCGCCGGCTGGAACCAGGCCTTCAACCATAGCTCCAATGTGTTCTGCACCGCCTGCGCCAACCTAGCGCTCAATGGAACAGTCAATTCCACCGGCGCGGCGAGCACCACGGGCACCACCACCGCCCTGTCGGACACCTATCTGCTCGGCACCATCACCGCGATCACCCGCCCCCTCAATACCGGCAATGCGCTGGATGTATGGCATCCGGCGGGCCCGGGCAACCTCACATCCGCCACCGTCATCAACGAGTTGCAAAACAACTTCACGGACTATGACGACGAGAGCAACTTGAACAATTTGCGCGTCAAGGTCGACGGTCCCTTGTTCAGCCTGCCGGCCGGCGATCTCAAGATCGCGACGGGTGGCGAATATTACATGTTCCACGAAACATCGGCGAACGTGACCAGCAACGGTTCGGGCCCGACCAACAGCAGCGCCCGACTTCTCTATGTGCCTCTGAAGCGGACGATCTGGTCCGCCTTCGCGGAATTCTATGTCCCGATAATTTCGCCCGAAATGGATGTGCCGCTGGTGCGCAAACTGGATTTCGACATTGCAGGCCGCTATGACGAGTATAGCGATGTGGGCGCCACGCGGAATCCTCGGATGAGTTTCACCTGGGGCGTATTTGACGGCTTCAATATCCGTGGCAATTACGGCACGTCCTTCACCGCGCCCAACCCGCAATATCTGAGCATCGCCTTGCAGGGTTCGGTTGCCAGTTCCACCGCGACCTTTACGGTGCCGCCTACGCATCCCTCGATCTATGCGGGTTCGGTTTGTCCCAACCCCAACAATTGTTCCTTCAGCGCTGCGACGCCTGGTGTTACCTCCAGCATCGGCAATCCGGACCTGAAGCCCATGACCGGCCAGACTTCTTCCGCGGGCTTCGATCTGGATGGCGGCACGATCTGGTCGCCCTTGCAGGGCTACACCCTCAGCATGACCTATTGGCAGGTGAAATTCCTGGGCGGCCTGACCGCGGTCACCCTGACCAACGACCTGACGCTGGCGGGCCTGTACGATCTGTTCAAACTGGCGCCGGCGGGCGGCTGGACGCCCCAATCGCCCGAAGTCCTCTCCCTGGTCAATTCCGGTGGCGTGGTGACCACCAATCTTCCGCCAAACATTTATTATATCGCCACCACCGGCCGGCGGAACGCCTTCAATATCTGGGCCAGCGGTGTGGACTTCGATACCCACTATGCCTTCACCATGGGCGATCTGGGCGATTTCGTCGTCAGCGCCGCGGGGACGGAGAAGACCCGCTTTGATTTGCAGGGCGGTCCGGCAGGCTCGACAGCGCCACGGCAGGATTATCTCAATGGGCACAATGAGACCTCGACCATCAAGGCGACGCAGTTCGAGGGCCGCGCCGATGTCAATTGGCACATGGACCCGTTCAATATGGATTTGGCGATGAACTACACCAGCGCCTACTGGTATCTGAACACCAACTATCCGTTCAATCTGCCCACCGCACAAAGTCCCGATGGCTATCCGGCGGGGGGATTCGAGCGTATCGGGGCGAACGTCACCTTCGATCTCTACGCCACCTACGACATGCCGTCCAACTGGCTCTATGGCTGGACGGAGGGAACCAGGCTCATCTTGAGCATCCACAACATCATGGACAAGAATCCGCCCTTCCATGATTCCGGCTTCGGAAATTTCAACACCTATACGACAGGCTACGATCAGTATAATGCCAGCCCGATCGGTCGTCTGGTTTCCATCGGACTGCAGAAGAAATGGTAGATTGAGCTTTACAGCGGCGGTGCCAGCGCCGCCGCTGTCTCATACCGTCGGCGCGACGAAGGCGATCATCTTCTGGATGTTCGCTTCAAATTGGGGCGGCGGCTGCGGCCCGCGTTCGAGATCCTTGAAGACTGCTTTGCCCTGCAGCCAGTGCCGTTCGACATCGTTACCTGCAAGGGCAACAGTGGCGGCAGCATTCATCTCGAAGACTTCGTCCTTCAGGCCGGCCAGCCGGATGGCCGCGACCAAGATCATGCGACAGGCATAGAGAACCGAAACAAAGTCCGGCGGCATTGCGACCGGTTTTCCGGATTGCTCGAAAACGCGACACGCATCGACATCCCGGGAGACAAATCCCCGACAGGAAAAGGGCCGTGCCGAATAGGCCGTGCAGGCCGATTCTTCAAGCAGAGGACAGGGCAGAGCCCCGTGCCATCGTCCATCCCAAGCAAGGCCGCGGAACGCATGCGCGGCATCGGCCATAGCTGCAATTTGGTTTGAACGGCCCCGGATCTGCGAAGCGAGAAAGAACGCCTCCGGCGCCAAAAGCGTGACAGGCTGCTTGCAGCAGTATGCACAGCCCGAGCGACAGGCAAGCCCCAGCCGTTGCGCCGGTTGAACGCTGCGCTCGAAAAGGCCTGTCAAGTGCCTCATGGCCTCCGAACAAGGTGAATCCAGGTGCCTATTTCGCAACAACCGCGCCGTATGGCGCAGATGGGCAGCCATCGAATGGGGCGAGCTGCCCATCTCCAGCGGAAGCGGCAACCAGGCCATGTCGCGTTGCGCGATGGCGTCACGCTGCATCTGCGAAAGCATCATCCTGCGGTCGCTTCATCGTTCCCGGCAGTTCCGGATACAATCTTCTCATGCGATACGCGCCACCACAACGCCGCCAGTCATTCCTGCTTTTCCGCCCGCGCAAGCCGGGCTAATGTCTCGCACAATAATCGTCTGAGCGGCTGTCGGATATCGCTTGGCGGACAAGGGGAGACCAATTGATGGGACAGGATATGCGGCGCGCCTTTAGCGTGTCCATCGCAGCGGGCATTTCATCGATCGTCGGGAGAACGACAGGACGTATCGTTGTCCGTGCCGCATTGATAGGGCTGGTTGCCGCATCGGGTGCATCCGCCCAGGATGCACAGCCAACCGCCCGTCCGCGGCGGCCGGTTTTACCGACGCTCGAGGCCTGGGCGCCGAAGCCGGAAACACCTGCACCCTATATCGCGCCCAACCGCCCCATCTGGCGGCTCTCGGACCTTCTTGCGAAACACAAGGGGCAGAGCGATTGGACCGAGACCTTGGTCAAGACGCGGGACTTCATCGGCCAGTATATTTCCATGGGGCCTGGCGAAAAGACCAAGACGGTCTTCTATGCCGACGACCGCGTATTCTGGTTCATCCAGTCCGGCAAAATCCGTTTCAACATCGAAGGCCAGGAGCCCTTCGTCGCGACCAAGGGGTTCATGGTGGAGGTGCCGTTCCGAATCCCATACAGCATGGAAACAGTCGGCGATGAACCGTCTCTGCGATTCGAAGTACGGCCACCCAATCAGGCGCCGATATATCCTCTCTCCGAAACGCCCACGCCCATTCCCGGGATCAAATACGTCAAGGCGACCTACACCGGCAAAGGCTCCTATGACGCCAATAACAAGGTCTATGTCGATTTCTATAAGGATGTCCTGGGTGCGGGAAAATCGGGACGCCTAATCCTTGACGATCACACCGGCGTAAGCGCCGGACCGGCCAAACCGGTGGCCACTCCGCCGCCGACCGATTTCGGCCATTTCCATGAAAGCTTCGACGAATGGTGGTTCATCCTCGACGGCAAGGTGAATTTTCTCATCGAGGGCGTGCCGCTGTTCACCGCCAACCAGGGCGACGTCGTATTCGCCCCAACCGGGCGCTGGCACCGCCCCACGCCGACCGGCACCGCAAACGGGACCCGTATTGCCGTGATCGCGCGTACTGGATTACCCAACTCCGGCACGGCGAGCGCCAACCTGCACTTCTATCAGGAGAATGTGAGGCCGGGGACCGCCACGCGCGCCGTGTCGCAGTGATGCTGCTATCCGTTCGCAGAATTGCGATCTATAACAGCTCGATCCGGAAAACATAGCCGCTGGAGGGACTGTCGCCGACCGGCCAGCCTGGATGATACCCCGCATCCACCCCGATCAACGCGCCATTGTGATATTCCAGCCCATGCGGATCGCAAGCGCCGGGCACAAACGATACAAGCTCGAGCAGATCGCCGGTCACC
>DATATP010000001.1:0-5713 GCA_036268715.1 Rhizomicrobium sp. | reverse complement strand
GGTGACCGGCGATCTGCTCGAGCTTGTATCGTTTGTGCCCGGCGCTTGCGATCCGCATGGGCTGGAATATCACAATGGCGCGTTGATCGGGGTGGATGCGGGGTATCATCCAGGCTGGCCGGTCGGCGACAGTCCCTCCAGTGGCTATGTATTCCGGATCGATTTGTTATGATGCGTCCTTGAGTGCCAATCTGTACGGAGTCGTATGGTCGGCCGCTCGCGGGGTTGGCTTGTTCTGCTGATGATCGAATTCGACGAACTCATTGCTCCACTCTCGCGGGAACGGTTTCGTGCCGAATATTGGGGCAGGTCGTTTGCATATCTTCCTGGACAATCCGGCCGTTTCACAGCTCTGGTGCCTTGGGATGTCTTAAGCAGTATTTTGGAACAGCACCGTATTGGCCCTCCGCGACTTAGATTAAGTCAGAATGGCAGATCGCTCGAGGCGCACCGGTATATGGTTGCCGGCTTGGGAGGACAGCCAAGGCTGGACTCCGGTAAGCTGATAACGTGCTTGGCTCAGGGTGCCAGCATGGTGCTCGACTACTTTGATGAGTTGGCATCTCCGGTGAACGGCATTTGCGCTGCCGTTCAGGCTGCGCTTCAAGTCGGAACCTACGCCAATTTGTACGCGGGTTGGCGCGATCAACATGGCTTCGATTTGCACTGGGATGCTCAGGACAGCATCGTCTTGCAGGTTTCCGGGCGCAAGAAATGGCGGATTTATTCACCGACGCGGTTACATCCGTTGCAGGACGATATTGAAGTGCCGGTTCGCCCCGCTGGCGCTCCCTTTTGGGAGGGAATTCTTGAAGATGGAGATGTGATCTATATACCGCGCGGATGGTGGCATATTGCGCATCCCCTAAACGAACCGAGTTTGCATCTCACGATCACAACTGTTCCGCCCCACGGGGTTAACCTGCTAGGCTGGATCGTAGGTAAATTGCGCCGTAATGCCGAAATCCGCATGAACGTGCCGCATCTCCACGACAGGGTCGCCTGCGATACCTATGTGGAGACTCTACGCGAGCAGATTTTAAAAACACTCGATAGCGAGGTTCTACACAAATTCTGGCAGGAGTGGGAAGCGGATATCCGGGGCCGGCCGCGGATACGCTTGCCATGGGGACCATACGACCAAAACTGTCCTATAAGTGCCGCGACCGAAATCCGTCTCACGGCATCGAACCGGCTGTCGTTTGAAATCGAAGAAGATGGCCAGATTGCGAAGTTTCGGTCGTCCGGCACATTGTGGGCTTGTCCCGCGAGCCTGGTTCCAGCCCTCGGGATGCTTTCGAACGACAAAAACGTGTCGTTCGGTGCGCTCTGCCAGAAATTGCAAAGCGAGAGTGACGCCCCCAGACTACAGAAAAGCGTTCTTGCGCTTGCCCAGGCCGGTATATTGCTACTCGAGAATGAGCGGCGTTGATTTGGAAATGACGCAATGTGACGATAACCGCCCCGTTGCACAGGACCGCTGAAAGTGCGAAATGCTTCTTCACGTCAAATCGGTTCTTTCCTCTGATCAAGCAGCCCAATGCGTCGCCGCTCTGCAAAATTCGTCTTGGCACGACAGGCGGGACAGTGCAGGTGTTAGTACACCGAGACTTTATAACAATATGGAGCCGCGCCTCGACGATCCAATCGTGCGAGGGTGGAGTGAGCGGATTCAGCGACAGCTCAAGGCTATCCCAAGCTTTATATCCAACGTTCTTCCTGCGAAAATCTGCCCACCCCTCTTCAGCCGTTACACAGCGGGGCAGCATTATGGGCCTCACAACGATGCCGCGTTGATGGATTTAAGTAGCGCGCAACTCGGCTGGATGCGGTGCGATCTGGCTGCCACTCTGTTCCTTTCGAAGCGCCAAGATTATGAGGGCGGTGAACTTTCCATCGAGGACAGATTCAATATCTCGAAGATCAAACTGCCGGCAGGTGATATGATGGTTTATCCTGCTTGCACCCGGCATTGGGTTGAACCCGTAGCCAATGGCTCGCGCATCGTATCCTATTTTTGGATCCAAAGCCTGGTGTCGGATGAGAGACAGCGGCAGCTCCTCTATGACTTCGACAATGTCATCATGGAATTAAGCAGTTGTGCGCCGGCCCGCAAATCATCGAAGCAATTGCTCGGCGTGTATCACAATCTCCTGCGGATGTGGTCCGCTACCTAATTGTAGGCAAAATATTTCCCCGTTTTATGGCCACTCGGGGAGTGGCGTTCGGGATGCTTGCGTGGCTCTTCTGCGATGAGATGGCGGTCCCGATCTTAGGTCTTGGACCGCCGCCTCCGAAAATCAAGGGGCGCGACCACGTATTCGCTCTTGCATCACATGTTTTCTTTGGCGTTGTGCTGGATTGGGTAAGGCGTCCACTCATTGCGGTCATTTCGTCGGGTGGTATTCGAGATGCCTTGACCCAGCGCGCAGACCAAGGAAACGCTGGAGACGATCCAGAGAGACAGATAAATGGCGCAGAATATCGCCCCCAATACAGCAATGGACGCGATTCAAATATTTGCGCGCAATTGGTGTTGCCTGGACCCCAAGCACAACCGACAAGGCATGGGCAAAGACAAGCGCGAAGGCGCCAAATGCAGAAATAGTCCCGCCGCCAAGAATGACGCTGCATAAATCTACCGGCGTAAAAACCGGCTGCGACGACGCATGCCCTTCAGTCCGCGCGCCGGATGGAATGCGTACCACCCGTCTCCGTTACGGAATGGGCATGGCTCAAAATGCATCGGTTCGGCGAGTAAGTCTTTGAAATTCCGGCCATGTGGCGAACGTCCCCAGCCGCCATCGAGTTTTCCAGTTCGACCCTACGCGATCGCTTTCAGGTACTCGGGTTCGATTCCGCGCCCTGGGCGCCATATCGAAGTTCCACCTTTGCCGGTTGATGGGAACCGCAAGACCGGTGAGACTCGCAAGTCCTCACAAAACATAGTAAATTAACCTTGGCGACGACGGCTGTCTCAGGTGTGGGCGTAGCGTTGGTCGAAGCGTCGGGCCGCTCATTTGTTGCAGAATCGGAGCTCCTATGCACCCGTATGCTCGGCTGCGGCCTGGTACTGGATTCGAACCGCTGAAGGCTGCACTTTACTATGCCCAGCGCCTGGCGACGACGCCCCCTGTCCGGGAAGCGGTGGCCCGCTCCATAGGTTTTGTGGTCAACCGGCTGCACGACGACCCGTCGCTGTACCGCTCCTTATCGCCGATTGAACGGCCGCTGCAGGAATTGGAGCGCGACGGACTGGCGCGATTGGACCCCGTCCTCTCGTCCGAAGAGGTGGACCTGCTGGTGGCTCGTTTGAATTGCGAACCGCTGGTCGGTCCGGAGGGAAAGCTTGTTTCTTTGGACGAAGCACGAATCCAGTGCTCGATGGCCGCTTATCCCTTGTCCACGCTTTTAGACTGCCAGGTCGTGCGGGACTTTGCCAATTCTCCGGTTCTCCTCACAATTGCGCGAAATTATCTGGGATGCACGCCCACGATTTCCAGCATCGGCGTGCGCTGGTCGTTTCCAAAGCCATCGCGGCTGGACGGCACTCAGATATTTCACCGCGATGTCGATGATTGGCGGTTCATGAAGGCATTTATCTATCTGACCGATGTCGATCACGAATCGGGTCCGCACCGCTATGTAAAACGGACCCATTGCACATCGTCTCGGTTGAGGGCATTGCCGTATTCTTCGGTCCAACTGGAACAAGAGTATGGAGCGGAAACCATCGAGACGGTGGTTGGGCCAAGAGGCACAACTTTTCTCGCGGATACGTTCGGCATCCATTGCGGAATGCCGCCCCTCACCAGGCCGAGGTTGATTCTTCAAGTGCAATATTCGGTGTTACCCATTTATGCGTTCCGCTACGACCCGCTCAAACTGCCGATTTCCTCGGGAGAAAACCGGTACGTAAATCGGCTTTTGCTGCAGTAGGCACGTCGGCCCATCAACGCGTTCAATTCCTGCCGGCAGGGCGGGTGGGCGCGAATTAATTGAATTAGATCAACTTTGGTCTCAAAAGCTTCCTCGCCAGCATCCGCAGGATCGTCACCGGATGCGTGACGAGAATTGCAATTCGTCCCGGCAGCCGATGCGGTTCGTGGAAGACCCCCAATTGCCTCAGCACGCTGGCCCAGTCGTAATAGATCCGTTCACCGGCCAGCAGATCGTCACCGTCGAATGTGTAGACCCCGCAGAGCGCGAACTCCACACGCCGGCCGGTTGCCGGCAGACCGCGCCATTCACCAAGATGCGTGCCGCGAACGACGGTCTCCACCAAGATCGCCTCGTCGCTCACATGCTGCCGCCGGACTTGGATTTCCATGTCGGGCAGGGCATGCAGGATCTGCTCGTAGAACAGGCGGACGTCGTTTCGTCCCTCATAGTGCTCCCCCCAGGCCTCGTCGTCATAGCAGGCCGAACTGCCGAAGGTGCGCAGAACGCCCTCCAGGTCGCGCTCATTCTCCAGGCGGATGTGCCGTTCGACGATTGCGATCCGCGCGGACCGGCTGTCGTTCGAATTGACCATGGGCGCAACATTACAACTTATTCCCCAGTCGGGTGCAGAGTTATAATGCGTTCAATCACGGTACCCGGAATGCCGCGCCTTCAATTGGGCGACGGTCCGAAATCAGACATTTAGCCATTGGATCGCAATGACCCATGAAGTCCTCACCACGGCCGAAATGGCCATCGCCGATGCGTTTGCGGTGGCCCGCGGGACGCCGTCCCTCACCTTGATGGAAAATGCGGGCCGGACGGTCGCCGAGATTATCGCGTCTCACTTCCAGCCCTGCCGCGCCACCGTACTGTGCGGCCCCGGCAACAATGGCGGCGACGGCTTCGTCGCGGCGCGGCTGCTGCAAGAGAAAGGCTTTATCGTTCGCGCCGCCCATGATGGCGGGCACAAAGCCGATGCGGAAGCGATGGCCGCGAAGTGGAACGGCGAAAGCGTGCCGCTCGCACCCGCCGCTCTGGACGGCGCGGCGCTGGTGGTCGACGCGCTGTTCGGGGCGGGCCTCAACCGGCCCCTGCAGGGCGCGGCGCGCGATGTGATCCGGGCCCTTGGCGCAACACCGGTCGTCGCCGTCGATGTGCCCAGCGGCTTGTCGGGCGATACCGGCAAACCGCTTGGCGATGCGGTGGCGAAGGCGGATCTGACCGTCACCTTTTTCCGCAAGAAGCCCGGTCATCTGCTGCTGCCCGGCCGCCTTCTTTGCGGCGAGACGATCGTCGCCAATATCGGCCTCCCGGCAGAGGCCGCGAAATCGAGCCTGTTCGAGAACACGCCCGACTTATGGGCTTATCCTTGGCCCAAACTCGAAGGCCATAAATATGCGCGCGGTCATTGCGTGGTGGTGAGCGGCCCCGCCCACGCCACCGGCGCGGCCCGTCTGGCCGCACGCGGCGCATTGCGGATCGGCGCCGGTCTGGTGAGCGTTGCTTCCCCGCCGGAGGCCGTAGCGGTCAACGCAGCCCATCTCACAGCCATCATGGTCAAGCCTTTCGACGGCGCCTCCGGGCTGGCGAACCTGCTCGCAGACAAGCGGTTCAATGCCGTGGCGTTGGGGCCGGGCCTGGGGGTCGGTGGTGAAACCCGCGAATTGGTGATGGCGGCCTTGGAGAGCGGTGCTGCCCTTGTGCTGGACGCCGACGCCATGACGTCCTTCAAGGATGATCCCGACGCGCTGTTCGCCCGGCTTCATGA